>NZ_JBSFFI010000012.1:0-178143 GCF_053596035.1 Streptomyces sp. NPDC001781 | reverse complement strand
CGCCCGGAGAGTCTCCGGGCGCCCCTTCTGGGTCGCGTGCTCGTCGCGCGTCCGCCGGGTTCTAGATCCTGACCTCGACGGTCCTGGCGAGCCGGTCGTGCAGGCCGCGGCCGTCGCGGTCCCAGACCAGCGCGGGGACGGCCAGGCAGAGCAGGAAGGTGCGCAGCAGGGCCCGCAGCGGATTGACGGTGCCGGTCTCCAGGGCGACCACGCGCAGCCCGAGGAGGCGCTTGCCCGGCGTGAAGCCGAGGGTGCCCACGGTGAGCGCGCTCATCACGAAGAAGACGAGCAGCGCCCAGTTGCTGGTCGCCGGGGAGTTGCCGTGGGTGATCAGGCCGTATGCGATCAGCACGCACAGACCCCAGTCCACGGCGAGCGCGCCGAGCCGCCGACCCGGACGGGCGATCGAGTTCGGCCCGGTCTCCGGCAGTCCGAGCTGCTCGCCCCGGTACCCGAAGTCGGCGCCCGCTTCTTCCATGGCCGCACGCGGCCCGGAGAGCCACGACCCCATCACTTCCCTGTTGTCCACCCGACCACGGTACTGCGCCCGCTTTCGGGCAGTACGGGCAGGGGTGGGGGGAGCTACGGTGGAGGGGTGACTGGTTAACTTCTGTGAAACAAACGAGTCACGCCCGAGAAATCACCCATCCCTAGGGTCGACACCAGCGTGTGCCACCGCACTGGCCGCACGAGACGATCTACCACCCCGGCGGGAACGGTCGGGAGTAGGAGGAGCTGGATGTTCCAGAACGCCGACGAGGCCAAGAAGTTCATCGCGGACGAGGACGTCAAGTTCGTCGACGTCAGGTTCTGCGACCTGCCGGGCGTCATGCAGCACTTCACCGTGCCCGTCGAGGCGTTCGACCCGGACGAGGAGCTGGCGTTCGACGGATCGTCGATCCGCGGCTTCCAGGCCATCCACGAGTCCGACATGGCGCTCCGCGCGGACCTGTCGACGTCCCGCGTAGACCCCTTCCGCCGCGACAAGACGCTGAACATCAACTTCTTCATCCACGACCCGATCACGGGCGAGCAGTACTCCCGTGACCCGCGCAACGTGGCGAAGAAGGCGGAGGCGTACCTCGCGTCCACCGGCATCGCCGACACCGCGTTCTTCGGCCCCGAGGCCGAGTTCTACGTGTTCGACAGCGTGCGCTTCAAGACCGCCGAGAACGAGGCGTTCTACCACATCGACTCCGAGGCGGGTGCCTGGAACACCGGCGCGCTAGAGGACAACCGGGGTTACAAGGTCCGCTACAAGGGCGGCTACTTCCCGGTCCCGCCGGTCGACCACTTCGCCGACCTGCGCGCGGAGATCTCCCTGGAGCTGGACAGGGCCGGCCTCAAGGTCGAGCGCCAGCACCACGAGGTGGGCACGGCCGGCCAGGCCGAGATCAACTACAAGTTCAACACGCTGCTCGCCGCCGCGGACGACCTCCAGCTCTTCAAGTACATCGTGAAGAACGTGGCCTGGCGCAACGGCAAGACCGCGACCTTCATGCCGAAGCCGATCTTCGGCGACAACGGCTCGGGCATGCACGTCCACCAGTCGCTGTGGTCGGGCGGCTCCCCGCTCTTCTACGACGAGGCCGGTTACGCGGGCCTGTCGGACATGGCGCGCTACTACATCGGCGGCATCCTCAAGCACGCCCCGTCGCTGCTCGCCTTCACCAACCCGACGGTCAACTCCTACCACCGCCTGGTGCCGGGCTTCGAGGCGCCGATCAACCTGGTGTACTCGCAGCGCAACCGCTCGGCGGCGATGCGTATCCCGATCACGGGTTCCAACCCGAAGGCCAAGCGCGTCGAGTTCCGCGCGCCGGACTCCTCGGGCAACCCCTACCTGGCCTTCTCCGCGCTGCTCCTGGCGGGCATCGACGGCATCAAGAACAAGATCGAGCCGGCCGAGCCGATCGACAAGGACCTCTACGAGCTGGCCCCCGAGGAGCACGCGGGCGTCGCCCAGGTCCCCACCTCCCTCCCGGCCGTCCTCGACCGCCTCGAGGCCGACCACGAGTTCCTCCTCCAGGGCGACGTCTTCACCCCGGACCTCATCGAGACGTGGATCGACTACAAGCGGACCAACGAGATCGCCCCGCTGCAGCTCCGCCCGCACCCGCACGAGTTCGAGCTGTACTACGACGTGTGACCGTCGCCGGCTGACACCAGTGGCCGCCCCCGTCTCCTTCCCGGAGGCGGGGGCGGCTACGTTCTCACCGGGTCACGCGTCGCCGCCACCGGCCTGTGGCTCCTTCCCGTTCCGGGGAGGAGCCAGGACCGGGCTCGGGCTCGCACGAGGAGGGCCGCCACCCCGGCGGGGGTGGCGGCCCTGTCGCTTGTCACGCTGCAGTGCTCATCCGGGAACGACGATCACCACGACGCTGCCGTTGTCGTAGCCGTATCCGGGGCCGAAGCCGTTGTCGAAGCCGTAGCCCGGTCCGTAGCCGAATCCGCAGTCGCCCCACCAGCCGCAGCCGCGGTCGGTCTGGACCTGGGTGGCCGTTGAGGCCGAGGCCGTGCCGGTGGCGGCGACGGCTCCGCCTGCCGCCAGCAGGAGACCGGCGGCGGATGCCGCCACGAGACGCTTGGCGCGCTGTGCGTTCATGGACGTACCTTCCTTCCACCCCGCGTGCGTTACGCGACTGCACGGTTCGAGGGGCCGCGCGGTCGGAGCGGGAAGTCCGGCGCGGTCGGTGGGCCGGCCGCCTTCGGTCGCCAGGACGACACTGGAACGCGTCCCGCTCAGCGGCACGCAACCGATGCTAGGTGAGCACCTCCCGGTCGGCATCCGGAGCGGACGGCAGGGCCCGTGCAACCTTTTCCGGCGCTCGCGCTTCCTACTCTCGGGGGATCATGGTCCCCATGTCTGGAAGGGGCTGCGTGACATGACCGAACAGGACGACTGGCAGCGGGAGTTCGACATCGGATGGGCCGACTCCGCCGAGCACAAGGAGCCCTCCGCCCGGGCTCGTATGCTCGCGGCCCGCTGGAAGGAGAATCCTCCGGATCCGATGCCGTTCCGCGCCGACCCGACGCCGGTCGGTGGTTCCCGCCGGAGTTCCTGGGTGTCGACGCTGGTGGTGCTGGGATGCGTGGCAGCGGTGATCGTGCTGCTGGGGTGGGCGCAGATGAGGTCTCCCTACTGACGGCGCAGACCCGGCGGAGTGGCCGGCGCCGGACCCGGAGGGCGTGGGCCGGCTCGGGACCGCAGCAGTGCCGGTGGGCGTCGCACGCCGCTCGCCGGCAGCTCGCGGCGCCGCTCGATCAGGCCGGGACCGTGGGCCGGGTGAAGCGGGTAAAGCTTTGCCCCTCGTGGACGCCGGCATGGGCCGCGCCGGGTGCACACTGGATTCGGGGGGAGATACCGAGTATGGGGTGATGCGGGATGCGGAGCCGTTTTCGCAGTGACCGGCGGCTGACCGTACGGATGACGGTCACCATGTTTCTGCTCGGGCTGCTCTACGTGGCGTTCGTCGCCGCGCTGATCGCGCTGCTGAAGTCGTGGGTGCTGGTCGCGGTGCTGATGACCGTGATGTTCGTGGCCCAGTTCTGGTTCTCCGACAAGATCGCCATGTTCGCGATGCGCGGGCGCGTGGTGGAGCGGGAGCAGTATCCCGAGCTGCACGCGGTGGTGGACCGGCTGTGCGCCATCGCGGACATGCCGAAGCCGGTGATCGCCGTGTCCGACCTGGACATGCCCAACGCGTTCGCCACCGGCCGCAACCCCGACCACGCGGTGGTCTGTGTGACCACCGGCCTGCTGCGGCGGCTGGAACCGGCCGAACTGGAGGGTGTGCTGGCCCACGAGCTGTCCCACGTGGCGCACAAGGACGTCGCCGTGATCACGATCGCGTCGTTCCTGGGTGTGATCGCCGGGCTGATCGTCCGCTTCATGTTCTACTCGCAGCTCTTCGGCGGTGGCCGGCGCGACCAGAACACCGCCGCGGTCTTCGCCGCGGTGATCGGTGTCTCGGCGGCCGTGTACGCGATCAGCTTCCTGCTGATCCGTGCGCTGTCCCGCTACCGCGAGCTGGCCGCCGACAGCGCGGCCGCGCATCTGACCGGCCGTCCCTCGGCGCTGGCGTCGGCCCTGACGAAGGTGTCCGGCGACATCGCCCGTATCCCGACCAAGGATCTGCGTACCGCGCAGGCTTTCAACGCGTTCTACTTCACCCCCGCCACCGGCAAGGAGCCGGGCATCGAGCGGTTCTTCTCCACCCACCCGCCCCTGGAGCAGCGGCTCGCCCAGCTGGGCCGGATCTCCGCTGAGCTGGGCGAGGCCGCCGCCCCCGAGAAGACGGGCTGATCATTGGGTCTGCTGGACATCCTGCTGGGGCGTACGAGGCCGGTGGCGCCCGATCTCGATCAGCTCTTCGCGCTGCCGTCGGCGGCGGTCACCCTTCAGGTGGCGGCAGGATTCACCCCGACCGGGGCGGGCGCGGTGTGCTTCGCGACGGTGGAGGGGGCGGCGTTCGAGCAGACGCACCGGGAGGTACGGGCGCTGCTGGACGCCGACGCCGAGCGCGAAGGGCCTCCGGTGGCGCTGACCCAGGACGACTACGGGTACTCCTGGCTCAGCTCCCACCGCTCTCCCGAGCAGCTCCCCGAGCTGGTGAACGACCTCCACGCGGTGAACAGCTCGCTGGAGGCCAACGGCTTCGGCCCCCAGCTGCTGTGCTCCCTCGCGGCTTTCCGCCGGGCGGACGAGGACGACGACCGCCGGCTGGCCCTCGTCTACCTCTACAAGCGCGGTACCTTCTACCCTCTGTGCACCCGCCCCGGCCACCAGCGCCGGGACAACGCCCTGGAGCTCCAGGTGGCGTCGGCGCTGGAGGGGGACCTGCGGATCGAGAAGGACACCTCCCGGTGGTTCCCGCTGTGGGACGCGCCGGGGATGACGGACTAGGGCCTTCCTCCGGATCAGGGCCCCGCGCGCCCTGCCCCCGCGAGCCCTGTGCCCCGGGCAGACGACGCGGCTTCGCCAAGGCCCTCAGGGCCTCTCGTTCGGATCATGCCGGGCTCGCGGGGGCCGCTCCCTGATCCGGCCTGATCCGAACGAAAGACCCTAAGGGCTGTCCCGCTGCTGCCGCCGCGCCTCGTGGGGACGCTCGCGGCGGTAGCGGCGCTCCCACCTGGCCTGCCGGTCACGGCGGTCGCGGTAGGCGCGGTACGTTTCCGGGGGCGGGCCCCCGCCGGGTGGCGGGGTGGGTGGTGGCGAGCCGTGGCCGCCCCTGAGGTACAGACAGAGCAGGACGACGGCGGCGAGCCAGTAGAGGTGGTTGCCGATGCCGAGGACGGCCAGAGTGAGGGTGGCGGCGACGACGAGAACGCTCATGACGGAACCTCCTGGCGATTCAACGTACCGGCGCGGCTACTGTGAGTGCATCCTCTTTTCCGGGTTCGGTGACCGTGAGTGAACATCAGGGCGGGGCTCATGTCCCGTGCCCCGTGGACGAGTTCACCGTCGACTGCGACGGCGAGCGGCTGAGCGCGGTACGCGCGGGAGCACCTGCCGCGGGCCCCACGGCCGTGCTGCTCCACGGCGCGGGCAATGGCAGCAAGGAACGCCTGCTGCCCCTCCTGTCGGCCTTCGCGGAGCAGGGCCGCGCCGCCCTGGCCTTCGACTTCTCCGGCCACGGCCGCAGCACGGGCCGGCTGCCCGAACTCAGCCTGCGCCGCCGCTTCGAGCAGGCGGTCGCGGTGATCGACGCCCACGCCGGAGCCGGCCCCCTCGCCCTGGTCGGCTTCAGCATGAGCGGCCAGACGGTGGGGGATCTGGTACGGCACTACGGCCGCAGGGTGGTCTCGGTGGGCCTGTGCGCACCGGGGGTGTTCGCGGCGGCCGCGTGGGACGAGCCGTTCGGCGACGGTACCGGCGCCTTCACCAAGGTCCTGCGCACACCGGGCAGTTGGCGGGACTCGCCCGCGCTGCCCGCCCTCCGCGCCTTCGAGGGCAGGGCGGTCCTGGTGACGCCGGGCACGGACACGGTCATCCCGGCGGAGGTGACGAAGGCGGTCGAGGAGGCGCTGCGCGCGCGGGCGCGGTATTCCCGGCTCGAACTTCTCCAAGCCGACCACAAGTTGGGACTGTGGTTCCGCGACCACCCGGAGGACGGGCACCGGCTGGCGACCGGGCTGCTGCCGGGATGAGCCGCCGGGAGCCCCTCAGGGACGCCCGGCGGGCGGGTTCAGTGCAGCAGCGCTCGGACCATGCGGCAGGTCGTGGCGGACGGCGGGTGGACGCCGAGCCGGTCGGCCGTGTCGCGTATCGCCTCGTCGCGGGCCTGGGTCGGGAGGTAGACGCCCGAGTCGAGCAGGGCTATGGCGAGACGCATGGCCTTCAGGCGCCGGTTGTGCGTCACGTACCACTCGCGCGGCCGCCCGGCGGGCAGCGGACGCTTCATGGCGGGCGCATACGGCGAGTCGAGCGGCACGGGCCGCCCGGCGGTGGACTGGGTCGGCGACGGCTTGTTCCTCAGAGCGGCAACGGACACGGACACCCTCCAATGGCGAGCGGAGCACCCACCGGAACCCCCGGCGAATCCTCTCGAACACTGCCTCCAGTCTACCGGCGGCCACCGACAACGGGGAGGGCGCGAAGAAGCACTGAATGCGCTGGTGAGGAGGTTGATTGGCGTACTGTCACACGAGTGGCGCGAGGGGTCCGAGAATTCGAACATGCCGAGCGGCGCGTACCGTACCCCCATGGAGATCTGGATCAACCCCGCCTGTTCCAAGTGCCGTAGCGCGCTCGACGTGCTGGACGCCGAGGGAGCCGGTTACACCGTGCGGCGGTACCTGGAGGACGCGCCGAGCGCGGAGGAGATCCGGGAGCTGCTCGGGCGGCTCGGGCTGGAGCCGTGGGACATCACCCGGACCGGGGAGAACGTCGCCGGGGACCTGGGGATGCGCGAGTGGGCGCGGGACGCCGGGGCGCGGGAGCGGTGGGTCTCCGCGCTCGCCGGGCATCCCGAGCTGATCCAGCGGCCGATCATCACCGCCGAGGACGGTACGGCGCTGGTGGCGCGGTCGGCGGAGGCGGTACGGGACGCCCTGCGGCGCAGTGGGCCAACTGTCGTATGACGTAGTTCACTTACGCCACGCGCGGCACCGTTGAGACACGGCGGCCGGGGCTCGCGTACATAGCGGCGTACGTTCCCCTGCCCCCTGGAGGCGCCGATGTCGCACCGTAGAAGTCCTGGCACCAAGAAGAAGATCGCGCTGCTGGTCAGCGCCGCCGCGGTGGCGGGCGGCGGGGCCTTCGCCCTGGCGGCCACCTCGAACGCGGCACAGAGCCCGCGGGACGCGAAGACCCTGTCGTCCGCCGCGGACTCGACCGCATGCCGGGGGTTCGCCACCGCCCTCGGCAACAACCAGAAGTTCATCGCGGGTCAGAAGGCCAACCCGGACGCGCAGTCGTCGGCCCGGATCGCCAACCGTGAGGCGGTCATCAAGCTGATCAAGGTCCAGCAGAAGGCCGCCGGCTGCACCGTTGGGGAGTCGGCTCAGGACTCCCAGACGGGCGGGCAGCAGGCCGGCGGGCAGCAGGCCGGCGGCGGACAGCGGAGCGTGCCGCCCGCGCAGAGCGCCCCGCCCGCCCAGGGCAACGGCGGTGGCGCCGCCGCCTCCGGCCGGCAGGTCTGCAAGGGCTCGACCGTCACCCTCTCCGGCGAGGGCGGCGCCCCGGCCGCGTCCAGCGGCCAGTTCCCGGTCGGGACCACGCTGAGGGTCACCAACCTGGACAACAACAAGTCCACGACCGTCAAGGTCACCTCGGCGTCGGGCAGTTGCGCCCTCCTCAACAACGCGGCCTTCGAGCAGGTCCGGGAGCCGGGCAAGTTCCTGATCCGCCGTGCCGTGATCGAGAAGGTGGGGTGAGGCGCCACGAGGTGAACGGAAACCGGTGAGACGACGGCCCGGACCGACCCGACGTCGGCTCCGGGCCGCTCCCCGGTCTCCCGCATCCCGCACCGGCGGGCGGGGTCCGTGACTCGCCGCCTTGCGCACCCACCCGCGCAGGAGGAACAGGCGGCGCCCCCGGACCCCGCCTCCCGTCATGTCCGGCCATGGTGAGCCGCGACACAGAACCTCCGGGTAACACGGGGTTCACATACGGGCAATGATCGGGAAATCGGCTGTTGGCACGCTGCCGGACATATCGACGCGGTGTCCGTGCCGCGGCGTCGCGGCACCTCGTCTGCGCCCGAACCACCCCGAAGGATGTGTCCCCGTGACCTTCAAGGCCGAGTACATCTGGATCGACGGCACCCAGCCGACGGCCAAGCTCCGTTCCAAGACGAAGATCATCACGGGTGCTCCGGCCGGTCTCGACGCGCTGCCGGTCTGGGGTTTCGACGGCTCCTCCACCAACCAGGCCGAGGGCCACGCCTCCGACCGCGTGCTCAAGCCGGTCTTCACCTGCCCGGACCCGATCCGCGGCGGCGACGACATCCTGGTGCTGTGCGAGGTCCTCGACACCGACATGACGCCGCACGTCTCCAACACCCGCGCGGCGCTCGCCGAGACCGAGGAGCGCTTCGGCGCCCAGGAGCCGGTCTTCGGCATAGAGCAGGAGTACACCTTCTTCGACGGCACCCGCCCGCTCGGCTTCCCGGAGAACGGCTTCCCGGCCCCCCAGGGCGGCTACTACTGCGGTGTCGGCGCGGACGAGATCTTCGGCCGCGACGTCGTCGAGGCCCACCTGGACAACTGCCTCAAGGCCGGTCTCGGCATCTCCGGCATCAACGCCGAGGTCATGCCCGGCCAGTGGGAGTTCCAGGTCGGCCCGCTCTCCCCGCTGGAGGTCTCCGACCAGCTCTGGGTGGCCCGCTGGCTGCTGTACCGCACCGCCGAGGACTTCGGCGTCTCCGCCACTCTCGACCCCAAGCCGGTCAAGGGCGACTGGAACGGCGCGGGCGCGCACACCAACTTCTCCACCAAGGCCATGCGCGAAGGGCCTGAGGGATACGCCGCGATCATCACCGCCTGCGAGTCGCTCGGCGAGGGCTCCAAGCCGCTGGATCACGTCAAGAACTACGGCGCCGGCATCGACGACCGCCTCACCGGCCTGCACGAGACCGCCCCGTGGAACGAGTACAGCTACGGCGTCTCCGACCGCGGCGCCTCGGTCCGCATCCCGTGGCAGGTCGAGAAGGACGGCAAGGGCTACATCGAGGACCGCCGCCCCAACGCCAACGTCGACCCGTACGTCGTGACGCGTCTGCTGGTGGACACCTGCTGCGCCGCGCTGGAGAAGGCGGGCCAGGTCTGATCCCGCCCGCCCGGGAGGGGGCGCCCGCCGAGCCGGTGGGCGCCCCCTCCGGCTACCCCGGCAGGCGCCGGGTTTCGGCAAGGAAGGCGTCACGGAGGCGTCCGGGGAGTGAGAGAAGGCTCCTGCGCGGCGCCCGCGTCTGCTTCAATGGGCCCATGGTCGGCATCCAGAACTTCGTCGCTACGGGTCGTGAGGACCTGGAGCCGTTCTGGCCTTCCCGTCAGCACGACGACTTCGACCGGGTGTGTTGCCGCGCGGCCACCGCGCGAGCCCTCTGAGCACCGTAGCCCGCTGAGCGCCGTACACCGACGGCCCACGGACTACCCGGCCTCCGGCCAGCGCGTCACGACGAACGTCCCCCAGGCGTGCGCCCGACCACGGGTCAGGGCCGCCGCCTCGCCCGACGACACTCCTCGCGCGAAAGAGCTGACCTCTCATGGCGACCCACCGTCCCCAGTCCACCGCCACCACCCTCACCGACCGCCCCGCCGCCCCGGCCGGGGGCCCCCGGCACCGGCTGCGCGCCGTCGACCGGGACGAGGAGTGGCATCTGTCCTCCCCCGCCGTCGCGGAGACGGCCGCGGTGACCGCGGCGGACCTGCTGCCGCCCGGCTCCACCTGGCTGCCCGCGCCGCCGCACACCCTGCCCGACCTCCCCGGCCGGCCGCCGATGGTCGGCTACCTGGTCCTGGTCCCCGCCGGCCAGCACCCGCCCTTCGCCCCGGCGGCCGTCCCCGAACCGGCCGGGTCCGCCGCCGAACCGGTGGTGCGGATCGACGCCGTGCGCCGGATCGCCCTGGTGGACGGCCGTGAACTCGAACTGACCTACCTGGAGTTCGAGCTGCTCGCCCATCTGGTGGCGCATCCGCACCGAGTGCACACCCGCGACCAACTGGTCGGCACGGTCTGGGGATACGGCCATGTCGGGGACGGCCGTACCGTCGACGTGCACGTCGCCCGGCTGCGCCGGAAGCTCGGCGCCCAGTACCGGCACGCCATCCAGACGGTGCGCAGGGTCGGCTACAAGTACGCCCCGCCGACGTCCGGTTGAGCCGGTCCGCTCTGGGCGGACTCGCGTGCCGTCCGCGTCCGTCCGGGGCATGATCCCCGGCATGAAGCTACTCGTGCTGGGCGGAACCGAGTTCGTGGGCAGGGCCGTGGTGGAGGCCGCGCTGGAACGGGGCTGGGAGGTGACCGCGTTCAACCGCGGCAACCGTCAGCCCCCGCCGGACGTCAGGTCGTTGCACGGTGACCGCACCTCACCCGAGGGTCTGGCGGTGCTCACCGCCGACGCCACCCGCTGGGACGCCGTCGTCGACACCTGGACGGGCGCGCCGAGGACCGTACTGGAGACGGCCCGCCTCCTGGAGGACCGCGTCGAGCGGTACGCCTACATATCCACCCGCTCCGTGTACGCCTGGCCCTGGCCCACCCTCGGCGGCCTCGCCGAGGAGGGGCCCCTGGTGGAGGGCGCCGCCGACGCGGACGCCACCGACTACGCGGCCGACAAGCGGGGCGGTGAACTGGCCGTCCTGGACACCTTCGGCCCGGACCGCACTCTGCTGGCCCGGGCCGGCCTCATCCTCGGCCCGTACGAGAACGTCGGCCGGCTCCCCTACTGGCTGAACCGGATCGCGCGCGGCGGCGAGGTGCTCGCGCCGGGTCCGCGCGAGATGCCGATCCAGTACATCGACGCCCGCGATCTGGCCGACTGGGTGCTGGGCGCGCTGGACAAGGGGCTGAGCGGGCCGTACGACCTGGTGAGCGAGGCGGGCCACGCCACCATGGGAGAGCTGCTCCAGCGGTGCCGGGAGGTCACCGGCTCGGCCGCCGAGCTGTGCTGGACCGATCCGGAGACGATCCTCGGGGCCGGGATCGAGCCGTGGACCGAGCTGCCCGTCTGGACACCCCCGGACGGCGAGCTGGCCTGTGCGCACCGCGGGGACGTGTCGCGGGCACTGGCCACCGGGCTGCACTGCCGGCCGGTGGACGAGACGGTCGCCGACACCTGGCGCTGGCTCACCTCGATCGGCGGGCAGGTGCCCGGACGACCGGGCCGCACGGCGCCGGGCGTGCCGGCGGACAAGGAGGCGGCGGCACTCAAGGCCAACTCCAACTCACGCAGTTCAGAAGGTATTTGATCCACCGGGCGCGGGTGGATCCAGGAAAATGTTTGTGAGGCCGGTGAACACCTCTGGGGCGGCGTGCGTATGGAAGGGCGCCGCTTCACTCCTGTCGGGCGCCTCGAAGCTGCCCCGCAAGGAAGTCAGAGGAGTTCCATGGGACGCAACACACGTAAACGCCGCTCGCCGCTGGCCGTGAAGGTCACCGCCGCATCGGCGGCCCTAGCGCTCGGCGGGGGCGGGCTGATCTGGGCGAACTTCTACGCCTCGGCGCACGAGTCGGACAACGACGCGTGGGGAGGCAACCGCACCAAGGCCGCGACCGCGCAGGTCGCCACGATCTCCTGCCCGGACGTCGGCCAGAAGCTGACCAGCGTGCCGGACCGGGCCCGTACCGACGTCGCCGGCGAACTGTCCAACCTGGACCGGCAGATCACCGAGGCGTACCAGCGCCTGGCGACCACGCGGGACGCCCAGACCCGGGACGCGAGCTTCGTCCAGAACGCCATCCTCCAGCCGCTCAAGGACCGCCGCCAAGCCATCCTGGACCGGATCAAGCTGGAGATCACCCGCGTGGGCGGCACCGCCCCGGGTGACCTGGACACGCTGGCCAACTGCACCGGCACCCCGGCCGGCCAGACCAACGCCGGCGGCCAGCAGCAGGGCGGTCAGAACGGCGGACAGCAGCAGGGCGGCCAGCAGGGCGGCGGCCAGAACAACGGCGGCCAGCAGCAGGGCGGCCAGAACAACGGCGGTCAGCAGGGTGGCGGCCAGCAGGGCGGCAACATCGGCGGCCAGGCCGGCAACGGTCCCGTCGCGGCCGACTTCGTCGACATCACCAAGGTCCAGGCGAACGTGAAGGCCAAGCCGCGCAAGGCCCGCAACGCCTCGCGGGGCACCTTCACCACGCGGTGCGGTGTGAACACCAACAAGAACCACAACACCGACAACGTCATCGTGGCCCCCGGAGTGAAGAACGGCGCGCACCACCTGCACGACTACGTCGGCAACCAGAAGATCGACGCGTTCGCCAGCAACGACACCTTCCTCCAGGGCGGCTCCAGCTGCCAGAACAAGAGTGACCTGTCGTCGTACTACTGGCCGGTCGTCCGGGTCCAGGACGGTTCGCAGGACTTCGACCAGAACAACGACGGCGGCGGCAAGGAGGGCAACGTCGGCAAGATCCTGACGCCGGTCCAGGCGCAGATCAAGTACGTCGGCAGCCCCACCGGCAAGGTCGTGGCGATGCCGCAGTTCCTGCGGATCATCACCGGTGACGCGAAGACCACCACCAACGGCCTGGCCAACGCCAACGCGCACTGGAGCTGCACCGGGTTCGAGAACAAGGTCCAGCTCACCGAGCAGTACCCGATCTGCCCGCAGGGCAGCAAGGTCGTGCGGTCCTTCGCCTTCCAGAGCTGCTGGGACGGCCAGAACACCGACAGTGCCAACCACCGCACCCACGTGGCGTTCGCCGACGCGGGCGGCAACTGCCAGAACGGCTTCAAGGCCATTCCGCAGCTCACGATGCGCCTGGTGTACGACATCGCGGCGCCCACCGTCCAGAACGGCCAGGTGAAGAACGCCTACGCGGTGGACGGTTTCCCGGAGCAGCTCCACAAGCCCTCCACCGACCACGACGACTTCATCAGCATCACGACCAACGGCCTGGCCAACAAGATCGCCAACTGCGTGAACCGCGGCCAGAACTGCTCGTGACGCACAGCTCTTGAACCAGGACTCGTGATCCTCCGAAGACCCCCCTCCCCGGGGGATCACGACGGAAGGCCGGTGCCGGGAACCTCCCGTCACCGGCCTTCGCCGTGCGTGCCGCGTCAACCGGCGTGGTTCGCGCCGTGGCCGCCGTGGTCGGTGCCCACCTCGACCTCACCGCCGAGCGTGCCGCGCAGCGCGTCGACCACGCGGTCCTCGCCCACCGCGACCCACTTGCGGCCGACGAGGTAGTGACCGCCGTAGTCCTTCGCGTCGTTGATCCACTCGCGCTGGCCCCGGTCGGTGGCGAAGGTGGCCAGGACGAACTTTCCGTCGGCGTTCCTGCAGAGCGCCTGGCGGATCTCGTCGGCGTCGGTCTGCATGTCCGGGCGGCACTTCACCTCGGCGGCCAGGCTCTCCAGGCTGCCGGTCGCGGTGGCCGGCATCTTCGCGCCGGTGTCCCGGTCCGCGTCGCAGCCCGCCAGCGTCAGCACCACGGCGCCCACGAGCACCGCGCTGGTCATCCTCATCCGTTCCTCCGGTCCTGGTGGGACCGGGCATCTTTGCACCCGGGCCCTCGCAACGGGTACGGCTGCGAGGCCGGAGATGCTCAAATCCTTTGATCGCCAGGTCCGGTGCCTGCCAGAGTGGCCCGATGGACCAAGACTGGGAAGAGCGCGTGGCGGCCGCCTGGGCCGCCCTGGACACCTGGCCCGAGGACGACGCGGCGGGCTTCCGTGCCACGATCGACAAGCTGGCCGCCGAGCTGTCCGAGGACGACCCGCTGGGCCTGTTCGAGCGGGCCTGCGCCTTCGACTCGACCGGCCGCTCGGCCGAGGCGGTCGGGCTGTACCGCGCGGCCCTGGACAACGGCCTGTCAAAGGTCAGCCCGTACAAGGGCCGCCGGACGAAGATCCAGCTGGCCAGCTCGCTCCGCAACACCGGGCACGCGGAGGAGGGCGTCGCCCTGCTCACCCCCGAACTGGACGCGCAATTCGACGAGTTGAACGACGCGGTACGCGCCTGCCTGGCGCTGTGCCTGTCCAGCCTCGGCCGCGACCGCGAGGGACTCTCGCTGGTGCTCGGCGCGCTGGCCCCCCATCTCCCGCGCTACCAGCGGTCGATGGCCAACTACGCCCGGCTGCTGACCGAACCGGCTTGATCCCGGCCGCACATCACTCGTGCGGCGGTGACCTACGGCCGTCTCGCTCGTTCTCCCCGATGTGCAGTCACAGGATGTAGCCCAGCGTCACGCACCCGCCTCCTCCCGGAACCAGGAACCGGCCGTCGACGTCGGCCGGGCCGAGGCCGCACTCGTCGAGCACTATCCCCGGCTGGTCCGGCTCGCCTACCTGGTGCTTCCGCCCGCTCTCGGCCGGGGGCGCCGGGTCCTGACCGCACACGCCCTCGCCCAGCGCGCCCTGCCGCGCGGCCGCAGGCAGCGCGCGCTGATCCCGGCCCAGCCGACCGGGCGGGACGGCGACCCCGGCTACGACTTCGTCCGGCTCCGGGTGCTGCGCAGCGCGCTGGAGGCGTCCGAGCCGCGCAAGGGACTCCCCAAGCTGTCCCAGCTCCCGGCCCCGCTCCCCCAGGTCTGGGGTCTGAGGCTCTTCCCGCGCTCCGGCGGCGCCGATGAACTCGCCCTGGAAGAAAGGCTGTCGGACCTCTCCGGCCCGGCCCGCGCCGCCTACGTCCTGCGCGGCCTCGAGGGGCTGGCGGACGACGAGGTGCGCAAGGTCCTCAAGGGCGCGGGCGTCACCCGTACCGAGTCCGCGCTGGCCGGGGCGAACGGGGTGCCGGCGCGGTACGCGCTCCTCGCCTCCCCCGAGTTCGACGCCTGCTCGCTCCAGGCCCGGCCCACCGATCTGATGCGCCGCCGCCAGCACACCAAGGCGGCGGTGGCCGCCGCCGCCGCGCTGGCGGTGGCCTGCGTGCTGGTCGCGCTGCCCGGCGGCGGCTGGGGCCCGGACGGCGCCGCCGCCCCCGCGTACGCGGAGAACCCGGCGGCGGTGGCCGCGCTCGACCCCGCCAAGGTGCAGCGGGTGACTCCGGCCGCGTGGAGGACCTCGGCCCGTACCGACTTCTCCGTCTGGCCCGCGCGCGGCCCGCTCACCGGCGACGCCGGCCTGCTGCGCCGCGCACTGGCGGTCTGGGCGCGCCCCGGCGCCACGGTCCGGGTCTCCGCCACTCCGGGCACCTTCACCGGCGGCCCCGCCGGACCGCCCCAGCTCCTCTACGCGGGCGACGTGGACGCGGCCCGCGTGGTGGTCCTCTACGACGGCCTGCGCATCGCCCGCTACGCCGAGCCGAGGGACGGCACCGAGGGCGCGGCCCTCGACCTCGCCCGGGTGGACGGCGCGACCGGAGCCGAGGCGAGCGCGCTGGTGCTCGGCCGCTCCGACGGCAACGTCCGTTATCTGACCGCCCCCTGGGTGACGAAGGCCGCCGGGCGGGACCTGACCAAGCCGGAGTCGGCGCCGACCGCGCTCACTCTCACCGACGGGGTCACCTCCCCGCTGACCAGCCCGGCGCTGCGGGCGGGCGACTGCACGTCCTGGACCGTGCTCCAGCTGACGGACGGCGCCGGCACCCAGCTGTCCACCGATCTGGGCGAGCTGGTGCCCGCCCACCTCACGGCGGGCCGGCCGGGATCGACGGGTGAGGCGACCGGGGCCGACGGGCTGCGCGCCTGGGCCCCGTTCGCCTGCTCGCTGGCGGCGGAGCGGGCGGCCGGGGTGCGCGGGGTGAACGCGTGGGCGTTCGCCGAGCAGCCGCTGCCGGACGCGAGCGGCGCCGGGCAGTGGGTGTGCACGCGGGCCGAGACCTGGCGCGGCGACGGCACGGCCGCGCTGGCCCAGTTCCGGACGCCTGGCGGCCCGGCCGGTGCGGTGGTGGCCAAGGGCACCGACACCACGGCGTGCGGGCCGCGTGATCCGCACGTGCTGGCCGGGGTGCTGTGGAAGTCAAGTGGCGGGCACTGGTACCTGCTGGCGGCGGGCAGCCGGGGCGTGACCTCGATCCGGTCCTCGGGCGGAGTGTCCGCGTCCGGGCAGGGCCAGTTGCTGGTGGCCAAGGCGGAGCAGGGCGCCCAGGCGCGACTGGCGGGCACGCTGGAGGGCGGCCGGAAGATCGGCGGGCTGCACTGACCGGGCGCTGCTGACAGTCTGCCGAACAAGGTCGCGCACGGGGGTTCTCAGGCGCGGTACCCGTCAGTACATTGACGCCATGTCTAACAAGCAGCCCGGGCCCGGGCGGGCCGAGCGCATCCCGCTGAAGGCCCGCCGGGTGTCCTTCGCCTGGGAGGGCACCCCGCTGCACTGGGTGCCGGGCGACCCCTTCGCCTCGCACACCATCAATGTGCTGCATCTGCTGCTGCCCGCCGGTGAGCGCTGGTTCGTCCGTGTCTACGAGCAGGCACTGCCGCTGATCCGGGACGACCGGCTGCGCGAGGACGTGATCGGGTTCATCGGCCAGGAGGCGATGCACTCCCAGGCCCATGACGAGGTGCTGCCGCACCTGCGCGAGCAGGGGCTCGACCCGACGCCGTACACCGCGCAGGTCGACTGGTTCTTCGAGAAGCTGCTCGGCGACCGCGCCCTGCCGCCGGGGCGGGCGCGGCGCTGGTGGCTGCTGGAGCGGATCGCGCTGATCGCGGCGATCGAGCACTACACCGCGTTCCTCGGCGACTGGGTGCTGAACGCGGCCGAGCTGGACCGGCGGGGCGCCGACCCGACCATGCTGGACCTGCTGCGCTGGCACGGCGCGGAGGAGGTCGAGCACCGATCGGTCGCCTTCGACCTCTTCACGCACGTGGACGGCGGCTACCGGCGCCGGGTGCGGACCTGGGCGCTGGCCTTCGGCGCGCTGCTGTTCCTGTGGCAGCGCGGGGCCCGCTTCTTCATGGAGCACGACCCGGCGCCGGCCGTCGGCAGGGCGTCGTTCCGCGAGTTCCACGCGAGCGGCCGCCGGGGCACGCTGCCCGCCACGGGCGCCCTGCTGAGGTCCGTCCCGCGGTATCTCAGCAGGGCCTACCACCCGTCCCAGGAGGGCTCGACCGCGCAGGCGGTCGCCTACCTGGCCTCGTCCCCCGCGGCGCTGGCCGCGGAGAAGGCGGAGCACGATGCCTGAGCGGACCAGTCGCTCCGTCGCCGCCGCCGCGCTGCTGGTGGGCGCCGGTCTGCTGACCCGGCGGGCGCTGCGGCGCCGGGTCAGCAACTCGCCGCTGTGGCCGATGCCCGCGCTGGACCCGCCGGTCTCCGGGCGCCCCCGCACCCGGGCGCTGCGGCTGCTGCTCACCGGGCACGAGCGCGTCGCGGACGGCGTGGTGCGGCTCCGCCTGGAGGGCGGCGACCTGCCCGCCTGGGAGCCGGGCGCGCATCTGGACCTGGTGCTGCCCTCGGGTCTGGTGCGCCAGTACTCGCTGTGCGGGGACCCGGCGGACTCCTCGGCGTACGAGGTGGCCGCGCGGCTGGTCGGGGACGGCCGGGGCGGCTCGCGGGAGGTGCACGAACGGCTCGCCGTGGGGGCGGAGCTGGAGGTGCGGGGTCCGCGCAACCGGTTCCCGCTGGTGGCGGCGCCCGCGTACGTCTTCGTGGCGGGCGGCATCGGGATCACCCCTGTCCTGCCGATGCTGCGGGCCCTGGCGGGGGCCGTGGACGTGGACGTGCGGCTGCTGTACTGCGGACGCACGCGGGCCTCGATGCCGTTCCTGGCGGAGGCGGCGGCGCTGGCCGGGGACGGGTGCACGGTGGTGGCGGAGGACGAGGACGGGCGCCCCGACCTCACCGGCCTGCTGACCGGGCTGCCCGAGGGCGCGGTCGTGTACTGCTGCGGCCCGGAGGAGCTGATGGCGGCGGTGGAGGCGGAGCTGCCCGAGGGGACCGCGCTGCACCTGGAGCGGTTCGCCCCGCGTACGGCGGGCGGCTCGGACGGCGCGTTCGAGGTGGAACTGCGGCGCAGCGGGCGGACGGTGACCGTCCCCGCCGGCTCGACGGTGCTGGCGGCGGTGCGCCGGGAGCTGCCGGACACCCAGTACTCCTGTGAGCAGGGCTTCTGCGGGACCTGCCAACAGCGGGTGCTGGAGGGCGAGGTGGATCACCGGGACGAACTGCTGACGGACGGGGAGCGCGACGACTCGATGCTGATCTGCGTCTCCCGCGCCGTCGGTGAGCGGCTGGTGCTCGACATGTGAGCGCGGCGGGTCCGGCGGGTGGAACCAGATCGTCCAAGTGTCGTTGCCGGTCGGTAAGGTTGAACCCATGGGTACCGGGGTTCGCCGCAGGATGGGCGTCGAGGAGCGGCGGCAGCAGTTGATCAAGGTCGCGCTCGACCTGTTCAGCCGGCGCTCGCCCGACGAGGTCTCGATCGACGAGATAGCGTCGGCCGCGGGCATCTCCCGCCCGCTGGTCTACCACTACTTCCCCGGCAAGATGAGCCTGTACGAGGCCGCGCTGACCCGGGCGGCGGAGGATCTGGCGGGCCGCTTCGAGGAGCCGCACGAGGGCCCGCTCGGCGCCCGGCTGCTCCGGGTGATGGGCCGCTTCTTCGACTTCGTGGACGAGCACGGCCCGGGTTTCTCCGCCCTGATGCGGGGCGGCCCGGCGGTCGGCTCCTCGGCCACCAACGCCCTCGTGGACTCGGTGCGCCAGGCGTCCTACGAGCAGATCCTGTCCCACCTGGGGATCACCGAGGCGCCCGCCCGGCTGGAGCTGGTGGTGCGCTCGTGGATCTCGCTGGTGGAGTCGACGGCGCTGATCTGGCTGGAGGGACGCCGGGTGCCGCGCGAGGAGCTGGAACGCCAGCTCGTGCACGACTTCGCCGCCCTGGTCGCGGTCAGCGCCGCGTACGACCCCGAAATGGCCTCCGTGGTGAGGACGTTCGTACAGGGTGAGCCGGGCGACGGTCCCTTCGCGGAACTCGCCGCCCGGCTGATCTCCCTGGCGTCCTGACCCGTTACCGCGTGAACACGGCCACGGTCCGTGCCGGGACCGTGAAGGTGCCCGAACCGGCGCTGTAGGAAGCCGACTTGACCACGGCGTCCGAGCCGGCCGCCTGGACGGGGTGCAGGCGGTAGGCCGTGCCCGCCAGGGCGTCCACCCGCTGCTCCTGGCGCTCGGGCGTGGCGTTGAAGACCACGACCAGGTCGCCCAGGCGCATGGTGATCACGCCGGGGGTCTCGTCCTTGCCGGAGAGCGGGAAGGAGAGGCGGTCCTGCACCTGGGCGGTGGTGGCGAGGGAGAAGGCGTCCTCGCCGGTGCGGATGCGCAGCAGGTCGCGGTAGGCGGCCGAGGCGCCGGTGATCTGCGGGCAGCCGACCTTGACCGTGCTCAGCAGGGGCTTGGCGTACGGCCACTTGGACTCGTTGTCGGCCGCCGGGGGCAGCCCGCGTCCGAAGCCGTTGCCGTCGGCGCAGTTCCAGTGGATGGCGTTGAACCAGTCGCCGCTGTCGAAGGAGTTGCGGTCCAGCGACTTGGAGCGCAGCAGGTCGGTGCCCGCCTGCGACAGGGCCGGGCCCTGGGAGAGGGCGGCCGTGGCCATCGCGAGGACCTGCATCCTGGCCCGGTCGGACGCGGACGTCCCGGCGGGCAGCTTGAAGGTGAGGGCGTCGAACAGCGACTCGTTGTCGTGGGCGTCCGCGTAGGCCAGGGCGTCGCCGGGGGCGGCCGCGTATCCGGCGGGCGAGCCGTTGTAGTCCACCCCGGCGCCGGTGACCTCCTTGCCGTCGTCGCCGGTGAACCGGTATCCGGCGAGGTTTCCGGTCAGTCCGACCTTGATCAGGTCCTGGTAGTGCAGCAGCCGGGCCTTCTGCTCGGCCGGAGTGCCGTTCTCCGTGGAGGAGTTGGGGTCGGTGAACAGGCCGGAGGCGAAGCCCTGGACGCCGGGGTCCGCATCGAAGGGTCCGCCGCCGCGCACGGCGTCACGGGCCCGGTCGGAGAAGGTGGCGATGCCGGTGCCGGCCATGTTCTTCTGCGTGGCCTGGACGAACCGGGCGTCGTCGGCGACCTCGCCGAAGTTCCAGCCCTCGCCGTACAGGATGATCTTCTTGCCGTCGACCCCGTCCTTGGCGACGGTCAGCGCGTCCAGCGCCTTGCGGACCGCCAGGATGTTGGCCTTGGGGTGGTGGCCCATGAGGTCGAAGCGGAAGCCGTCGACCTTGTACTCCTTGGCCCAGGTGACGATCGAGTCCACCACGAGCTTGCCCATCATGGCGTTCTCGGTCGCGGTGTTGGCGCAGCAGGTGGAGTTGGCCACGCTGCCGTCCGCGAGGAGCCGCTGGTAGTAGCCGGGCACGATCCGGTCGAGCACCGAGGTGTCCGCCTGCCCGCTCGCCGCCGTGTGGTTGTAGACCACGTCCATGACGACCCGCAGACCGTCCTGGTTGAGCGACTGCACCATCTTGCGGAACTGCACCGTACGGGCCGTGCCGTCGGGGTCGGTGGCGTACGAGCCCTCGGGGACGGTGTAGTGGAACGGGTCGTAACCCCAGTTGTAGGCGTCCTTCGCGGCGGTCTTCGCCACGCACTCCTGCTGCTGGGCGGAGTCGGCCGGGAAGGAGGCCAGGTCGCAGTCCGGGGTGGCCTGGCCGGCCTTCCTCTCGGGGATGGTGGCGATGTCGAACGCGGGCAGCAGGTGCACGTAGGAGGTGCCGGCCCTGGCCAGCTCGCGCAGGTGCTTCGAGCCGTCGCTGTCCTTGTCGGTGAAGGCCAGGTAGGTGCCCTGGTCCTTCGCCGGGACGGTCCTGTCGGCCACCGAGAAGTCCCGGATGTGCAGCTCCTGGATCTGCGCGTCCCGCAGCGGGACCGCCTTGGGCTTGGTGAGCCCGGCCCAGCCCGCGGGGGCCAGGGAGCGGTCGGCCAGGTCGACGACGAGGCTGCGCCTGGAGTCGGCGGTCAGGGCGACCGAGTAGGGATCGGTGACCGAGTTGGTGACGAGCTTGCCGACGCTGGGCGCCCACACCCTGACCACGTAGCGGTAGGGCTTGCCCTTCCAGGACGCGGGGCCGGTGACGGACCAGACGCCGGTGGCGTCGTCACGGCGCATGGGTACCAGGGAGCCGTCCAGCTCCAGGGACACGTTCCGGGCCGTGGGCGCCCACACCGAGAGGGTGGGCTTGCCGGCGTGGAAGACCGGGCCGAGGCCGCTCTTCGTGGCGCTCGCGTACACGTCGTCCAGCACCCCGGCGATCTGCACGCCGGTCGCGGCCAGTACGGCTCCGTTCGCCGCGCGCTGGGAGGCGGCGAGCTGGCCGGTGAGGGCCTCGCGCACCCGGCCGCGGTCGCGCGGGTCGACGGTCCAGGCGGTGTAGTCCTTCAGGTGCGGGAACCTCGCCTTCTGGGCGTCGCTCAGCGTGCCCTTCTCCAGCCGCAGCCAGCGCTCGTCGTCGCTGGTCAGGGCGCCGTCCCTGACGGCGATCGAGCCGTCGCGGGAGTACAGCAACTGGGTGGAGGCAGCCCCCTCGGCGCCGTTCCAGGCGAGGGTGTCCCGGTCGATCCAGACCGCCTTGGCGGTGGTCAGGTCGAGCGCGGCCGCGCCGCCCTTGGGCTGCGGGAGCAGGTACTTCTCCTGGCCGCTCAACAGCCACACCTCGTGGCCGTCGGCCTTGAGGTCGAGGGACTGGTCGGTGGGCAGGTCCTTCTCGTCGCCCTTGTGGAGGATGTAGCTGAGACTGGTGGCACCCTCGGTGAGCGGTACCTCGTAGACCGCGCCATAGGCGTCAGTCTTCACCGGCATGAGGGGCTTCGACCAGTCGGTGGGGTTCGCGGCACCGGTCCAGGTGTGCAGGCCCCAGCCGTCGTAGTTCCCGTCGGCGCGGTGGTAGTGCAGTACGGCCTTGCCCTGGTCCTGGGCCGGGTACTCCGGGCGCTCGGTCAGCACCTCGGGCCTGCCCTGCTCCAGCCAGACCTCACCCGTCTTCGTGACGTCGATGCTCCGGTCGGCGGAGACGTCCTTGTCGCCGTTCTTGTCGATGACCAGGAAGCCGACGTTGGAGGCGCCCGGCCTGAGCCTGACGTAGGCGAAGGCGCCGTAGGCGTCGCGGCCGGTGAAGGGGTGGCTGGCCGGCCACTCGGTGGCCTCGCCGTCCGCGAGGTCGCCCCAGGCGTACAGGCCCCAGTTCGCGTAGTCCCCGTCGGCCCGCTTGTAGTGCACCACCGCGTAGTCGCGCGAGGCGGCGGCGGGCGGCTCGGGGGCGGGGGCGGTGCCGGTCGTGGAGGCGGCCAGTGCGCTCGTGGTGCGGCCCGCGGAGTCGGTCACCACGGCCTTGTAGCGCAGGGCGGTCCCGGAGGGCACGTCCTTGGCGATGGCCTGGGTGACCTTGTACGGAGCGTGGTCGGCGGAACCCAGCGTCCTCCAGGACCCGTTGCCGACCTGCGCGGCGAAGACGACCCGGTTCAGCCCGCCTCCGCCCACCTCGGCGCCGACCTCCACCGTGCCGGTGGCTCCGGCGGCCGGGGCGGTCAGGGTGAGCGTGGGCTTGGCGGCGGGGGCGGCGAGGTGCCTGGTGGCCCGGTAGACGACGGCGGTCCCGGCCGGGACGGTCAGGGTGAGCCGGCGCCCGGCGTCGGTGCGTACGGTGCGCCCGGTGCCGTAGATCCCGCGGTACGCCATGCCCGCCGAGCCGGTGGTGAAGGTGGCGCGCCTGGCCTCGGTGGCGTTGTTGAGGGCGACCACGTACTCGGCGCCGGTGCGCGCGTCGGTGCGGGTGAAGGCGTAGACACCGGCGCCGTCGGCCGCGTAGCGCTCGGTCTGCACGCCGTCCGTCAGCGCCGGGTTGGCCTTGCGGAGCCTGGCGAGCGCCGCGATGTCCCTGTAGAGCGGGGCCTTGGTGTCGTAGGCGTCGGCCGCGTGGGTGCGGGTGGTGCCGATCTCGTCGTCGTCCAGGTAGTCGGCGACCTTGGAGGCGAACATGGTCTGGCGGGCGTCCTTGTCGCCGCCGGAACCGGTGAAGCCCTGCTCGTCGCCGTAGTAGACGACCGGGTTGCCCCGGCTGAGGAACATGAGCTGGTTGGCCAGGCGGTCCTTGCGCAGGATCTCGGCGTCGGACGCCTTCGGGTCGTCCTGCTTCAGGAAGTACCCGATGCGGCCCATGTCGTGGTTGCCGAGGAAGGTGACCTGCTCGTAGGCGTTGGCCTTGTCGGTCGTGTACTTGTAGTCGTCCCCGAAGACCCCGGCGAGCTTCCTGGCGCTGCCGCCCTGGGAGGCGTAGGCGCGGGCGGCGTCCTGGAAGGGGAAGTCGAGGGTGGCGTCCAGCCGGCCCCGGGTGACGTACGGGGAGGTCACCGAGGTGTCGGCGGAGTAGACCTCGCCGAACATGAAGAAGTTCTTCCGCCCGCGCCCGGCCGCGTACTTGTCCAGCGCGGTGGCCCACTGGGTCCAGAAGTCCATGTCCACGTGCTTGACGGTGTCGATGCGGAAGCCGTCGACGGCGAAGTCCCGCACCCAGCGCTGGTAGATCCTCTCCATGCCGCTGACCACCTCGGGACGCTCGGTCCACAGGTCGTCCAGGCCGGAGAAGTCGCCGTACTCGGCGGACTCGCCCGCGAAGGTGGAGTCGCCCCGGTTGTGGTACATCGCCGGGTCGTTGAGCCAGGCCGGGACCTTGCTCCGGCTCTGCACGGTGGGAGTGCGGGGGAAGGAGGAGGTGTCCACGGCCGGGAACTTCTTCCGGCCGTCGGCGTAGTCGGCGTCGTCGAAGGGGCGGCCGTCCTCGGTCAGGTACGGGAAGGCGCCCTTGGAGAGGTACTCGTAGGACTTCTCGCGGTAGTCGACGAGGTCTGCGGTGTGGTTGGTGATGACGTCGAAGAAGACCTTCATGCCCTTGGCGTGCGCCTTGGCGATCAGGCCCTTCAGGTCGGCGTTGGTGCCGAAGTGCGGGTCGACCTGGGTGAAGTCGGTGATCCAGTAACCGTGGTAGCCGGCGGAGGCGTCGGCGCCCGATCCCTGCACGGGGCGGTTCTTGAAGATCGGGGCGAGCCAGATGGCGGTCGTCCCCAGGCCCTTGATGTAGTCCAGGCGCCGGGTGAGGCCCTTGAGGTCGCCACCCTGGTAGAAGCCCTTGTCGGTGGGGTCGTAGCCGGTGCTCAGCCGCGAACCGGTCAGCCCGCCGCGGTCGTTGGAGCGGTCGCCGTTGGCGAAACGATCCGGCATGACGAAGTAGAACTGCTCGCGCGTGTCGTCGTGCCGGGCGGGCTCGGCGGCGAGGCGGGCGTCGGAGGGCGGCGCGGGAGGGCTCGCCGCATGGGCGGACAGGGGCGTCACCAGGGTGGCGGCCAGGGCCGCGGCGACGACGGCCGCCGCCCGGCTCCGATAGGGGGTGCGGCGCGTCCAGCGCGCCTGCCAGGAGGGTCTCACGGGCACAAACTCCTAGGGCCTGTCTTCCGGATCCTGCCGGGGTCGCGGGGTGCGGTGCAGACCCCGCTCGGGTCAGCCAAGATGGCGCCGTAGGCGCGGGCCGGCCTGATCCGGAAGACAGGCCCTGCCGCTCACGGGGCGTTCGAGTCCGGCCTGAGGCACGGCTTCGCTGCCGGACGCGGCGTGACCGTACCGCCGTCGAAAGCCTTGCAGCAAGACTTGTGAAACATGAAGAAAGAAATTTCAGCGATGAACGAGGGACGAACCGCCCGTATGCGACGGACGGTTCGTCGGGAGACGCCTCGAGGGGGCGTCAGCAGCTCGACTTGCCCGCGTACAGCGCGAGCGCGGTGTTGGCGCCGAGGGTCGCGGTGAACTGGCCGCTGGAGTTCACCGACACGGTGGTGTTGTTCTGCACGTTGCAGTACGTGCCCGCCGCCAGCGAGGTCTGGTAGGTGCGCGAGAGCGAGGAGGACTCGTGGTTGATGGCCACGAACCCCTTGTTCCCGCGCCCGAAGGCGATGGCGTCGTTGCCGTCGTCCCACCAGTTGGAGAGGGCCTGGCCGCGGGTGGCGTTGCGGAAGGCGACCATGGACTTGATCTCCGGCCAGGCGTGCTGGCACTTCCAGCCGTCCTGCCAGCAGGCGTTGACCTTGCCCCCGTTGGGCGGCCCGGCGTCCGCGTCGGACCACTCGTAGCCGGAGTTGATGTCCGGGGCGCCGTAGGGGTAGGCCAGCATGAACACGTTGGCCAGCGTGTAGTTGGCGCCGTCCTTGTAGTTGAGGGTGCTGCCGTTGCGCTCGGTGTCGTGGTTGTCGACGAAGACCCCGGCGACCGAGCTGCCCATGTACCCCCAGCCCTCGCCGAAGTTCTTCAGGTAGGCGAGGTTCTCGTTGTTGAACACCCGCTTGAGGTCGTAGGCGTACCGGAACTCCTGGACGTCGCCGTTGCCCGTGTACTCGGTGGGCTGGACGGCCTCTCCCGCGCCGTAGATGACCTCCTGCTTCCAGTACACGGACGGGTTGGTCAGCCGGGACTTGATGTTGGCCAGGTCGGCCTTGTCGATGTGCTTGGCCGCGTCGATGCGGAAGCCGTCGACGCCGAGGGAGAGCAGGTCGTTCATGTACCCGGCGATGGTCTTGCGGACGTACTCCTCGCCGGTGTCCAGGTCCGCCAGGCCCGACAGCTCGCAGTGCTGGACGTTGTAGCGGTCCTGGTAGTTGCTGATCTGGGCGGTGCAGTCGTCGAAGTCGGGCGAGGAGTACAGGCCCGGGTAGTTGTACTTGCTGTACGACGAGCCGCCGGTACCGGTGCCGCTGCCCGCCGACATGTGGTTGATCACCGTGTCGGTGACGACCTTCACGCCGGCCGAGTGACACGTGTCGACCATGCTCTTGAAGGCAGCCCGGTCGCCGAGCCGGCCGGCGATCTTGTAGGAGACGGGCTGGTACGAGGTCCACCACTGGGGGCCCTGTATGTGCTCGGCGGGCGGGGAGACTTGGACGTACCCGTAGCCGGCCGGTCCGAGGGTGGTGGTGCACTCGCGGGCGACCGAGGCGTAGTTCCACTCGAAGAGGACGGCGGTGACGTCCTTGGTGCCGGGCGGGGACGCCTGTGCGGTAGTCGGGTACATGCCAACCGAGGTCGCTGCCGCGAGGGCGAGCGCCGCGGTGAGGATTCTGCGTGCCATGTGGGGGTTCCTTCGCCGTTGAAGGTTGTTGCCGCAGGACTGGGTGCCCTTGCTGAAATGTTTCAGCAAACTTGCGGTGACGCAGATGTTAAAGGCCCGCCGCCTGAAAAGGCAGCGGGCCGTCGCAAGTTGATGCAAGAAATTTCAGGGAGGGGAGGTCAGGCCGTGGTCCACCAGACCGTGGTGTCGGCCGGGATCTCCGCCCCGGCGGCTCCCTCGGTGATGTCCCCGCTGGCGAGCAGCAGCCGTCCGTACGCCGGGACGGTGACCGGTGCCCCGGTGGTGTTGGCGACGCAGGTGAACGCCCCGCGCCGGAGGGCGAGTACGCCCTCGGGGGCGGCCAGCCACTCGACGTCCGTACCCGCGCCCAGCGTGGGCTCGGCCCGCCGGACGGCGAGCGCGGCCCGGTACAGCTCCAGCGTGGAACCGGCCACGCCGGTCTGCGCCTGAACGCTCAGCTCACCCCAGCCCGCCGGCTGCGGCAGCCAGCTGCCCCCGCCGCCGAAGCCGTACGAGGAGCCCTCGCGGGTCCAGGGGATCGGCACCCGGCAGCCGTCCCGGAAGCCGTCCTGGCCCGCCCCGCGGAAGTAGGCCGGGTCCTGGCGCACCTCGTCGGGCAGGTCGACCACGTCGGGCAGGCCCAGTTCCTCGCCCTGGTAGAGGTAGGCGGAGCCGGGCAGCGCCAGCATCAGCAGGGTGGCGGCGCGGGCCCGGCGCAGGCCGAGGGCGCGGTCCCCGGCGGTGCGGATCTGGGTGCCGAGGCCGGGCGGGTTGGCGAAGCGGGTGGCGTGCCGGGTCACGTCGTGGTTGGAGAGCACCCAGGTGGCCGGGGCGTCGACCGGGCGCATCGCGGCGAGCGTGCGGTCGATGACCTCGCGCAGCTGCTCCGCGTCCCAGTCGGTGCCGAGGTACTGGAAGTTGAACGCCTGGTGCAGCTCGTCGGGGCGGACGTAGTTGGCGGTCCGTTCGATGGTCGGCGTCCACGCCTCGGCGACGAAGATGCGCTCCCCGGCGTATTCGTCAAGGACGGTCCGCCACTGCCGGTAGACCTCGTGGACGCCCTCCTGGTCGAAGAACGGCATCACGTCGTTGCCCAGCAGCTTGAGCTGGTCGTGGGCACCGAGGTCGGGCAGGCCGTCGGCCTTCACCAGGCCGTGCGCCACGTCGATGCGGAAGCCGTCGACGCCCATGTCCAGCCAGAACCGCAGGATGGACCGGAACTCGTCGCCCACGGCCGGGTGGTTCCAGTTGAAGTCGGGCTGCTCGGGCGCGAAGAGGTGCAGGTACCACTCCCCCGGCGTGCCGTCGTGCTCGGTGACCCGCGTCCAGGCAGGACCGCCGAAGATGGACTCCCAGTCGTTGGGCGGCAGTTCGCCGTCCACGCCCTTGCCGGGGCGGAAGTGGTAGCGCTCGCGCAGCGGCGAGCCGGGGCCCTCGGCGAGCGCCCGCTTGAACCACTCGTGCTGGTCGGAGGAGTGGTTGGGCACCAGGTCCACGATGATCCGCAGGGACAGCTCGTGGGCGTCGCGGATCAGCGCGTCGGCGTCCAGCAGGTTGCCGAACATCGGGTCGACGGCACGGTAGTCGGCCACGTCGTACCCGGCGTCGGCCTGCGGGGAGGCGTAGAACGGGCTGAGCCAGACGGCGTCCACACCGAGGTCGCGCAGGTAGGGCAGTCTGGCCCGCACGCCGGCCAGGTCGCCCATGCCGTCGCCGTTGGAGTCGGCGAAGCTGCGTGGATAGACCTGGTAGATCACCGCGCCGCGCCACCAGTCGCGGTGCTGGGCGGCGGGGTCGACGGCGGTGTCGTCGGCCGGGGCTGCGAGATGCTGCTGGCTCATGGCGTCCTTGGTGCGTGACGAGGTTCGGTTCGTTCGGGCGTGGGTGCGGCGGGGCGTCAGCCCTTGGTGCCGCCCGCGGTGAGGCCGGTGACGAGGTTCTTCTGCACGAGGTAGAAGAACACGGACACCGGTATCGCTATCAGCACCGCGGTGGCGGCCATGTAGTTCCACTGCGCGTCGTGCTCGCTGACGAAGGTCTGCAGACCGACCGCGAAGGTGTACTTGGAGTCGTCCAGCATGAAGGTCGTGGCGAACGCGACCTCGCCGACCGCCGTGATGAAGTTGTAGAACGCGGCGACGGCCAGGCCCGGGCGCGCCAGCGGCAGGATGAGCCGGAAGAAGGTGCCGAACGGGGTGAGCCCGTCCACCCGGCCCGCCTCGTCTATCTCGAAGGGGATGGTGTCGAAGTACCCCTTGAGCAGCCACGCGCTGTAGGGCACGGCGGTGGAGCAGTTGATGAGGATCAGCGCCCAGTAGGTGTCGATCAGGCCGAGCTCGCCGAAGATCTCGTACATCGGCACGATCAGGATGGCGATGGGGAACGCCTGGGTGAGCAGCAGGACCCACATCAGCGGCTTGTAGCCGGGAAAGCGCATCCGGGAGACGGCGTAGCCGGTGGTGGCGGCGACGAAGACGCCGATGAAGGTGGTGCCGAGCGCCACGATCATCGTCGACTTGAACCAGTCGAAGAAGCCGGTGTGCTGGAGCACGAAGGCGTAGTTGGCGAAGCCGGCCCGGCCGAAGATGCGGCCGGGGTGCAGGTAGTCGTCCTTCTCCGGGCCGAGGGACAGGAAGAACAGCCAGGCCACCGGGACCAGCGCGATCAGGCTCGCCAGGACCAGGCCGCCGTGCAGCAGGACGGTGCCCAGCGGGCCGCGCTCGCCGCGCCGGCGGGTCGCGCGGGGCCGGGCGGCGGCCGGCGCGGCGGCGGTGAGCGGGCGTCCCGGTGCGGTCTCGGGGGGTGTCGTGGTGCTCATGGCGGCGGCTCCTGCGGCGTCAGACGGCGAGCTGGTCATTGCGCTTCAGCCAGCGGAAGTAGAAGGAGGTGAACACGGTCAGGATCGACAGCAGCAGTACGCCGTACGCGGCGGACTGGGCGAAGTCGCGCGGCTGCTGTCCGAAGCCGAGGAAGTAGGCCCAGGTCACGAGGATCTGGGCGTCCGGGGCGCCGGTCGGGCCGAACAGCAGGAAGATGATGGCGAACTGGTTGAAGGTCCAGATCACACCGAGCAGGACGACGGTGGAGCTGACCGAGCGCAGTCCGGGCAGGGTGACGTGCCGGAAGCGCTGCCAGGCGCTCGCGCCGTCCATCTCTGCCGCCTCGTAGAGCGAGGAGTCGATGGACTGCAGTCCGCCGAGCAGCGAGAGCATCATGAACGGCACACCGCACCAGGTGTTGACCATGATCGCGGCGAACCGCTGCCAGAAGGTGTCCTCCAGCCACTGCGGCTGGGGCAGGTGCAGGGCGCCGAGGACCTGGTTGAGCACGCCGGAGTCGGCCAGCATGATCCGCCAGGAGAAGACGGTGACGAAGGTGGGCACCGCCCAGGGCAGTACGAGCAGCAGCCGGTAGAAGGTGCGGCCGCGCAGCTTCTGGTCCAGCATCATCGCGAGGCCGAGCCCGATGACGTAGTGCAGGGTGACGCAGGCGACGGTCCAGAACACGGTCCACAGGAAGTGCGACCAGAAGCGGTCGTAGGCCGTGGGGCCGAAGAGGATGTCCTGGTAGTTGTCCAGCCCGATGAACTTGTAGGTGGCGTCGATGTGGTTGACGCCGATGGTGCGCGCCGAGTTGAGGCTGTTGGCGTCGGTGAGGGTCAGGTAGACGCCCCGCACCAGCGGGTAGCCCACGAGGATGCCGAGCACGACGACCACGGGCGCGATCATCGCGTACGCGTACCAGTACCTCTGGTAGCCGTTCTTCAGGCGCTGCCCGAGACCGGGCCGGGGCGGCCGCTCACCGCTGCGCCGGCCGGTCGCGCGGTCGATGGCGACTGTCATGGTGCGACACCTTCTACAAGTTCGGGGGCGGGCTGGTCACAGGCCGGTGGCCGCCGGGTTCCCCTCATCCCCCACGGCGGGGGGAACCCGGCGGCCACACGGGCTCACTTGCTGAAGTCGGGCACCAGCTTGGCGATGGCCAGCTCGGCGTTGCTCAGGCCCTTGTCCAGCGGCTCCTTGCCCCCGGCCACCTTGGGCAGCTCGGTGTCCAGCGGGCCCCACAGGGAGCTGTACTCCGGAAGCGCCGGGCGGGGCTGGGCGGCGGAGAGCACACCCTGGTAGCCGGCGATGCCGGGGTCGGCCTTGACCTGGGAGGTGTAGGCGTCGCCGCGGGTCGGCAGCGTGGAGTTCTTCAGCGCGATGGTCTCCTGGGACTTCGCCGAGGTCATGAACTTCACGAACTTCAGGGCGGCTTCCTGGTGGGCCTTGTCCGAGCCGGCGTAGACCGAGAGGTTGTGGCCGCCGGTCGGGGCGCCGGCCTTGCCGGCCGAGCCGGCCGGGACGGTGGCGATACCGAGGTTGGACTTGTCCTTGAAGGCCGAGCCCTTGTAGAAGTTCGTGATCTCCCAGGGGCCCTGGATGATCGAGGCGACCTTGCCGTTGACGAACGCGTCCTGGATGTGGGCGTAGGCGTCCGCGGTGGTGTCCGCCTTGTGCAGGCCCTTGCCGGAGAACGTGCTCAGCCAGGTGCCGTACGCCTTCTTCGCCGGGGCGGAGGCGACGGTGATCTTCTTGCCGGCGGCGTCGACGGTGTCGGTGCCCTCGCCGTAGAGGAAGCACTGGGCGTAGTAGGCCTGGGTGGAGCCCCAGTAGCCGTCGACCTTCGCCTTGTCCGTGACCTTGGCGGCGTCGGCCTTCAGCTCGTCCCAGGTCTTGGGGGCCTCGGTGATGCCGGCCTTCTTGAACAGGGCCTTGTTGTAGACGAACGCGAGGGTGTCGGTGACCAGCGGCACGCCGTAGGTCTTGCCCTCGTACTGGGCCTGCTTGATCAGGTTGGGCTGGAACTTGTCCTGCTCGGCCAGGGCCTCGGTGCCGTCCAGCGGCAGGAAGAAGCCCTTCTTGGCGAAGGACGGGGTCCAGCCGACCTCGGACCGCAGGATGTCCGGCGCGCCCTTGGAGCCGGCGGCGGTGTCGAACTTGTTCTGCGCCTGGTCGAAGGGCACGTTGACGTACTTGACCTTGATGTTCTTGTTGGCGGCCTGGAACTGCTCGACCAGGGCCTTGTACGTCGGCGCCTCATTGGTGGCGTTGGAGGTGTCCCACCAGGTGAGGGTCACCGGGCCGTTCGACTTGCTGTCGCCGTCGTCGCTCCCGCCGCACGCCGTCGCCGTGAGGGCGAGGGACGCCACGAGCGCGGAGGCCGCTATGCCACGCCGCATGAGTTCTCCTTGAGGGTGAAAAGCCCGAGATTGCAGGGACGGCCCCGTCTGCCGCCTCCCGCGTCGTGCCGACTGCGCCATTGCCGCGGCCGGGCGACTCGGAACGTAACAGCGATGTAAGCCCTGCGAAAGACCTTGCAGAAAAAAAGTGCAAGAAACCGGCCGGGTTACCGTGTCGTGACCTGCGCCAGACCTTGTCGAAATACTGGCCTACCGCCGGTAGACGGGTTGACGGACACTTGTGCAAGACTCTGCAAGCTCTTGCCGCGGGGGGCCGCCGCCGGGATCATCCCCTTGCGGCCGTGCGCCGGGCGGACCGTCCGGCGGGCACGAGCGACCACATATTCATGAGGGGCGAGGAACGCGATGACGCGGCAATCCACGGCGGGCCGTTCGGCCGCCCGCGCACGGCGTCCCGCCGGTGCGCCGGGCACGGTGCGGCCGGTACAGTCCACAGGCGTGACCACACGGCTTGCGGACATCGCTGCGCAGGCGGGGGTGAGCGAAGCGACCGTCAGCCGGGTCCTCAACGGGAAGCCGGGCGTCGCAGCCACCACCCGCCAGTCCGTCCTGGCCGCGCTGGACGTGCTCGGCTACGAGCGTCCGGTACGGCTCCGCCACCGCAGCGAGGGCCTGGTGGGCCTGATCATCCCCGAGCTGGAGAACCCGATCTTCCCGGCGCTGGCCCAGGTCATCGGCCAGGCGCTGACCGGACAGGGCTACACCCCGGTGCTGGCCACCCAGACCCCGGGCGGCTCCACCGAGGACGAGCTGACCGAGATGCTGGTGGACCGGGGGGTGGCCGGGATCATCTACGTCTCCGGGCTGCACGCCGACACCACCGCCGACATGCAGCGCTACGAGCGACTGCGCGCCCAGGGCGTGCCGTTCGTGCTGGTGGACGGGTTCTCGCCAAGGGTGCAGGCACCTTTCATCTCCCCCGACGACCGCGCCGCCACCACACTGGCGGTCACACATCTGGTGTCGCTGGGCCACACCCGGATCGGGCTGGCCCTCGGGCCGAAGCGGTTCGTGCCGGTGCAGCGCAAGATCGAGGGTTTCGTCCGCGCGATGCAGGACCAGCTCGGACTGGCCGCCGACCTGGTCGCCGAGGAGCTGGTGCAGCACTCGCTGTACACCCTGGAGGGCGGGCAGGCGGCGGCCACCGCGCTCATCGAGCGCCGGTGCACGGCCATAGTGTGCGCCAGCGACATGATGGCGCTCGGCGCCATACGGGCCGCCCGCCAGCTCGGCCTCGAGGTACCGCGCGACGTGTCGGTGGTCGGCTTCGACGACTCGCCGCTGATCGCTTTCACCGACCCGCCGCTGACCACCGTCCGCAAGCCCGTCCCGGCCATGGGCCAGGCGGCGGTGCGCACGCTGCTGGAGGAGATCGGCGGGACGCCCGCCCCGCACAGCGAGTTCGTCTTCATGCCGGAGCTGGTCGTGCGCGGCTCCACCGCCTCGGCGCCCGGCGAGCGTTCGCGGGGCTGAGCCCCCGCCCGCCAGGGGCTCTCACGCAGAACATGCGCGAGGGCACCGGCCTTGGGATGATCTGTCGAGCACGCCGTGTCTGGCAGACTTGGTAGCTATGAGTGACTCGACCGTCACAGGCCCGTACGGCCACCGCGAGGAGGTGGCCGTACCGCGGACCGTCACGGGCCGGAGCGCCGGCGGGGCGCGGGCCCTGCGCGAGCGGGTCCGCGTTCCCCGGCGCCCCCGGCTGTGGTTCGAGATCCTGCTGATCGGCGCGAGTTACTGGACGTACTCGCTCATCCGCAACGCCGTCCCGGAGCAGAAGCGCGAGGCGCTGCGCAACGCCGACGCGGTGTGGTGGCTGGAGCACCGGCTGGGCATCGCCGTGGAGGCGTCCGTCAACCACGCCGCCGACTCGGTGGGTTGGCTGATCATCGGCATGAACTACTACTACGCCACTCTGCACTTCGCGATCACCATCGGGGTGCTGGTGTGGCTCTACCGATGGCATCCCGGGCGCTACGCCCCCGTCAGGCTGGTGCTGTTCGCCACCACGGGCGTGGCCCTCGCCGGGTACTACCTCTTCCCGCTCGCCCCGCCCCGGCTCATGCGCGGCGGCCACTTCGTCGACACCGTGATGGTGCACCGGACGTGGGGCTCCATGGCGTCCGGCGACCTCAAGCACATGTCCAACCAGTACGCCGCGATGCCGTCCATGCACATCGGATGGTCGCTGTGGTGCGGTCTGACCGTGTTCGCGCTGGCCTCCGTGCCGTGGGTCCGGGTGCTGGGGCTCGCCTACCCGGCGCTGACGCTGCTGGTCATCGTGTCCACGGCCAACCACTTCTGGCTGGACGCCGTGGGCGGGACGCTGTGCCTCGCCTTCGGGGTGGGTACGGCCCGCCTCTGGTACGGGCGATGGCCGCAGGCTCCCGCCGCCGTACTGGTTCAGCCGGTGTAGAAGAGCTCGTCCACGACCGTCCGGGCCCGGCGGGCGGTGCGGCGGTACGCGTCCAGCATGTCGCCGGCCCGGCCCTCGCCGTAGCCCAGGTAGCGCCCCACCGCGGCCAGCTCGCGCGGCTCGGTGGGGAAGGTGTCGCCCGCCCTGCCCCGGACCAGCATCACCGCGTTGCGGACCCGGCTGGCCAGCACCCACGCCTCGTCCAGCACGGCCGCGTCCTCGGCGCCGATCAGGCCGGCTCCGCGGGCCGCCTCCAGTGCCTCGCGCGTCCTCGGGGTGCGCAGGCCCGGCACCTCCCAGGCGTGCCGGAGCTGGAACAACTGGACCGTCCACTCCACGTCGGACAGGCCGCCGGGGCCCAGCTTGGTGTGCAGCTTGGGGTCGGCGCCGCGCGGCAGCCGCTCCGACTCCATCCGGGCCTTGAGCCGGCGGATCTCGCGCACCGCGTCGTCGTCGAGGCCGCGGGCCGGGTAGCGCAGCGGGTCGATCAGCGCCGTGAAGCGGCGGCCCAGGTCCTCGTCCCCCGCCACCGGCTCCGCCCGCAGCAGCGCCTGCGACTCCCAGCCCAGGGACCACCTGCGGTAGTACGCCTCGTACGACTTCAGGGTGCGCACCAGCGGGCCGGACTTGCCTTCCGGGCGCAGGTCGGCGTCGATCAGCAGGGGCGGGTCGGCGCTGGGGAGCTGGAGCAGGCGGCGCATCTCGGCCACCACCTTGCCGGCGGCCTTCGCGGCCTCCTGTTCGTCCACGCCCTCGCGCGGCTCGTGCACGAACAGGACGTCCGCGTCGGAGCCGTAGCCGAGTTCGTGGCCGCCGAACCTGCCCATGCCGATGATGGCGAACCTGGTCGGGAGGGTGTCGCCCCAGGTCTCGCGGACCACGGCGCGGAGGGTTCCGGCGAGGGTGGCCGCGGTGAGGTCGGAGATCGCGGCGCCCGTGCGGTCCAGGAGGACGCCCTCGTCGGATTCCGCCGGGATGGTCTCCGTGCCGTAGGAGCCGACGATGTCCGCCGCCGCGGTGCGGAAGAGCTCTCGGCGCCGCACGCCGCGGGCGGCCGTCACGCCCTGCTCCGCGTTCTCCGCGCGGTTCACCGCCGCGGTGATCTCCTGTTCCAGCTGGGCCCTGCCCCGGGGCTCCAGGCCGCCGGCGTCGCCGTCGCCGAGGAGGGCGACGGCCTCGGGGGCGCGGAGGAGGAGGTCGGGGGCGAGGCGGCCGGCCGAGAGGACCCTCGCCAGGTTCTCCGCCGCCGCGCCCTCGTCCCTCAGCAGGCGGAGGTACCAGGGGGTCTTGCCGAGGGCGTCCGAGACCTTGCGGAAGTTCAGGAGGCCGGCGTCGGGATCGGCCGAGTCCGCGAACCAGCCGAGGAGGACGGGCAGGAGGGTGCGCTGGATGGCCGCCTTGCGGGTCACCCCGGAGGCCAGTGCCTCCAGGTGGCGGAGGGCGGCCGCGGGGTCGGCGTAACCGAGGGCCACCAGGCGTTCCCTGGCGGCTTCGGCGCTCAGCCTCGTCTCGCCGGGGGCCAGTTGGGCCACGGCGTCCAGGAGGGGGCGGTAGAAGATCTTCTCGTGCAGTCGGCGGACCACTCCCGTGTGGCGTCTCCATTCCCGGCGCAGGCCCGCCACCGGCTCCGTGCGGAGACCGAGCGAGCGGCCCAGGCGGCGGAGGTCCTCCTCGGCTTCGGGGACGAGGTGGGTGCGGCGCAGCTGGAACAGCTGGATGCGGTGTTCCAGTTCGCGGAGGAAGCGGTACGCCTCGTCGAGGCGGGCGGCGTCCTCCCGGCCCACGTAGCCGCCCGCTGCCAGGGCCTGCAGGGCCTTCAGGGTGGTGCCGCTGCGCAGGGCCTGGTCCGTGCGGCCGTGGACCAGCTGGAGGAGCTGGACCGCGAACTCGACGTCCCGCAGGCCGCCCGGGCCGAGTTTCAGCTCCCTGTCGACCTCCGCCGGGGGGATGTTCTCCACCACCCTGCGGCGCATCTTCTGCACGTCCGTGACGAAGTTCTCCCGGTCGGCCGCCTGCCAGACCAGGGGGGTCAGGGCGGCGGTGTACGCCTCGCCCAGTTCCCTGTCCCCCGCCACCGGTCGGGCCTTCAGCAGTGCCTGGAACTCCCAGGTCTTCGCCCAGCGCTGGTAGTAGGCGAGGTGGCTGCTCAGGGTGCGGACGAGGGGGCCGTTGCGGCCTTCCGGGCGGAGGTTCGCGTCCACCGGCCAGATCGAGCCCTCGATCGTGGTTTCCGAGCAGACGCGCATCATGCGGGAGGCGAGTCGGGTGGCCGCCTTCAGGGCCTTCGTCTCGTCCGCGCCCTGGGCGGGCTCCGCCACGAAGATCACGTCCACGTCGGAGACGTAGTTCAGTTCGTGGCCGCCGCACTTGCCCATGGCGATCACCGCCAGGCGGCAGGCACGGGCGTCCTGGGGGGCTTCGGCCTCCGCCATGGCCAGGGCTGCGCGGAGGGTGGCCGTCGCCAGGTCCGCCAGTTCCGCGGCGGTCTGGGTCACGTCCGTGGTGCCGCAGACGTCCCTCGCGGCGATGGAGAGCAGGCAGCGGCGGTACGCGATCCTCAGTTCCACCGGGTCCGACGCGTCCGCCAGGCCGCGTTCGAAATCCGTCACTCCCGGGTGCAGGTCCCTCGGTTCGTAGGTGACCAGTTCCTGCCAGTCGTGGGGGTGGCGGGCCAGGTGGTCCGCCAGGGCCGCTGAGGCGCCCAGCACGCCCAGGAGGCGGTCGCGCAGGGGTTTCGCCGCGATCAGCGTGTCCAGGAGTTCCCGGTGGTCCGTGGGGGCCGGCTGGGCCTCCAGCAGCCTCACCAGGCCGCGCAGGGCCAGGTCCGGGTCCGCCGTCGCGCCCAGCGCCTCCAGGAGGACCGGGTCCGCCCTCACCGGGGCCAGCTCGGGGCTGTCCAGCAGGCGTTCCGCTCCCGAGGGGTCCGTGAAGCCGTGCCGAAGCAGTCTGGTGAACGTACTGCTCCTGCGCCCCGGCGTCATCCGCGGCCTCCCCTCGTGATCGAGACGGTCCTGGCCAGAGCCTAACCGTGCCACCGCCCCGACCTCGTGCGGCATCGGCCTCGCGTCGCCCGCGGGCCCGCCCCCGCGTCGTGCGGCAGAGGCTCCGCGTCTCCCGTGGCTCGCCCCCGCGTCGTGCCGCGTCGGTCTCGCTTCGCCCGTGCTTCGCCCTCGCGTCGTCGTGGGTCGGGGCCGCGCCGGGGGGTGTCCGCCCTCGGTCCGGCGACTTCTGTTTCTCCGACTCTCCGAACTTGCCTCATCGCCGGCCGCTGCGGGCGGACACCCCCCGCCACGTCCCCTTGCCGCCGTTTGCGGGTGCGGCTTCGTGAGGTGTGCTCAGAGGTCGTCCGGCAGGACTCGGGGGGCCCAGAGGCAGTGAGACGCGAGGGGGCCGACAGTCGGCGACCGTCGGCCCCATCCGGCGAATCTGGGGTAAATCCGCTCTGACCTGGGCCTACAGCACCGGCAGGTTCTTCCGCAGCTCGAACGCCGTCACCTCGGAGCGGTACTCCTCCCACTCGCTCTTCTTGTTGCGCAGGAAGAAGTCGAAGACGTGTTCGCCCAGGGTTTCGGCCACCAGGTCGCTGCGTTGCATCAGGGTGAGGGCCTCGCCCAGGTTCTGGGGCAGCGGTTCGATGCCCATGGCGCGGCGTTCCGCGTCGGAGAGGGCCCAGACGTCGTCCTCGGCGCCCGGGGGGAGTTCGTAGCCCTCCTCGATGCCCTTGAGGCCGGCGGCCAGGAGGACGGCGTAGGCGAGGTAGGGGTTGGCGCCGGAGTCGAGGGAGCGGACCTCCACGCGGGCCGAGCCGGTCTTGCCGGGCTTGTACATCGGGACGCGGACCAGCGCCGAGCGGTTGTTGTGGCCCCAGCAGATGTACGAGGGGGCCTCGCCGCCCGCGCCCGCCGTGCGCTCCGAGCCGCCCCAGATGCGCTTGTAGGAGTTGACCCACTGGTTGGTCACCGCGGAGATCTCCGCCGCGTGCCGCAGCAGGCCCGCGATGAAGGAGCGGCCGACCTTGGAGAGCTGGTACTCCGAGCCGGACTCGTAGAACGCGTTGCGGTCGCCCTCGAAGAGGGAGAGGTGGGTGTGCATGCCCGAGCCGGGGAACTCCGAGAACGGCTTCGGCATGAAGGTCGCCTGGACCCCCTGCTCCAGCGCGACCTGCTTCATGACCAGGCGGAACGTCATGATGTTGTCGGCCGTGGAGAGCGCGTCGGCGTAGCGCAGGTCGATCTCCTGCTGGCCGGGGCCGCCCTCGTGGTGGGAGAACTCCACCGAGATGCCCATCGACTCCAGCATGGTGATCGCCTGGCGGCGGAAGTCCATGCCGACGTTCTGCGGGGTGTGGTCGAAGTAGCCGGAGTTGTCCGCCGGGGTCGGCCGGCTGCCGTCCGTCGGCTTGTTCTTCAGCAGGAAGAACTCGATCTCCGGGTGGGTGTAGAAGGTGAAGCCCAGGTCGGAGGTGCGGGCCAGCGCGCGCTTGAGGACGTAGCGCGGGTCGGCGAAGGACGGGGAGCCGTCCGGCATCAGGATGTCGCAGAACATGCGGGCCGTGCCGGGAGCCTCGGCGCGCCAGGGCAGGACCTGGAACGTGGACGGGTCAGGCTTGGCGATCATGTCGGACTCGTAGACGCGGGCGAAGCCCTCGATGGCCGAGCCGTCGAAGCCGATACCCTCGTCGAACGCCTGCTCGAGCTCGGCGGGGGCCACGGCGACGGACTTGAGGAAGCCCAGCACGTCCGTGAACCACAGGCGTACGAACCGGATGTCGCGCTCCTCCAAGGTCCGGAGTACGAACTCCTGCTGCTTGTCCATCTTCCGCTTCCCCATCCTTGCTGGTCAGGCCGCCTGTCCGTGGTGCGACGGGAGGCGGTCGGCACCTGAGCATCCCACCACATCCGCGTTTCGCGCGCGTTGCGGAGCTTGATCGGCCGGACGTCTGCGGACCGAACGTTCCGCCTGCGGCGGACCCACCGTCCTGCCGACCATCTTGCATGTTCCCAGGGCCGCCCGTCATGGCCGCGGCCGTCGGCGGGCCCGCAGGTGTGGATTATCCGGTTGTCGCACATCGCTCCCCCGCGCTCCACCCCTCCCATTACGATCAGCGGGCCCCGAGACAGCTCCGCGGAAGGACACGCCCCATGGGTTCCGATCAGCACAGTCCCGCCTCTCCGCGCGCCGCGCGCATAGAGGAGATGCGGCGCGCCGAGCGGGCCCGCGCCCGCCGCAACCGGGTGCTGGCGATCGCCGCGAGCGTGGTGGTCGTCGCCGGGCTGGCCGTGGGCGGGGTGGTGCTGGTGCGCGCCCAGTCGGACTCGGGCAGCGACCGGGACACGGCCGCGAGCGGGGACGCCAAGGGCGGCTCCGGGCACTTCACCACCGGCGCGGACGGGGTGCGCACCTGGTCCGGCAAGCTGTCGCGGACCCACGTCACCACCAAGGTGACGTACCCGATGCATCCGCCGGTCGGCGGGAACCACAACCCGGTCTGGCTCGACTGCGACGGCCACGTCTACAAGGAGCCGGTGCGGGACGAGAACGCGGTGCACGCGCTGGAGCACGGCGCGGTCTGGGTGACGTACACCGGCAAGGCGAGGAAGGCGGACGTGGACGCGCTGGCGGCCAAGGTGAAGCGGACGCCGTACTCGCTGATGAGCCCGTACGCGGACCAGGACGCGCCGCTGATCCTGTCGGCGTGGGGTCACCAGGTGAGCGTCAGGAGCGCGTCCGACCCGGAGGTCGACAAGTTCTTCGCCGCCTATGTGCAGGGCGAGCAGACCCCGGAGCCGGGCGCCCCCTGCACCGGCGGGGTCATGAAGTGAGGCGCGGGTACGCCGGGGCGGCGGCCGGTGCCGCCCTGCTGGCCGTGGTCGCGGCGGGGGCCGGGGGGTACGCGGCCGGCGAGCGCGGTTCCCCGGTCGTGACGGTGCCCGGCGCGGAGTCGGCGGACGCGGGGTTCGCGCGGGACATGGCCGTGCACCACCAGCAGGCCGTGGAGATGTCGTATCTCGTGCGCGACCGCACCGACGACGAGGAGGTGCGGCGGCTCGCCTACGACATCGCGCAGACCCAGGCCAACCAGCGCGGGATGCTGCTGGGCTGGCTGGACCTGTGGGGACTGCCGAAGGTGTCCGCCGAGCCGCCGATGACCTGGATGGGCATGGGGGACATGCCGCCGGGTCAGGACGGTGCGCTGATGCCGGGCATGGCGACCAACTCCGATCTGCGCAAGCTGGGTTCGCTGAAGGGGCGCGCGGCGGAGGTTTTCTACCTGCAGCTCATGACGGAGCACCACAAGGGCGGGGTGCACATGGCCGAGGGGTGCGCGGCCCGGTGCGCGGCGGGGCCGGAACAGCGGCTCGCGCGGGGGATGGCGGACGCCCAGCGGTCCGAGATCCAGCTGATGGCGGACATGCTCAAGAAACGGGGCGCACGCGCCCGTTCATGAGAACTCCGGATCAAGTCCGCTCTTTTCCTGGTTACTTGAGACTCTCTTGACCTTTTGCTTCCCCTGACATGAACGGTTCATCGGCAAGAGTGGCCCCCATCGTGCGATCTCCACGCCGGTCGACACCGCCGCTTCACCGGCGCGCATCCGCGACGTACCGACCACGACATGCATGCGAAACGCATCGCAGGGGGTTCTATGAGATCCAACCGCGCCAAGACGCGCGCCGGTGTGAGCATGGCGGCGACGCTGCCGATGATCGCCGGAGCGCTGGCGCTCGGCATACCCGCGGCCCATGCGGACGGCCCGGCGCGCAACGCGCTGACCGGCACCCGCCCGCTGTGGGCCACGGCGAAGGCCGACAAGGGCGCCGCCGCCGGCAACGCCCGCGTCGACGCCCGCGTCTACTTGGCCGGACGGGACGCGGCCGGGCTGGCGGCCTACGCCAAGGCCGTCTCCGACCCGGCGTCGCCGCTGTACGGCAAGCACCTCAGCGCCAAGCAGGCGCAGGCCCGCTTCGGGGCCACCAAGGCCCAGGTGAGCGCCGTCAAGTCCTGGCTGAGGTCGGCCGGTCTGACGGTCACCGGGGTCACCGCGCACTACGTCGCCGTCTCCGGTGACGTGACCGCCGCCGAGAAGGCTTTCGGCACCCGGCTCCACAACTACGCCAAGGGCAAGCACACTTATCGCGCCCCGGCGAAGACCGCGTCCGCGCCCGCCTCGCTCAGGGGCGCCGTGCTCACCGTGTCCGGCCTGGACAACGCGCCGCACAAGTCGAACCACGACGAGCAGCTCCCGCCGCCGGACGCGGTGTTCAAGAACGCCGGTCCGTTCTCGAGCTACTTCGGCTCGAACATCGCGCGCAGCCTGCCGGACGCGTACGGCCACAAGATCCCGTACGCGATCCGGGGTTACACCGGCAAGCAGCTCCGCGCGGCCTACGGCGCGGGCAAGTACACCGGCAAGCACGTGCGCATCGCCATCACGGACGCCTACGCCTCGCCGACCATCGCCTTCGACGCGGGCTCCTACGCCAAGAAGCACGGCGACGCGGCGTGGAGGACCGGCCAGCTCCACCAGGTGCTGCCGGCCGACTACACCAAGACCGAGGAGTGCGGGGCGTCCGGCTGGTACGGCGAGGAGACCCTCGACGTGGAGTCCGTGCACGCGGTCGCGCCGAACGCGGACGTCACCTACGTGGGCGCCGCGTCCTGCTACGACGACGACCTGCTGGACTCGCTGAGCAAGGTGGTCGACAACCACCTGGCCGACATCGTCTCCAACTCCTGGGGCGACGTGGAGGGCAACCAGACGCCCGACCTGGCCGCCGCCTACGACCAGGTGTTCCAGTTCGGCGCGGTGCAGGGCATCGGCTTCTACTTCTCCTCCGGCGACGACGGCGACCAGGCCGCCGCGTCGGGCGTGAAGCAGGTCGACACCCCCGCCAACTCGGCCTGGGTGACGGCGGTCGGCGGTACCTCGCTGGCGGTCGGCAAGGGTGACGCGTACCAGTGGGAGACCGGCTGGGGCACCCAGAAGGCCACCCTGTCGGCCGACGGCAAGAGCTGGGACGCCTTCCCCGGCGCCTTCACCTCGGGCGCGGGCGGCGGCACCAGCAGGACCGTGCCGCAGCCGTACTACCAGCAGGGCGTCGTCCCGAAGAAGCTGGCCACGGCCAACAACAAGGCCGCCAACCGCGTCGTCCCGGACATCGCGGCCATCGCCGACCCGAACACCGGCTTCCTGGTCGGCCAGACCCAGACCTTCCCGGACGGGACCCAGCGCTACAGCGAGTACCGCATCGGCGGCACCTCGCTGGCCGCGCCGGTGATCGCGGCCGTGCAGGCCCTGGCGCAGGAGGCGCGCGGCGGCAAGGCGATCGGCTTCGCCAACCCGTCGATCTACCAGCGGTACGGCAAGAAGGGCGTCTTCCACGACGTCACCGACAACCCGACGGGCTCCGGCCTGGCGGTGGCCCGTACCGACTTCGTGAACGGTCTGGACGCCTCGGGCGGCCTGGCCACCTCGGTCCGCAGCCTCGGCAAGGACAGCTCGCTGCACGCGGTCAAGGGCTACGACGACGTCACCGGCGTGGGCTCGCCCGCGAACGGCTACGTCCAGTCGTACAAGGGCCACTGACCGGCAGTAGCCGATGAGGGGGGCGTGGGGTGTCGGACACCTCACGCCCCCTATCGCGTCTGAGTGACGATTACACTGGCCAGGTGCCTCAACTTCGTCTCGCCCTGAATCAGATCGATGCCCGGGTCGGCGACATCGCCGGCAACACCGAGTCCGTCGTCCGCCGGGTCCGGCGGTCGGCCGAGGCGGGAGCGCATCTGGTCGCGTTCCCGGAGATGGTGCTGACCGGCTATCCCGTGGAGGACCTCGCCCTGCGCTCGTCCTTCGTCGAAGCCTCCCGCGCCGCCGTGCGCACACTGGCCGCCCGGCTGGCCGAGGAGGGGCTCGGCGAGGTGCCGGTGGTCGTCGGCCACCTCGACCGCTCGGCGACCGCGCAGCCGAGGTACGGCCAGCCGGCCGGCGCCCCGCAGAACGCGGCGGCCGTGCTGTACCGCGGCGAGGTGGCCCTCACCTTCGCCAAGCACCACCTGCCGAACTACGGCGTCTTCGACGAGTTCCGCTACTTCGTGCCCGGCGACACCATGCCGGTGATCCGGGTGCGCGGGGTGGACGTGGCGCTCGCCATCTGCGAGGACCTCTGGCAGGACGGCGGCCGCGTCCCCGCCGCCCGCTCGGCCCACGCGGGCCTGCTGCTCTCGGTGAACGCCTCGCCCTACGAGCGGGACAAGGACGACACCCGCCTGGAGCTGGTCCGCAGGCGGGCCCGGGAGGCGGGCTGCACCACGGCCTATCTGGCCATGACCGGCGGCCAGGACGAGCTGGTCTTCGACGGCGACTCGATCGTGGTCGGCGCGGACGGCGAGGTGATCGCGCGGGCGCCTCAGTTCGAGGAGACCTGTCTGCTGCTGGACCTGGACCTGCCCGCCGCCGACCCCGACGCGCCGGCCGGTGTCGTGGACGACGGTCTGCGGATCGACCGCGTGGTCCTCTCCCCCGAGCCCGTGCCGCCGTACGAGCCGGAGCACCCCGGCGGCTGCGCGGAGCGGCTGGACGACGACGCGGAAGTCTACGGGGCGCTGGTGACGGGCCTGCGGGCGTACGTCACCAAGAACGGCTTCCGCTCGGTGCTGATCGGGCTGTCCGGCGGCATCGACTCGGCGCTGGTGGCCGCGATCGCGTGCGACGCGGTGGGCGCGGAGAACGTGTACGGGATCTCGATGCCGTCCGCGTACTCCTCCGAGCACTCCCGGAGCGACGCGGCCGAGCTGGGCCGGCGGACCGGGCTGCACTTCCGCACGGTGTCGATCGAGCCGATGTTCGACGCCTACATGGGCGCACTGGGTCTGACCGGGCTGGCGGAGGAGAATCTCCAGTCCCGGCTGCGCGGCACGCTGCTGATGGCGGTGTCCAACCAGGAGGGCCAGCTCGTGCTGGCTCCGGGCAACAAGTCCGAGCTGGCGGTGGGGTACTCGACCCTGTACGGCGACTCGGTCGGCGCGTACGGCCCGATCAAGGACGTCTACAAGTCCTCGGTGTTCCGGCTCGCCCGCTACCGCAACCGCGCGGCCGAGGAGCGCGGCGAGACCCCGCCGATCCCGGAGAACTCCATCAGCAAGCCCCCCAGCGCCGAGCTGCGTCCCGGCCAGGTCGACACCGACTCCCTCCCGGACTACCCGGTCCTCGACGCGATCCTCGACCTCTACGTCGACCGCGACCAGGGCGCCGACGCGATCGTGGCGGCGGGCTTCGACCGTGACCTGGTCGTCCGGATCCTCCGCATGGTCGACACCGCGGAGTACAAGCGGCGGCAGTACCCGCCGGGCACGAAGATCTCTCCGAAGGGGTTCGGGAAGGACCGGCGGCTGCCGATCACGAACGGGTGGCGGGAGCGGGCGTAGCTATTCCGTGCGGGCGCGCAGGGCGGTGTCCAGCAGGCGGGTCAGCTCCCCCACCCGTCCGCCGCCGTCGGGGGCGGACGGGTAGCGTCCGAGCACGTCGATGACTTCGGGTGCCGCCCGCCGCACCGTCCGTTCGAGGTGGCCGGCCGCGCTCTCGCCGGTGGCCAGCTCGGCCGCCCTCGCCGCATGGGCCCCGGCGCCGAGGATGTGCTTGACCTGGGTGGCCTCGGCCAGCGGATGCAGATAGGCGGCCCCGGCCGCGGCCATCGCCGCCCGCGCGGCCTCCCTCGCGGCCTCCGTGTGGGCCGTCCGCGCCGCCTTGAGCGCCGCCCACGCGGTGTCGCGCAGCACCTTCCCCCGCTTCCCGCCGCGCGCGAACACCCACGCGGCTTCGACGGCATCCCGGGGGCGCGAGTCCTCGGGCTGTTCGGCCTCGAAGACCGTCAGCACGGTCTCGGCGGAGCCCGCTGCGAACGCGGCGACCGCCCGCAGATCCTCCGTGCTCAACGCGATCCCGGCGCTCATCGCCCCTCTTCCGGGGCGGACCGCCGGTCGGCGAGGCGGTCCTGATCCGCCGCGTTCCCGGTTCGGGCCTCGGTACGGCGCCCGCGTTCCAGGTAGTCGCGGACGATCAGCTCGACCGCGTCCTGCGGACTCCTGGTACCGGCCATCAGCATGACCTCGATGGCCAGATCGGCGTCCAGACTGACGGTGACTCTCGCCATTTCCCCTCCTGAACAGGCTCCCTTGAGCAGCGTAACCGGATCGGGCCTCGTCGTCGGCGCTCATGCGACAGGTGCGGGGGTGTGGGTACCGGTGGCGCCTCGGGCGAGTGCTCGCCGTGCTCGTGCCAGTCGGCCGATCGCCTCCGTCAGCCGGCCGGGAGGGAGGGTGTAGGGCAGCCGGACGTTGCGTTCGAACGCGCCGCCGATGCCGAAGCGCGGTCCGGCGGCGACGGTCACTCCGTGGTCCGGCGCGATCGCCGCCAGCCGTGAGCTGATGGGCTCCGGGAAGGCCGCCCACAGGGTGAAGCCGCCGTCGGGCCGGCGGGTCTGGACCTCCGGCAGGTGCTCGGCGAGTGCTTCGCACAGCGCGTCGCGTTGGGATCGCAGTTGCCGGAGTGTGCCGGGGCGCCGGGTCTGGTGCTCGTTCAGGAGCACTGCGGTGGCCAGCTGTTCGACGACGGGGGTGCCGAGGTCCGTGGCGTTGCGGGTCTGCTGGACGCGTTCGAGGAGAGACGGGGTCGCCCGGATCCAGCCGATGCGCAGGCCGCCCCAGATGCTCTTGGAGACCGAGCCGACGCTGATCGCCGTCGGCATGTGCAGCGCGAAGGGTTCCGGGTCCGTTCCTTCCAGGGCCAGGTCGGTCATGGTCTCGTCGACGATCGTGGGGCAGGTGAGCCGGAGTCCGGCGCGCACGCCCGTCGGCATGCACAGCCCTGTCGGATTGTGGAAGTCAGGGATCAGGTAGGCGAGGTTCGCCCCGCGGGCCGCTTCCCGGAGCTGTGCCGTGTCCCAGCCCGAAGGCGTCAGGGCGACCGCCAGCAGCCGGGCGCGGGCCTCGGTGAACGTACTGATCGCGTGCGGGTAGGTCGGATGGTCGATCAGGACCCGGTCGCGCGGGGACAGCAGGGTGCGCGCGAGCAGGGCGAGCGCGTGCTGCGCGCCGTTGGTGATCAGGATGTGGTCGGGGGCCGTGGGCAGGGAGCGCCGCCGGTACCAGCCGGCCACCGCTTCGCGCAGTTCCGCGATGCCGTACCGGTCGTAGCCGTGCCGCTCGAAGTGGCGTGGCAGTTGTTCGAGCGCGGTCGCGAAGGCGGTGTGGAGGATCTCGACGGGCGCGGGTGGAGCGGCGAAGGACAGGTCGACGGCCGACGGGCCCGCGGTGCTCCCGCGTCGGGGCGGTGGGTCGTCGGGCAGCCGCACCGTCGCCCTGGCTCGTGCCCGGGTGGCGACGTATCGCTGCTCGACCAGCGTGCGGTACGCGGCGCCGACGGTGGTTCGGCTGGTGGAGAGCGTGGCGGCGAGGTCGCGCTCGCCCGGCAGGGCGGAGCCGAGCGGGAGGCGTCCGTCCAGGACCAGGAGCCGCAGCCTGTCGGACAGGCGCTGATGCGCCGGGCCGGGTCCCTCCTGCCAGGTCCCGAGCATGCGTGCCACCGCGTGCGCGCTCACTTTCACCGCGCCAGCATACGCAGTCTGGCTATGGAATCGAGGTCCAGATGCCAGCAGGCTCACCGCATGGCATCTCCTGCTCCCGCTTCGCACGTTTCCGTCCAGGCGCGTCATGACCCGTCTGTGCCGGCCCGGTTGAACGCGCTCGCCCAGTTCAGAGCGGGCCGCACGACACGTCGCGTCCTCCAACTGCTGGTCGGTCTGGTGGGGTACGGGGCCGCCGTGATGACGCTCGTCCGGTCCGGGCTGGGAGCGGCAAGCTGGAACGTGCTCACCGAAGGCACCGCCGGGGTGCTCGGAGTCTCGTTCGGGTGGGCGACGAACCTCATCTCCCTGGCGGTCCTTCTGGCGTGGATTCCGCTGCGGGAGTTGCCCGGTCTCGGCACGCTTCTCAACGTCGCCGCCGTCGGCTTCGCCGCGGATGCCACCGCGGCCGTCCTCCCCCGCCCGCAGGGGACTCCCGCCGAGATCGCCTACCTCGTACTCGGCCTCGTCGCGCTGGCCTTCTTCGACGCGCTCTACCTCGGTGCGCAGTTCGGGTCCGGCCCGCGCGACGGCATCATGACCGGACTCGTCCGGCTCACCCGCCTGCCCGTCGCCGTGGTGCGCACCGGCATCGACGTCGCGGTAGCCGGAGCCGGCTGGCTCATGGGCGGAACCGTCGGCGCCGGGACCGTGCTCGTCGCCCTGTGCATGGGGCCCCTCGTCGGCCTCTTCCTTCCCCGGGTGGCGGTCCGCCTCCCCGTCGCCGAGGCCGGCCGGCCCACCCTTTGAACACCCCCTACGAGAGGACGAAGATGACGGTGCTACTCGCCCAGATCAGTGATCTGCACCTGGACGGCGGTGAACGGGCCACGCGGCGCGCCGAGCGCGTCATGGACCACCTGCGGGCACTGCCGCACCCGGTGGACGCGGTGCTGGTCACCGGTGACATCGCCGATCACGGCGAGGAGGCCGAGTACGAGCAGGCCGCCCGCATACTGGCGGCCCCCTTCCCGGTGCTCACCCTCCCCGGCAACCATGACGTGCGCGCGGCCTACCGCAAGGCGCTGCTCGGCGAGGCGCCCGGCGACGCCCCCGTCAACCGGCTGCACGACGTCTCCGGGACCGCTGTGCTGATGTGCGACTCCACCATCCCCGGCCGCGACGAGGGACGTCTCGACGCGGCGACCCTCGACTGGCTGGACACCACCCTCACCGGCCTGCCCGAGGACACCCCGGCACTGGTCGCCTTCCATCACCCACCGGTCGAACTGCACCACCCGTTCCTCGACTCCATCATGCTGGAGCAGCCCGGACACCTGGCCACCCTGCTGGCGGCGCACCCCCAGGTCGTCGCCGTCCTGACCGGCCACGCCCACACGGCGGCCGCCTCCACCTTCGCCGGCCGCCCGCTGATCGTCGCCCCCGCCGTCACCTGGACCCTCCGCCTGCCATGGGAGGGCGACGACCTCGCCGACCGCACCCAGCCACCAGGCATCGCCTTCCACGTCCTGGACGACGACAGACGCCTGACCAGCCATTACCGGGTCGTGATCTGAGAGAAGCCGCGGCCCGCAAACCACAGGGCAGCCCGCCGGCAGGGGGAAGGTCCGGCGGGCTGCCCGTCGGTGGTGCGGCGGTGGCTGGTGCTGTGACCGGAAGGGTTCACCGGCTCGCGGCGTCCGGCACGGCACCTCGCCGCGTCGTCGCATCGCCCGAGTACATCCAGTACGCGGACGATGCACCGCACCGGACGCCGCGAGCTTTCCGGCAGACCTTTCCAGTCACCGCACTAGTGGACGGAGTGCTCGTCGAGGGGGAACGTCCCGCCGACGACGTCCTCCGCGAAGGACTTGGCCGCGTCGCCCATGACCTCGCGCAGCGCGGCGTACTTCTTGACGAACTTCGGGACCCGGCCCGAGGTCAGGCCGAGCATGTCGGTCCAGACGAGGACCTGGGCGTCGGTGTCCGGGCCCGCGCCGATGCCCACCGTCGGGATGTGCAGGACCCGCGTCACCTCGGCCGCCAGCTCCGCCGGGACCAGCTCCAGTACGACCGCGAACGCGCCCGCGTCCTGGACCGCCTTCGCGTCGCGCAGCAGCTGCTGGGCCGCCTCCTCGCCGCGTCCCTGGACCCGGTAGCCCATGGCGTTGACGGACTGCGGGGTGAGGCCGATGTGGGCCATCACCGGGATGCCGGACTCGACCAGCAGCCGGATCTGTTCGTGCGACCGCTCGCCGCCCTCCAGCTTGACCGCGCCCACCCCGGCCTCCTTGACCAGGCGGGTCGCCGAGCGCAGCGCCTGCACCGGGCCCTCCTGGTAGGAGCCGAAGGGGAGGTCGCCGACGATGAGGGCGCGGCTGGTGCCGCGTACCACGGCGGCGGAGAGCATGGTCATCTCGTCGAGGGTGACCGGCACGGTGGTCTCGTAGCCGAGGTGGCAGTTGCCCGCCGAGTCGCCCACGAGGAGGACCGGGATGCCGGACTCGTCGAAGACGGAGGCGGTCATCGCGTCGTAGGCGGTGAGCATGGGCCACTTCTCGCCCCGCTCCTTGGCGAGGGCGATGTCGCGGACCGTGATGCGGCGGGTGCCCTTTCCTCCGTACAGCGTCCTGCCGTCGGAGGGCTTCGTCTGGGCAGCCGAGAGCTGCGTCATGGCAACGGCTCCTTCAGTTCATCTCGAGGCGCCCTTTCGGCGTCCCCGGATCGTCTCCATGGTGGCACTTCGTGCCGGAGGTGGCCAGGGGGACCCCCGGACCCCTGCGGCGGCCCGCGCAATACCTCGGCAAAGGAGTTCAGATACGAGACGGTGCCGTAATGGAATACGCCTACGATCGGGCACATGACAACCTCCCCTGCCCCCCGGATACCGGAAGCCGTGCACCGGCGCCGCTGGGCGATCCTCGGCGTGCTGATGCTGAGCCTGCTCATCGTGGTGCTCGACAACTCGATCCTGAACGTCGCCGTCAAGACCATCGCCACCCCGGCCCCCACCGGTCTGGGCGCCACGCAGAGCCAGATCGAGTGGGCGATCAACTCGTACACCCTCGTCTTCGCCGGCCTGCTGTTCACCGCCGGGCTCATCGGCGACCGGCTCGGCCGCAAAAAGGTGCTGCTCGGCGGTCTGGTGGTGTTCGGCGTCGGCTCGGCGCTCGCCGCCGAGTCCGGCTCCCCGGGCCAGCTGATCACCTACCGCGCCGTGATGGCCCTCGGTGCCGCCTTCGTCATGCCCGCCACCCTGGCCGTGCTGATGAACGTCTTCGAGCGCTCCGAACAGCCCAAGGCCATCGGCATCTGGGCGGGCGGGGTCGGTCTCGCCATCGCCATCGGCCCGATCACCGGCGGCGCGCTGCTGGACCACTTCTGGTGGGGCTCGGTCTTCCTGATCAACGTGCCCATCGTGCTGGTCGCCCTCGCCCTGATGGTCTGGCTGGTCCCCGACTCCCGCGACCCCAGGCCCGGCCGCCTGGACCCCGTCGGCGTGGTGCTCTCCGTGCTCGGCCTGGTGCTGCTGGTCTACGGCATCATCAAGGGCGGCGAGCTGGCCGACTTCACCGACGCCAAGGTGCTGGCCACGATCATCGCCGGTGTCGTCGTGCTGATCGGCTTCGTGATCCACGAGAAGCGCAGCGACCACCCCTCGCTGGACGTGACCTACTTCCGCAACAGGGTCTTCTCCGCCGCCATGGCCGCCATCGCCCTGGTCTTCTTCGCACTGATGGGTGTCACGTTCTTCGGTGTCTTCTACACCCAGAGTGTGCGCGGCTACTCCCCGCTGGAGTCCGGTCTGCTGATGCTGCCGCTGGCCGCCGCCCAGATGATCTTCGCGCCTCGCGCCCGGCTGCTGGTCGACCGGTTCGGCAACAGGGCCACCACCACCGCGGGCATGCTGCTGATCGCCGCCACTCTGGCCGCGTTCGCCGGCTTCGAGGCCGACACGCCCATCTGGATGCTGGAGGTCGTCTTCTTCCTCATGGGCACCGGGATGGCGCACATCATGACCCCGACCTCGGTCGTCATCATGCAGGCCCTGCCCCGCGAGAAGGCCGGCTCCGCCTCCGCGCTCAGCAACACCTTCCGCCAGGTCGGCGGCGCCCTCGGCATCGCCGTGCTCGGCTCGGTGCTCGCCACCTCCTACCGCAACGGCATCGAGGACAGCCTCGGCGCGCTCCCGCCCGGGCTGCGCGACAGCGCGGGCGAGTCCATCGAGGCCACCCTCGGCATCGCGGAGAAGCTCGGCCCGCGCGGCCAGGCCCTGGTCACGCCCGCCCACGACGCCTTCCTGCACGCCATGCACGTCACCGCGCTGTGGGGGACGGGCGTGGCGCTGATCGGCGCCGTCGTCGTCGCCGTGTTCCTGCCGGGCAGGTCCCCGGCCGCCCCGGCCGGCGAGCGTGAGCCGGAACTGGTCGGCACCGGCGACTGAGCGAGGGCATCCGGCGGGGGAGGCTGCCGCTGCGGGAGAATCTCCCGCAGCACCACCGAGAGGACGACGTAGACGTGAGCCTTGCCGCAGACCGGCCCGCGCAGCCCGCCACCCCCCGGGGCAGGCCCCGCAGCGAGGCCGTGGAGCACGCCATCATCGAGGGCGTGATGAAGCTGCTGGAGGACGGCGTACCGCTGGCCGACCTCTCCATCGAGCGGGTCGCGCGCACGGCCGGGGTCGGCAAGGCCACCATCTACCGCCGGTGGAGCGGCAAGGAGGAACTGTTCGTCGACGTCATGCGGGCCGCCGAACCCCCCGACCCGGAACTCCCCGGCACCTCCATGCGCGACGACCTCGTCGTCCTGCTGGAGACCCTGCGCCGCCGGGGCCTGGTCAGCCGCTCCTCGGCGATCATGCACAACGTCTACGTCCAGGCGAAGTGCAGCCCCCGCATCTGGGCCGCGTACGAGGCGGGCGTCATAGCGCCCCGCCGCGCCCTCGCCCTGGACGTGCTGCGCCGGGGCCAGCGCGACGGGGAACTGCGCACCGACGTCGACGTGGAGCTGGCCAACGACATGTTCGTCGGCGCCATGCTCGTACGCACCGTCCTGCGCCCCGACGCCGACCTGCCGGAGGAGCTCGCGGAGGAGATCGTCGACACGCTGCTCGCCGGCCTACGGCCCGTCAGGCCCCCGGCGCAGTAGCCCGGATGTGCGCGTTTCGTCACAGAAACCCTTTCCGGAAGGGCTTTCCGGAACTGACGGCGCCGCCTCGTACGTCATCGTCTTCCGAACGGCCGTCATGGGACGGCGGAACGGAGCCCGGCATCCCCTAGGGTCGTACAGACACACGGGGGGATGACGGAGTGCACGGCAGGCAGTGAGGCACGGTATGGCGCAGCAGGCGTACATGACGGAGACGGACAACGGCGGCTCGGGGCCCGAGCGACCAGTGTCCCGGCTTCGGCGCCTGGCGCACCGCCTGTTCGGCGGCTGGCGCGGCGACCCGCGGATCTGGCGGCGCGGGCTGGTCACCGCCGCGCTCGCGCTGCTGCTGGCGCTGGTGATGGTCGTCCACTCGCGCGTCCCGAACCGGCTCGGCAACCTCGGCAGCCTGATCGAGACCTTCCTGCCCTGGCTGGGCCTGGCGATCCCGGTGCTGCTGGTGCTCGGCCTCGTCCGGCGCTCCGCCACCGCGCTGATCGCGGTGCTGCTCCCGGCGATCGTCTGGCTGAACCTCTTCGGCGGGCTGCTGCTCTCCGACAAGTCGGGCACCGGCGGCGACCTGGTCGTGGCCACCCACAACGTGAACGCCGACAACCCGGACCCGGCCGCCACCGCCCGCGACGTCTCCGCCTCCGGCGCCGACATGGTCGCCTTGGAGGAGCTGCCCGCCTCCGCCGTGCCGGTGTACTCCGGCGCGCTCAGGGCCGCGTATCCCTACCACTCCGTGGTCGGCACGGTCGGGCTGTGGAGCAGGTACCCGATGAGCCAGGTCGAGCCGGTCGACATCAAGCTCGGCTGGAAGCGGGCGATGCGCGCCACCGTCTCCACCCCGGACGGGCTGGTCGCGGTGTACGTCGCGCACCTGCCCTCGGTGCGGGTGAAGCTGGAGGCCGGGTTCACCGCCCGGCAGCGCGACAAGAGCGCCGACGCGCTCGGCGAGGCCATCGCGGACGAGCCCCTCACCAGGGTCGTGCTGCTCGGCGATCTGAACGGCACGATGAACGACCGCTCGCTCAACGCCGTGACCTCACAGCTCCGCTCCACGCAGGGTGCGGCGGGCAGCGGCTTCGGCTTCAGCTGGCCGGCCGCGTTCCCGATGGCACGGATCGACCAGATCATGGTCAAGGGCGTCGAACCGGAGAGTTCCTGGACCCTGCCGCGCACCAACAGCGACCACCTCCCGGTGGCAGCTCGTGTGAAGCTCGACATGCCGTCGTAACCCGCAGGAATACTGACCTTGAAAGACTTTGTTCCGTACGGGAACATAGACGATTCCCCCGAGCCCTGTACGGCACTTACGTTCTGAGAGGTCCCTTCATGCCCCTGGCCCTGCTCGCCCTCGCCGTGGGCGCCTTCGGCATCGGTACCACCGAGTTCGTGATGATGGGCCTGCTGCCCGACGTCGCGGACGACCTGCACATATCCATCCCGACCGCCGGGCACCTGGTCTCGGCGTACGCGCTGGGCGTGGTCATCGGCGCTCCGCTGCTGGCCGCCGTGACCGCCCGGATGTCCCGCCGCACGGTGCTGATCGGCCTGATGGCCGTGTTCGTCGCGGGCAACGCGCTCTCCGCGTTCGCCCCCGGCTACGAGTCCCTGCTCGCCGCCCGCTTCCTCAGCGGCCTGCCGCACGGCGCCTTCTTCGGCGTCGGCGCGGTCGTCGCCACCGGCATGGTCGCGCCGGAGCGCAAGGCACGATCGGTCTCCCTGATGTTCCTGGGGCTGACCGTCGCCAACGTGGCGGGCGTACCCGTGGCCACGCTCATGGGCCAGCACCTGGGCTGGCGGGCCACCTTCCTCGGGGTCAGCTCCATCGGCCTGGCCGCGATAGCCGCGCTCGCCCTGCTCATACCGCGCGACCACGGCCACGCCACGGCGGCGGGGCTGCGTCACGAGCTGGCCGCGCTGAAGTCGCTGCCGGTCTGGCTGGCGCTCGGCACCACGGTCGCGGGCTTCGGCGCGCTGTTCGCCGCGTACAGCTACGTCACCCCGATGCTGACCGAATCCGCCGGGTTCGCACCGGCCAGCGTGACGCTGCTGCTGGCACTGTTCGGCGTCGGGGCCACCGCGGGCAACCTGCTCGGCGGACGCCTCGCCGACCACGCGATGCGGGGCACGCTGTTCGGCGGTCTGGCCGCGCTCGGCGTCGTCCTCGCGCTGTTCCCGGTGCTGATGCGTGCCGAGTGGAGCGCGGCGCTCGCGGTGTCCCTGCTCGGCATGGCCGCGTTCGTCACCGGCTCGCCGCTGCAGCTCATGGTCATGGAGAAGGCCGCCGCGGCCCCCTCCCTCGCCTCCTCCGCCAACCAGGCCGCCTTCAACCTGGCGAACGCCGGCGGCGCGTGGATCGGCGGGCTCGCCCTGGCGGCGGGGTTCGGCGTCACGTCGCCCGCGCTGGCGGGCGCGGCGCTGGCGGTACTCGGCCTGGGTGTCGCAGGCGTCGCCTACGGGGTGGACCGGCGGCGGGCGTCCGCCCCTGCGGGCCGGCTCGTGGCAGCGCACGTTCCCGGGACGCAGGAGCAGGTGCACAGCTGAACCCCGCCCCCGCTTGCCCCTCAGGCCCCGTTCATCCGCTGTGGCAGCGGACGGACGGGACCTGAGGGCCGTGGCGGCGCTCAGGGGTGGAGCTTTTCGCCCTTCGCCAGCATCGCCACGTACTTCTCGATCCGGCGTGCCCGGGTCTCGGCCCTCTTGGCTTCCTGGACTCGGTACAGGATCGCGTAGCGGTTCTGCCGGTCCAGTCCCTCGAAGAACTCCGCCGCGGCCGGGTGGGCGGCCAGGGCCGCCATGAGGTCGTCCGGCACCGTGGCGGTCCGCGCGCTGTCGTAGGCCGCATCCCAGCGGCCGTCCGCCTTGGCGCGGTCGATCTCGGCCTGCCCCGGCGGCCGCATCCGGCCCTGTTCGACCAGGGCGGCCGCATTGTCCCGGTTGACCTTGGACCACCGGCTGCGCGGCCTGCGCGGGGTGAACCGCTGGAGCCACCACTGGTCGTCGAACCTGGTCTTCCGGCCGTCGATCCAGCCGTGGCAGAGAGCCACGTCGAGCGCCTGGGCGTAGTCCAGCGCGACGATTCCCGGGCCCTTCTTGCGCAGCTTGAGCCAGATGCCGGGCGAGACGGCGTGGTGCTCGCCGAGCCATGCCTCGAACGCCTCGGCGGATTCGAACGCGACGATCTCCGGGTCCTGGGTCACCCGAGCAGCGAACCACACCCCTGTGACAATCGTGACGCGTTCGGGCCGCGGCCCCGGAGCCCTGGAAACCGGTGTACGGGGCAGTCGGCGCGCGTACGCCCTGTGGTGCGCGGCAGGGCACCCGGACGACCCGCAGGAGGGCCTGTGGATCACGGTCGCCGGGCGCGGTGACATCGACACGACCTGCGCCATCGCGGGCGGGGTCATCGCCGCCCGCACCGGCGTCGCCGCCCTTCCGCCCGCCTGGCACGCGGCCCGTGAACCGCTGCCGCCAGTGACGTAGCGGGAGGCGCCGACAGGCCGGGCCGCCCGGCGAGGGCCCTGTCGGCCGCGTGTCGGTGCTTTGTCGGTGCCTCCTGACACAGTCCTTCCCATGACGCGAATCGACGAGAACCCCGGCGGCGGCCGTTCCGCGGTGTCCGTACGGGGGATGGTCAAGCACTACGGCGAGACCAAGGCGCTGGACGGGGTGGACCTGGAGGTCCGGGAGGGGACCGTGATGGGGGTGCTCGGGCCGAACGGCGCCGGGAAGACCACCCTGGTACGGATTCTGTCCACGCTGATCACCCCGGACGCCGGCGAGGCGCTCGTGGCCGGGTACGACGTCGTACGGCAGCCCCGTCAGCTCCGCCGGGTGATCGGGCTGACCGGGCAGTACGCCTCGGTGGACGAGAAGCTGCCCGGCTGGGAGAACCTGTACATGATCGGCCGGCTGCTGGACCTGTCCCGCAAGGACGCCCGCGGCCGCGCCGACGAGCTGCTGGAGCGTTTCTCCCTGACCGAGGCGGCCAAGCGCCCCGCCTCCACCTACTCCGGCGGCATGCGGCGGCGCCTGGACCTGGCCGCCTCCATGATCGGCCGCCCCCAGGTGCTGTTCCTGGACGAGCCCACCACCGGCCTCGACCCCCGGACCCGCAACGAGGTCTGGGACGAGGTCAAGGCGATGGTCGGTGAGGGCGTGACCGTGCTGCTCACCACCCAGTACATGGAGGAGGCCGAACAGCTCGCCTCCGAGCTGACCGTGGTGGACCGGGGCACGGTCGTCGCGGGCGGCCGGATCGAGGAGCTGAAGGCGAAGGTCGGCGGCCGCACCCTGCGGGTCCGCCCCGTCGACCCGCTCCAGCTGGAGCCGCTCGCCACCACGCTGGACGAGCTGGGCATCACCGGCCTGGCCACCACCACCGTGGACAGACGGACCGGGACGCTGCTGGTGCCGGTCCTCAGCGACGAGCAGCTCACCGCGGTCGTCGGCGCGGTCACCGCGCGCGGCATCACCATCTCCTCCGTCGTCACCGAACTCCCCAGCCTGGACGAGGTGTTCCTCTCGCTCACCGGCCACCGCGCCAGTGCGGCCGAGGACGCCGCGCCCGCCGATTCCCGCGAAGAGGTCGCCGTATGAGCGCCACCACGACCGTCCCGCCCGTACCGCTCGCGAACTCCCGCATCACCCTGCGCGGCCACCTGCGGCACACCGGCGCCCTCGTCCGCCGCAACCTGCTGTGGATCAAGCAGGACCCGGAGACGATGTTCGACGCGCTGCTGATGCCCGTCGTCTTCACCCTGCTGTTCGTGTTCGTCTTCGGCGGCTCGATCGGCCAGGCACTCGGCGGCGGCCAGGAGCGGTACGTGCAGTACGTCATCCCCGGCATGCTGGCGATGATGAGCATGACGATGTCGCAGGGCGTCGGCACCGGCTTCAGCCAGGACTTCAACAGCGGGGTCATGGACCGGTTCCGCTCGCTGCCGATCGGCCGGGGCTCGGTGCTCTTCGCCAAGCTCGCCGTGGAGCTGGGCCGGATGCTGTTCGCCACGGCCGTGCTGATGGTCGTCGCCGTGCTGGTCGGCTTCCACATCACGAGCTGGCCGGGGCTGTTCGCCACCGTGGGTCTGGCCACGCTGTTCGCGTCCTCGATCATGTGGGTGTTCCTCACCCTGGGCGTGGTCATGAAGAGCGCGCAGTCCGTGCAGGCGATGGGCTTCCTGGTGCTGTTCCCGCTCCAGTTCGGCTCGTCCATCTTCGCGCCGACCAAGTCGATGCCCGGCTGGCTGCAGGCGTTCACCGACTACAACCCGCTGTCCACGCTCGCGGACGCGGCGCGCGGCCTGATGGTCGGCGGCCCGGTCGCCCACGACCTGTGGGTCACGATCGCCTGGTCGGCGGCGATCACCGCGGTGATGGCACCGGTCGCCATCCACAAGTTCCGCACCAGGACCTGACGTTCACCGGCGTACGGTCCGCCGGTTCACACCAGGGCGGTGGCTTCCACGAGGGAGAGGCCACCGCCCTCGGCGTACGCGGCGCCGAACGCGCTCGCGTCGAGCACTTCACGGATCCGCGCGGTGGTGCGGTCGTACGCCCGCTGCTCCACCCGCGGCCGCAGATGCCCCTTTGGCATCAGTGCCGAGGAGGCGCCCAGGCAGCGGGCGGCGTCCAGGGCACGGGAGCCGCCGGGGACGAGGGCCAGGGCGAGCGCCGCGACGGTGAGGCAGACGCTCGGCATCTGCGGTGCCACCACCTCGCACAGCGAGTCGCCGGCCAGGCCGAGCGCCCGGCGGACGCCGTCCAGCGCGCGCTCGAAGTGCCCCTCCTCCGCGTCCAGCCAGGCTTCCTGGGCCAGGATCATGGCGTCGAAGACGATGAACCGGGCGAGCACGAACTCCTCGCGCAGCAGCGTGAGCTGGGTGCGCGCCTCGGACGGGCGGCCGGTGACCAGGAGCCAGGACGCCAGATGCAGCCGGGCCATCGGCATGGCCTCGCTGTGCCTGCCGTCCAGTTCGTGCACGACCTCGTGCAGCAGCCGTTCGCCGCGCTCCTCGTCCCCCGCCTCCAGCAGCACGTTGCCGAGGCGGGCGCCGAGGACGGCCATCTGGGCCCGGGCACCGAGATGTTCGGCGTGTGCCATGGCGCCCTCGTAGTCGGCGGCGGCCTCGCGGTACCGCCCTTGGCGCTCATGTGCCTCGCCGCGCGCGGACAGCGCCTCGGCCAGTCCCCAGTCGTCGCCGAGGCGCCGGTAGATCTCCAGTGCCTCGTCCGCGTCACGGGTGGCGTCGCCCGCCCAGGTGGCCCGGTTGGCGAGCAGGTTGGCGCGGGCCTGGAGGGCGCCGGCCAGCTCCCACTCGTAGCCGGGAGTCTCCCGGCAGGTGCGCACGGCGGCGTCGCTGATCTCCGGCAGCCGGGCCACGCCGTGGGCGAGCATCTCCGCGAACCACCAGAGCATGCCGGGCGAGCGGCAGGTCTGCGGCAGGCCCGGGCGGTACACCTCGGTGACGGCGATCAGCTTGTCCCGTGCCGCCGGGGTCTGCCACGCCTCCATGTCGGTGTCCATGCAGGCGAGGTGGGCCAGGTGCAGGCCGCGCCGGGCCTCGGCGAGGTCCTCGCCGGTGAGCGGGGGCGGGTTCTCGGTCCCGCGCGTCCACACCGGCCGGGCGGGGGCGGCCGGTTCCGCGAAGGGGTCGGGGCCGAGCGCCATGACCTCCCCGCACCAGGCACGTACCTCCAGGCGCTGGTCGCGCATCTGCCAGTACCAGAGCAGGGACAGCACCATGCACAGTCCCTCCTGCTCGTCGCGCAGGGCGACGGCGTGCCGGAGGGCGGTGCGCAGGTTCTCGTACTCCACCTGGATGCGCTCGATGGCCTCGCGCTGGCGGCGGCCGCGCAGCAACGGGTCCGTAGTGCGGGCGAGTTCGCGGTAGTAGGTGAGGTGGGCGCGCTCGGCGGCGGCACGCTCGCCGCTCTCGTCCAGCCGTTCGGCGGCGTACTCGGCGACGGTCTCCAGCAGCCGGTAGCGCATCGCGGAACCGGCCGAGGGTGCGGCCACCACCAGGGACTTGTCGACCAGGGAGCCGAGGGCGTCCAGCGCGACCGGTCCGCAGACGGCCTCGGCGGCGGCCAGGTCGCAGCCGCCCGCGAACACCGACAGCTTGCCGAGCACCTCGCGTTCGTCGGCGTCGAGCAGGTCCCAGGACCAGTCGACCACCGCGCGCAGGGTCTGCTGGCGGGGCAGCACGGTGCGGCTGCCGGAGGTGAGCAGCCGGAACCGGTCGTACAGCCGGTCCGCGATCTGGCGTGGCGTGAGCATGCGCAGCCGGGCGGCCGCCAGCTCGATGGCCAGCGGCAGACCGTCGAGGCGCCGGCAGATCTCCGCGCACGCCTCGGAGTCTTCGGCCACCGTGAAGCCGGGCCGGGCGGCCGCGCCGCGGTGGCCGAGCAGCCGCAGCGCCACCGGCTCGGGCAGCGGCTCGACGGGCCTGAGCAACTCTCCCGGCACACCGAGGGGTTCGCGGCTGGTGGCGAGGACGGTGAGGGAGGGGCAGTCGGCCAGCAGGCGTTCGGCGAGCCGGGCGGCGGCGTCCACGACGTGCTCGCAGTTGTCCAGGATGATCAGCATCCGGCGCCGACCGCAGTGCTCCACCAGCCGTGCGACGGGGTCGTCCCGGCGGTCCGAGGCCGCGCGCACACTGTCGACGCCCGCGCCGTGCAGCACGGTCTCGCGGGCGCCGATGGCGGTGAGCACGGCCTGCGGTACGGCGTCGGGGTCGTCCACGGGCGCGAGTTCGGCGAGCCAGGCCCCGTCGGGCACGGTGTCCCGGACCGCCTCGGCGGCCTCGAGGGAGAGCCGGGTCTTGCCCGCCCCGCCGGGCCCGAGCAGCGTGACGAGGCGGGAGCCGGCGAGGTCGGCGCCGATGGCGTCGATGTCGGACTCCCTGCCGACGAAGGAGGTCAGCCGGGCGGGCAGGTTGCCCGGCGCGGTCCGGAGCCCGGCCGGGGCCGCCGGCGCCGGCGCCACCGGTCCGGGCGCGGTGCCGGCCAGCAGCTCGGCGTGCAGCGCGCGCAGCTCGGCGCCGGGGTCGGAGCCCAGCCGGTCGGCGAGGAGCCGGCGTACGTCCTCGTAGGCGGCCAGCGCCCGGGCGGTGCGGCCGGTGTCGCGCAGGGCGCGCAGCCGCAGGGCCTGCAGGGGCTCGTCCAGGGGATGTCCGTCGCACAGGGCGGCCAGCTCGGGCAGGGACGACTCGGCGTGACCGAGGGCGAGCGCGGCGGTGTGCCGGGCGCGCAGCGCGTCCAGCCGGCGGGTCTCCCAGCGGGCGGCGTCGGCGGTGCGGTCGGGCAGGTCGGCGAGGACCGGGCCGCGCCACAGGGCGAGGGCGTCGTCGAGGAGGGCGGCGGCCTTGGCGGGGTCGCCGTCGTCGAGGGCACGGCGGCCGTCGCCGGTGAGCCGGTCGAAGCGGGCCAGGTCCACGTCGTCCGGGGCGGCGGTGAGCCGGTACCCGCCGTCGGCGGAGGCGATGGCGTCCGCACCGAGGGCCCGGCGCAGCCGCCCGACGAGCGCCTGGAGGGCGCCCGGCGCGTCGGCGGGCGGGTCGGCCCCCCACACCTCGTCGACCAGCAACCCGGCCGGTACGGTCCGGCCCGCGCGAAGCGCGAGCACCGTCAGCAGGGCGCGCAGCCGCGCTCCGCCGACGGGGACGGAGGTGCCGTCCGGGCGGAGGGCCTGCGTGGTGCCGAGGAGCCGATAGCGCACGGAGTCCATTGTCTCCGGGGACGCACCCGCGGCGCCTCAGGGTTTCACCGCGCCGCGTGACGACGTGGCGGGCGGCCCGGAACCCCGAGGCGGGGGCGGGACGTTGCCCCCACATCACCGGTACGGTCGACCCCCAGCACTCATCCGTAGGCAGGAGCCCCATGACCACCGCCCTCTCGCGTGCCGGCGACCGCCGGATCAGTCCCGTGTTCGCCGGAATCGTGGCCATCGCGGCGGTGACGGGCTGGGCGACCTGGACGGGGTTCGCGGCGCAGCCGGGGCTCGCGGTGTTCCTGTTCGTGACGGCCGCCTGGATCGTCTCGCTGTGTCTGCACGAGTACGCGCACGCCCGTACCGCCCTGCACAGCGGGGACGTCTCCGTCGGGGCCAAGGGCTATCTGACGCTGAACCCGCTGAAGTACACGCACGCCCTGCTGAGCGTCGTGCTGCCGGTGCTGTTCGTGATCATGGGCGGGATCGGGCTGCCGGGCGGCGCGGTCTTCATCGAGCGGGGCCGGATCAGGGGCCGCTGGCGGCACAGCCTGATCTCGGCGGCCGGTCCGCTGACCAACGTGCTGTTCGCGGCGGTGTGCACGGCGCCGTTCTGGCTGCACGCGCTGGACGGCGTCCCGCGCGACTTCCGGTACGCGCTGGCGTTCCTCGCGCTGCTCCAGGTCACGGCGGCGGTCCTGAACTTCCTGCCGGTGCCGGGCCTGGACGGCTACGGGGTGATCGAGCCCTGGCTGTCGAACGGGATCAAGCGGCAGGTGGAGCCGATCGCCCCGTTCGGCCTGCTGATCGTGTTCGCGCTGCTGTGGGTGCCCTCGGTCAACCGGGTGTTCTTCGACGTGATCTACACCCTGCTGAGCGCGCTGGGCGTGGACGGCGCCTTCTCCGACTGCGGCTACTACCTCTACCGCTTCTGGACCGAGACCCCGCAGGTGTGCTCGGTCATCCCGTGACGGACCCGCCGCCGGCGCCGCCCGACCTGGCCCGTTCGCGCCGGATCGCGAGGAACGTCATGTTGGACGTCAGGCCCGCCAGCAGCACCCAGACGATCCCCAGCCAGCTTCCCTGGACGAAGGACACGACGGCCGCGGCCACCGCGAGCACGCAGACGGCGAGGGTGACGAGGGCGATGCGGGGCATGGGGTCGGCTCCTGTCGGGGGACACTGCTACGCCGTCCAGTGTCCCCCATCGGACCGGCACCGTCACACGTCGGTGACGCGGAGCCCGGCGTGCGCCTTGTAGCGGCGGTTCGTGGAGATCAGGTTGGCGACCAGCCCCTCCACCTGGTGGGCGTTGCGCAGCCGCCCGGCGAAGACGCCCCGCATGCCGGGGATGCGGGCGGCGAGGGCCTGCACGATGTCGGTGTCGGCCCGCTTGTCGCCGAGGACCATCACGTCGGTGTCGATCTCTTCGATCTCCGGGTCCTCCAGGAGGACGGCGGAGAGGTGGTGGAAGGCGGCGGTGACGCGGGAGTCCGGGAGCAGCGCCGCGGCCTGCTGTGCGGCACTGCCCTCCTCCACGGTGAGCGCGTAGGCGCCCTGCTTGTCGAAGCCGAGCGGGTTGACGCAGTCCACGACGAGCTTGCCCGCGAGGTCCTCGCGGAGCGACTTCAGGGTGTCGGCGTGGCCGTCCCACGGCACGGCGACGATCACGACGTCGCTGCGGCGGGCGGTCTCGGCGTTGTCGGCGCCCTCGACGCCGTGGCCGAGCTCCTCGGCGGCCGCGTGCGCCCGCTCGGCGGAGCGGGAGCCGACGATCACCTTCTGGCCGGCCTTGGCGAGCCGCTGGGCGAGGCCCTTGCCCTGCGGTCCGGTGCCGCCGATGACGCCGACGGTCAGCCCGGAGACGTCGGGCAGGTCCCAGGGGTCCTTGGCGGGGGCCTTCGCGGGGGCGGAACCGCTCTGCTGTGCGCTGTCGCTGGAGGTCATGGGCCGACTCTACGTCCGGGCCGGAGCCGTCACCCGGCGAGGGTGCGCCGCGTCGCGGGTACCCGCAGGGGTGAACCATGCGTGAACTGCGGTGCGGGAGTGACCGGTTGCGGCAGGATGCGGCCCCATGGACGCCGTACGGGTCGCGCTGCTGCGCGAAGTGCTCGCCGGGACCGAGTGGTTGGGTGCCACCCGGCGGTTCGCCGGGGTGCTGCGGGGCTCGGTGACGGCCCACGGCGGCGGCCTGCTGCTGGCGGGCACCGAGGAGTACGAACCCTGGCACCTGGCCGCGCACCTGGTGGACGAGGCCGCCTGGTCCGGCACGCCCGAGCTGGCCCCCACGCTGGTCCGTCACCACGCCCGCCCCGGTGACCCGGCGCATCTGGCGGTGGGCCCGGGCCGGATCGCGGAGGCCCGGCGCGGCGAGACGCTGCTGGTGGTGGCGCCGGATGAACCGGCCGCGCTGCTGGAACGGGTGCACAGCGCTCGGCGGGCCGGAGTGACGGTACTGGCCCTGGGGGCGGGCGGGGGCGAGCTGGCGGCGATGGCGCACGAGGCGCTCGCGGTGCCGGACGGCGCGGAACTGGACCTGGACAGCGTTCAGCACCTGGTGAGCGCGGCGGCCGGGGAGAACGCGGGGCCGCCCAGGGCACGCCGGGGATTCAGGGACCGGCTGTCCCGGCTGGCGGAGACCCTGACGGCGCCGCCGGCGGCGCCGTGGTGAGAAGCGCGAAGCCGCCCCCGCCGAGGGCGGGAGCGGCTCGTGGACACGCACGAAGGAGCGGCGTCAGTCCTTGCCGGACTCGTCGGCCGGGGTGTCGTGCCAGCGCGGGTCGGTCTCCCAGTCGGCGTTGCGCTCTCGGGCGGTCTCCATGGCGTGGCGCGCCTCGTCCGGGGAGGCGTAGGGGCCGAAACGGTCCTTGCCGGGACAGTCGGGGCCCTCCTCGACCTTCTTGTGCTCCAGGCAGTAGTACCACTCGCCCGGCTTGCCCTGGGCGCGCTTCTTGAACAGGGACATCAACGACTCCTCTCGCCACCCACATGTTCCCCCATGCCCGCTGGTTAGACTCGCTGGCATGTCTGGCCAGTCGCTGCTCGTACCAGGGGAGCTCTCCCCCACCCGCCCGGTGCCCGGGAACATCCGCCGCCCGGAGTACGTGGGAAAGCCCGCGCCCACGCCGTACACCGGTCCGGAGGTGCAGACGCCCGAGACGATCGAGGCGATGCGTACCGCCGGCCGGATCGCCGCGCGGGCCATGGCGGAGGCGGCGAAGATCATCGCCCCCGGTGTCACCACGGACCAGCTCGACAAGGTCGCGCACGACTACATGTGCGACTACGGGGCCTATCCGTCGACGCTGGGTTACCGGGGCTTCCCCAAGTCGCTGTGCACCTCGGTCAACGAGGTCATCTGCCACGGCATCCCGGACTCGACGGTGCTCCGGGACGGCGACATCGTCAACCTGGACGTCACGGCCTACATCGGCGGGGTGCACGGCGACAACAACGCCACCTACCTGGTGGGCGAGGTGGACGACGAGTCGCGCCTGCTGGTCGAGCGGACCCGCGAGGCGCTGGCCCGGGCGATCAAGGCGGTGAGGCCCGGCCGGCAGATCAACATCATCGGCCGGGTCATCGAGTCCTACGCCAAGCGCTTCGGCTACGGCGTGGTGCGGGACTTCACCGGTCACGGCATCAACTCGTCGTTCCACTCCGGGCTGATCGTGCCGCACTACGACTCCCCGCACGCCACCACGGTCATCCAGCCCGGCATGACCTTCACCATCGAGCCGATGCTCACCCTCGGCACCCACGAGTACGACATGTGGGACGACGGCTGGACCGTGGTCACCAAGGACCGCAAGCGCACGGCCCAGTTCGAGCACACCCTCGTGGTCACGGACACCGGCGCGGACATCCTCACGCTGCCCTAGGGCCTCTCGTTCGGATCATGCCGGGCTCGCGGGGGCCGGTGCCGCCCCCCCTGATCCGGCCTGATCCGAACGAAAGACCCCAGGGGTCAGCGTTCCAGCACGACCCGGCCGCCGACCTCCACCCAGCCGTGCGGCTGGGGGGCGGTGAGGATCTGGGAGCCGCGGCCCTGGGTGATGTTGAGGGCGCGGCCGAGCCGGTCGGTCAGCAGCAGGGCGGCCGCGCCGGTCGCCTCGTCCTCGTCGATGCCGTCGCCCCGGCCGGGGAAGGCGCGGGCGCGCACCCGGCCCGCCGCCTCGTCCTCCCAGGCCCAGGCGTAGATCCACTCCCCCGGCGGCGGCACCTCGAGGGCGTCCACCTCGGCGGCGCTCGCGTACTGGCGCAGGGTGCGCGGCGGGGCCCACTCCGCGCGGGCCTCGATCCAGGTGAACTCGCCGTCCAGCCGGGTGCCGACCTCCCCGGCGGGCGTGACCAGTTCGGGCACGTCGAGCAGCCACGCGGTGCCGACGCAGGGGTGGCCCGCGAAGGGCAGCCGCGAGGCGGGGGTGTAGATGTCGATCACTCCGCGCTCGGGGTCGTCCACGAACACGGTCTCGCTGAAGCCGAGTTTGGCGGCGAGCGCCTGCCGGTCGTCCCGTCCGGGCACCCGCGAGCCCTCGCGGACGACGCCCAGTTCGTTTCCGTAGCCGCCCCTGGGGCCGCAGAAGACCCGGAGCACGTCGTAGTCAGTCACCGGTGCATTCAAGCATCACGGCCGCTTGACCTTTTCTTTGCCATTGCTTGAGATCGTTTTTTGATCGGCGACATCAAGTCGTGTCTGTGATCTTTTCCAGGCGGCCGAATCCGGTACCCGGCGGGGACGGACGGACTAAGGGTCGGGTAAGTTAGGCAAGCCTCACCGAACGAGCGGGCGGGTTCATGCCGCCCTGACCGCCTGGAGCCCGTATGCGAGCCGCCCGTCCGATCGCGATCGCCGCCACCGCGGCCGCCGCGCTGACCGCCCTGTCGGCCTGTACCGCCAAGAGCGACGCCAAGGGCGGCGACGCCATCGAGGTCACTGCCGCGGACAGCCGGTGCGACACCTCGGCGAAGTCGGTGCCGGCCGGCCAGGTCACCCTGAAGATCGAGAACAAGGGCTCGCGCGCCACCGAGGTCGAGATCGTCTTCCCCGACGACCGGATCGTCTCCGAGAAGGAGAACATCGGGCCGGGCACCAGGTACACGCTGACCGCCGAGGTGAAGGCGGGCTCGTACGAGATCGCCTGCCGTCCCGGCATGAAGGGCCACGGCATCCGGCAGAAGCTCGACGTGACCGGCTCGGGCAAGTCCGCTCGGCGGAACCCGGCGCTGGACGCCGCGGTCGCCGGGTACCGCCAGTACGCCCAGGACCAGGCCGACAAGACGGTCCCGCTCGCCGAGACCTTCGCCAAGGCGGTCCAGGCCGGCGACCTCGGCGCCGCGAAGAAGGCGTACGCGCCCTCGCGGCTGGGCTGGGAGCGCACCGAGCCGGTCGCCGAGTCCTTCGGCGACATCGACCCCAAGGTCGACGCCCGCGCGGACGGCCTGGAGGACGGTCAGAAGTGGACCGGCTGGCACCGGCTGGAGAAGTCCCTCTGGCAGGACGGGAAGATCGGCGCCGAGGACAAGAAGCTCGCCGCCGGCCTGGTCACCGACCTCAAGGACTGGCAGCACCGGGTCGGCGAGGCCGAGATCACCCCGACCTCCATGGCCAACGGCGCCAAGGAGCTGCTGGACGAGGTCGCCACCGGCAAGGTCACCGGCGAGGAGGACCGCTACGCGCACACCGACCTGGTCGACTTCAAGGGCAACGTCGAGGGCGCGCAGAAGGCGTACGAGCTGCTGAAGCCGGTCGCGGCCAAGAACGAACCGTCGCTCACCGGCGAGCTGGACAAGCAGTTCGCGGCGCTGGACAAGCTGCTGGACAAGTACCGTCCCGCGAAGGACTCCTACGACTTCGTCTCCTACGACAAGGTCGGCAAGGACCAGCGCAAGGAGCTGTCCGACGCGGTGAACGCCCTGGCCGAGCCGCTCTCCAAGCTCGCCGCCGCGGTCGTCAAGTAAGCACGGGAGCCAGGACGATGAGTGAGAAGGAGCGAGGCGCCCCCTCGCGGCGCGCGCTGATCGGCTGGGGTGGTGCCGGGCTCGCGCTCGGCGCCGCCGCGGCGGGTGGCGGTGTGGCGCTCTCCGACGGCGGCCTGAGCCCGGCGTCGGCGGCGCCGGACCGTGCCGTGGCGTTCCACGGCGCGCATCAGGCGGGCATCGCGACCCCGGTGCAGGACCGGCTGCACTTCGCCGCGTTCGACGTGAAGACGGACGACCGCGCCGAGTTCGTGCAGCTGCTCAAGGACTGGACGGCGGCGGCCCGGCTGATGACCGCGGGCAAGCCGGTCGGGGAGGGCGCGTACGGCGGGCTCGCCGAAGCGCCGCCGGACGACACCGGCGAGGCGCTGGGCCTCAGCCCCTCGCGGCTGACCCTCACCCTGGGCTTCGGGCCCTCCCTCTTCGAGCGGTTCGGCCTGGCCGGCCGGCGGCCGGACGCGCTCGCGGACCTGCCGAAGTTCCCCGGCGACAACCTGGACGCCTCCCGCACCGGGGGCGACCTCTGCGTGCAGGCGTGCGCGGACGATCCGCAGGTGGCGGTGCACGCCATCCGCAATCTCGCCCGCGTCGGCTTCGGCAAGGTCGCGGTGCGCTGGTCCCAGCTGGGGTTCGGCAAGACCTCCTCCACCACGCCGGACGCCCAGACCCCGCGCAACCTGATGGGCTTCAAGGACGGCACCCGCAACATCGCGGGCACCGAGACCGCCCGGCTGAACAAGCACGTCTGGGTGTCCGAGTCGGACGGTGACGCCAAGTCGGCCTGGATGACGGGGGGTTCGTATCTGGTCGCCCGCCGCATCCGGATGAACATCGAGACCTGGGACCGGGCTTCGCTCCAGGAGCAGGAGGACGTGTTCGGCCGGGACAAGGGCGAGGGAGCGCCCGCCGGGAAGGCGAAGGAGCACGACGCGCCGTTCCTCAAGGCGATGAAGCCGGACGCCCATGTGCGGCTGGCACACCCCGACTCCAACGGCGGGATCACCATCCTGCGCCGGGGCTACTCCTTCACCGACGGCACGGACGGCCTCGGCCGCCTGGACGCGGGGCTGTTCTTCCTGGCCTACCAGCGTGACGTGCGTGAGGGCTTCATCCCGCTCCAGCGGCGGCTCTCCGCGCACGACGCGCTCAACGATTACATCCAGCACGTGGGTTCGGCGGTCTTCGCGGTCCCGCCCGGTGTCCGTGACTCCCACGACTGGTGGGGCCGGACGCTGTTCTCCGAGGAGGCGTAGTCCGTGTTCTCCAACTATCTGATCGGTCTGCGCGAGGGCCTCGAGGCGTCGCTCGTCGTCTGCATCCTGATCGCCTACCTGGTCAAGACCGGCCGCCGCGAGGCGCTGCGGCCGATCTGGACCGGCATCGCCATCGCGGTCGCGCTGGCCCTGGGCTTCGGCTGCGCGCTCGAGTTCGGCTCGCAGGAGCTGACCTTCGAGGCGCAGGAGGCGCTGGGCGGCTCGCTGTCCATCATCGCGGTGGGCCTGGTGACGTGGATGGTGTTCTGGATGCGGCGCACCGCCCGGCACCTGAAGTCGGAGCTGCACGGCCGTCTCGACGCCGCCCTCGCGATGGGTACGGGGGCGCTGGTCGCCACCGCGTTCCTCGCCGTCGGCCGGGAGGGCCTGGAGACCGCTCTGTTCGTGTGGGCGTCGGTGCACGCGGCCAGCGACGGCACTCCGCGCCCGCTGATCGGCGTCGCCCTCGGTATCGCCACGGCGGTGCTGCTGGGGTGGCTGTTCTACCGGGGCGCGCTGCGCATCAACCTGGCGAAGTTCTTCACCTGGACCGGCGGGATGCTCGTCGTGGTCGCGGCGGGTGTCCTCGCGTACGGCGTCCACGACCTCCAGGAGGCGGGCTGGGTGCCGGGGCTGACGAACCTGGCCTTCGACATCAGCGACACGATTCCGCCGGACAGCTGGTACGGGACGCTGCTGAAGGGCGTCTTCAACTTCCAGCCCGACCCGACGGTGGTCCAGCTCACGGTGTGGCTGCTGTATCTGGTGCCGGTGCTGACGCTGTTCCTGCTCCCCTCCCGTGTCCCGCGCCGTACGGCCGGGCAGGTCGCCGGCGCGGCGAAGTAGGCGGCCCCTCGGGGGGCCTGGCGCTCCTCCCCTCCCGGTAGGGTTCGCCTCCGGGAAGGGGAAGGTGACATCGCCTGATGAGCACGAATCGCAGCGGTCGTGGTCCTCGCGGCCGGAACCGGAGGGCACGCATAGCGGCCTCACTGTCCGTCCTCGCACTGATGACCAGCGGGTGTGTCGTGGTGCACGGCGAGCGGGAGGTGCTGCCGGCGGCGAGCCGGGCGGAGGCGGCGCGCGCTCTGGACCGGTTCACGGACGCGTACAACGAGGCCGACCGGGCCTACGACTCCTCTCTCGACGCCGGGTACGTCACCGGGGCGTTCGCCGCGATCGACTCCGCGCGGCTGAAGGCCGCGCACACGAACAGTCCGGGCGGGAACCCCAGGCACACTCCGCTGACTCTGACCGACGCGAAGTTCACCATTCCGGCCAAGCCGGGCTGGCCTCGCTGGTTCGTCGCCGACGCCCGGGGCAACAAGGGGGGTTCCGCACGGTGGTTGATGGTGTTCGTGCGCAGCGGTCCGGGTGAGGCCTGGCGGGTGGCGTACCTGACGCTCGTCCCCGCCGAGCAGGTGCCCGGGTTCCGGGTGGGCGCGGACGGCTGGGCCGAGGCCGTGCCCGCCGAGGACCTCAGTTCGCGGTACGCGGAGTACCTGCGGGACGGGGGCAGCACGTTCGCCGACGGTCCGAGTACCAGTGGATGGCGGACGCTTCGCGCCCGGCAGGCCCGCAGACCGGGGCTGGTACGGCAGTACGTCGACGAGCCACTGACCCGCGACGCCTTCGCCCCCCTGGCCCTTCGGACGTCGGACGGCGGCACGCTCGTCTTCTTCGCCTCCCACCACTACGAGAAGCGCACGGCCGCCGCCGGCACGTCCGTGGCCGTACCCAACCGCGACGTCCAGGCCCTCACCAGGGGCGAGGTCAAACAGTCCCTGACCCTGGAGTTCGTCTCCAACCAGGCGGCGATCGACCCTGCGGACGGCGGGCCGGTGTCGGTGGTGGGACGAGTGCAGGGGCTGACCGCCGCGCAGGGCGAGTAGCGCCGGGCCCGTTCGGAGGCCTGGGGCCTCAGTGGCGGGAGGGCCAGGGTGCGGCCGCTTGGTGGTCGGGTTCCGTACCGATGTGGCGGGCACAGGCGTCCGTCAGGGATTCCAGCAGCGTCAGCGGCTCCGGCAGCGCATGTTCCGGGCCCCGGACCCAGCGCACCCCGCGGGACGGGGCGCCGGGGAGACGGGCCGGGGGGACCAGGACGTAGGAGCCGCGGCAGTGCCAGCGCAGACCGGGGTGCTCGTCCATCGTCTCGGGATGGCAGTCCAGCTCGCACGGCCACCACTCGTCCTCGTCCTCGGGCGTACCCCGGGTCAGGGTGAAGAAAAGCATGCGGCCTTCATCGCTCTCGGCGACGGGCCCGACCTCCACCCCCTCGCCGAGCAGCCGGTCGAGGGCGGCGCGTCCGGCGTCCAGCGGGACATCGAGCACGTCGTGGGTCATACCGGTCGCGGTGACGAAGTTGGCCTCGGGCTGATCACGCGCCCACCGCTCGATCTGGGCGCGGTCGGTCGTCGACTGGGTCTGCCAGGCGAAGGACACCGGGTGCCGGGCGGGGGTGGGACAGCCTACGCGGTCGCAGGAACAGCCGTAGCCGGGCGCGGGGTAGGCGGCGGGCGCCAGCGGCAGCCCCGCCCCGGCGGTGGCGAGCAGCATCGACTCGCGGCCACCGTCGTCGACGGTCTCGTCCTTGGGACGCCGTCCGCGCAGCCACTGGGAGATCCTGCTCTGCCGGCCGGACCGGCCGCCGAACGTCGCGCTCATCTGTCCCCTCGCCTCGCTGTGGTGCGGACAGCTTGCCTCATCGTCCCATCATCCTGCGCCACGGAGGGGCCGAGCGCGGATATGAAGGAAGCCAGCGAGACATACCTCACAATGAAGGGGTATGCACGATTTTCCCCCTTCTTTGCCAGGGAAAGCCGCGCGGTGGGGCTACTCGTCCCCCGGCGGTGGCCAGGCATCGCCCCAGTCGGCGTCACGGGCCGCCCGGTACAGCTCGCCGTGCCGCTTGGTGACGGTCGTCCGCCGCAACCGCTCGTCCGCCTCACAGAGATCGAGCAGAACCTGCCCCTTGCGGATCTGCGGCCGCCGGACGATGCGCGCGGGGGCCGGACCGGCGGGCAGCCGCGTCGCGGCGACGTAGCTGAACTTCTCGTCCTCGTACGCCAGTGAACCGCCCTTGACCTGCCGGTGCAGCGAGGAGCGGCTGACCCGCGCGGCGAAGTGGCACCAGTCGGCGCCGGGCACGATCGGGCAGGGCGCGCTGTGCGGGCAGGGCGCGGCGACCCGGAAACCGGCCGCGATCAGCCGGTCACGGGCCTCGATGACCCGCTCGTAGCCCGCCGGGGTCCCGGCCTCCACGATGACGACGGAATGCGCGGCAGCGGCGGCGGCCTCGACCAGGGCGGTCCGGTCGGGTGCGGACAGCTCGTTGAGGACGTAGGACACGGTGACCAGATCGGTCTCCGGCAGTTCGAGCGCCGCCCCGATCCGGGCCCGCCGCCACTCGGCGCCGCGCAGGGCGGGGTGCGAACCGGCGATCTCCCGCCCGAGGGCGAGTGCGGGCTCGGCCCAGTCCAGCACGGTCACCGGGCGCTCCCCGTCCCAGGTGGCGGCCACCGCCCAGGTCGCGGCACCGGTCCCGCCCCCGAGGTCCACGTGGCTCCCCGGCACCCACTGGGGCACCGCGTCGGCGAACGCCTCCAGCGCCGCCCGCACCGCCTCGAACGTCGCCGGCATCCGGTACGCGGCGTAGGCCGCCACATCGGCCCGGTCCCGCAGAATCGGCGCGTTCGTCGGGGTGTCCCCCCGGTAGTTGCTGATGAGCCGTTCGACGGCGGAGGCCGCCTGCCGGGGCGGCAACCCGTCCAGCATCCCGGCGAGGGTGGAGCGGAGCGTATCGGCGGCGGAGGCGGGGGCGTTCACCCGAGGATTCTCTCAGGTGCGGCGAGCCGCTCCTCAGGCGTCCCGTACCGCTTTCGCCAGGCGGGAGGCCAGGGCCGCTCGCGGGTGGCTGCCGGAGGGCCTGCGCACCGGGTGGACCGTGTTGGCCAGGAGGACGAGGAACGTGTCCGTCGACGGGTCGAGGACCAGGGACGTGCCCGTGAAGCCGGTGTGGCCGGCCGCGCCGTGGCCCGAGAGGGTGCCCATGAACCAGGGCTCGTCCAGGGCGAAGCCGAGGCCGGGCGGGGTGAGGAGGAGTTCGACGAAGTCGGGGCCGAGGATGCGCGCGGGCCCGTACGCGCCGCCCGTGAGGAGCGCGCGGCAGAAGACGGCGAGGTCGGGACCGGTGGAGAAGAGGCCCGCGTGGCCCGCGACCCCGCCGAGCGCCCAGGCGTTCTCGTCGTGCACGACGCCCCGCAGCATCCCCCGGTCGGCCTTCGCCCAGGGCCGCCGCTGGTCCTCGGTGGCCGCGGCGTCGGGGCGGGGCCCGTACGAGGTCGCCGTCATGCCCAGCGGGCGGGTGATGCCGTCGGCGATCAGCACGTCCAGGGGCCGCCCGGTGATCCGCTCCAGCACGAACTGCAGGAGCAGCATGCCGAGGTCGGAGTACAGGTACTCCCCCGGCTTCGACGTCGGCGGCTCCGCGCGGAGCCGGGCCAGGCGGGCGGTGAGGTCGGGGTGGTCGTACAGCGGGAGTTCGGGCGCGAGCCCGGCGGTGTGGGTGAGCAACTGCCGCACGGTGACACCGTGTTCGGCCGCCCCCGTGAACTCGGGCAGGTACGCGCCCACGCGGGCGTCGATCCCGAGGGTGCCCCGCTCTATCTGCTGGAGCGCCGCGACGGACGTGAACAGCTTGGTGAGCGAGGCGAGGTCGAAGGGGGTGTCGAGGATGACCGGCACCCGTTCGGCGGGCGGCAGTTCCACGCCGGCGCCGGCCGCGGGATCCCAGGCGGCGTACCGCACGGCCCACCCGGACGCCTCGGCGACCGCGATCACCGGCCCGCGCCCGGCCACCGCGACGGCCCCGGCCGCCCAGGGGTGGGCCCCGGCGGTGAGGGCGTGCAGGTCGTCGGTGAGGCGGGCCATGCCCGCGGGATCGAGCCCGGCCCGCTCGGGGGTTCCGCGACGGAGTCTCGGTGCGCTCAGCGGTCCGCTCCCTCCGGGTCCGCGCCCGCCTGCCAGGGACGGCACAGCCCTGTGAAGCAGACCCCCGCGACCAGCGCGGCCGCGAGCTGGACGAGGGCCATCGGGACGGCGGTGCGCTCCCCCGCGACGCCGACGAGCGGGGAGGCGACCGCGCCGATGAGGAAGGAGGTCGTACCGAGCAGCGCGGAGGCGGAACCGGCGGCGTGCCGGGTGCGCAGCAGGGCGAGCGCCTGGGTGTTGGGCAGGGTGAAGCCCATCGCGGACATCAGCACGAACAGGGCGGCGGCCACGGGCGCGAGCCCGGCCTCGCCGAACACCCCGGTGGCCATGAGCAGCAGCGCGGTCGCGGCCAGCACGATCACGGCGAGCCCGCAGGCGAGCACCCGGTCCAGCCGGACCCGGCCCACGAGCAGCTTGCCGTTGATCTGCCCCGCGACGACCAGCCCGACGGAGTTGAGCCCGAACAGCAGGCTGAAGGTCTGCGGGGAGGCGCCGTAGACCTCCTGGACGACGAACGGGGACGCCGAGACGTACGCGAACAGGGCCGCGAAGGCGAAGCCGCCCGCGAGGAGGTAGCCGGCGAAGGGCAGGTCGGCGAGGAGGCCGCGCATGGTGCGCAGGGACTCCTTCACCCCGCCCCGGTGCCGCTCGGCGGGGGGCAGCGTCTCGGGCAGCCGCAGCCAGACCAGCACGGTGAGCACGGCCCCGATAGCGGTGAGGACGGCGAACACGCCCCGCCAGTCGGTCACCCGCAGGATCTGCCCGCCGATCAGCGGGGCGACGATCGGGGCGACCCCGGATATCAGCATCAGGGTGGAGAAGAAGCGGGCCATCGCGACGCCGTCGTACAGGTCGCGTACGACGGCCCGCGCGATGACGATGCCGGCCGCGCCCGCGAGTCCCTGCGCCAGCCGGAAGGCGACCAGCGTCTCGACGGTGGGTGCGAACGCGCACAGGGCGGTGGCGACGAGGTACACCGCGAGCCCGGTCAGCAGCGGGCGGCGCCGACCCCACCGGTCGCTCATCGGGCCGACGACCAGTTGCCCGAGCGCCATGCCGGCCAGGCAGGCGGTGAGGGTGAGCTGCACGGTGGCGGCGGGCGCGTGCAGGGTGCGGGTGACCTCAGGCAGCGAGGGCAGGTACATGTCCATCGCCAGCGGTGTGGTGGCGGTCAGCGCCCCGAGCATGAAGGTGACGAGCACCCCGCGCGGCCGCTTCGCGACTCCGGCCGCCCCTCGTGCGGCCGCCACCCCCGGAGCCGTCACGACGTCCCGCTCACCCATACGACCCCTCCCAGCCGGAACCCCGGACGACGCCCACCATGGTCTCAGCTCCGCGGATGTGCGGGGGACGTGTGCGCGAAGGTAGCCGGCGGTTCGGCGGGGACGGCACGAGCGGCACCCCCGGTCCTGCCGGGGGCCGGCGTCAGCGGCGGTGACGGCCGCCCTGCTGCGGCACCGCCTCGGCGGGGGTGTCCGCCGTGCGGGCCCTGCGGCGGCGCAGCAGCGCCCAGGCACCGGCGCCGAGCAGCGCCGCCGTGCCCGCCGCGCCTTCGGCGAGACGGAGGGTGGAGGGGCCGGGCGGGGTGGCGGAGGCGTGGGCGGGGTGTGCGGAGGGAAGGGGGCTGACGGTCGGCCGGCTGCCGTTCGTCCCGCCGGGGGCGGCGAGCAGGCCGACCGGCCGGGCCGCGCGGCCCGCGCCGAAGCCCCAGTCGAGCAGTGCGGCGGCCTGCTCGTACACCGCGTTGCTGCCCTCGGCGGGGTGCATCACGGTGACCAGCAGCGTGCGCCCGCCCCGGGTGGCGGCGCCGGTGAAGGTGTTGCCCGCGTGGCTGGTGTAGCCGTTCTTGACCCCGAGCAGTCCCGCGTACGGCCGCAGCCCCCACGCACCGGTGAGCAGGCGGTCGGTGTTCTGGATCTGGAAGGTCCTCCTGCCGCCCGCCGGGAAGTCGGCGGTAGGCGTCCGGCAGTGGCGCCGGAAGTCGGGGTTGCGCAGCCCGGCGCGGGCGAACAGCGTGAGGTCGTACGCGGAGGAGGTCTGGCCCTTGTGGTCGAAGCCGTCCGGGCTGACCACGTGGGTGTCGAGGGCGTGCAGGTACTCGGCCCTGGCCTGCATCTCGGCGACCGTGCGGGTGATCCCGCCGTTCATGTGGGCCAGTACGTGCACGGCGTCGTTGCCGGAGCGCAGGAACACGCCCTGCCAGAGCTGCTCGACGGTGTACGTGGTTCCCGCCCGGACACCGACGAGGCTGGATCCGGACGGTATGTCGGCGAGGTCCGCCTCGGTGACCCGGTACCGCTGCCCGGGGGCGAACCTGGGCAGCACGGTGTCCGCGAACAGCATCTTCAGCGTGGACGCGGGCGCGAGCCGCCGGTGCGCGTCGTACGAGGCGAGCACCTCCCCGGTGTCCCGGTCGGCAACGAGCCACGCCCGCGCGGTGAGCTTTCCGGGCAGCCCGGCCGCCCGTACCTGGACCCCGCCGAGGCCGAGCCGCTCCCCGCCGACGACGCCCGTCCCCGCGGATCTCGCCCCGGCGGCGGAGGCGGGGGCGGTGACGGTCAGGGGGACGGCGGCCGCCGTGAGACCGAGAAGGGCACGTCGGCTGAGCGGGGAACATTCACGCACCCGGGGACCGTACACCGGCTCGGAACGGCCCTTGCCCGGGGGAGGTGTGTCCCCGGTCAGGACTTTGCCCCCTCATGAAGGTCCGATGGACCGATCGTGTGCAGGCCCCCGCCGAGCCCCCGTCCGGCTACGCCTGACCTGTCTCGAACCGCGAGATCCGCCCGTCGTCGGTCACGGTGAACGTCCACCGGGTCCGCATCTCGCCCCAGGTGTCGTTGCGGTACCGGGCGACGAGCGCGCGTCCGCCCCGGGACTCGTTGTCGACCTCCAGATGACCGTGGGTGGAGAAGATCTCCTGGTCGATCCAGACGGCGAGGTCGCGGTCGGCGCCGTCGTCGGCCATGGTCGCGCCGGGCGCGAGGAGGGACATGAAGCCTTCGCGGTCATGGGAGTTGACGGCGTGCACGAAGGCCCTGACGGCCGGGTCGCGCAGCTTGGCGGTCTGAATGGTCATGGCGTCAGGCTCACACCGCTGCCCGCGCCCTGCCACCGGGCGCACGCCCGCCCGCGCCACCCGGACGCCCGGTCCGGGAGGCCGGACGGGATACCCGGTGCGACGGTAGACGCGAGGGAAAGGGAGTCACCATGACCTGTTACGACCGACGTGACGTGGGCCTGCTGCTGCTCCGGCTGAGCACCGGCGGGGTACTGGCCGCGCACGGCGCGCAGAAGCTGTTCGGCTGGTTCGGCGGCCACGGGCTGGTCGGCACCGGCCAGTTCATGGAGTCCGTGGGCTTCGCTCCGGGCCGGGCGAGCGCGACGGCGGCGGGTGTGGCGGAGGCGGGCGGCGGTGTCCTGCTGGCCCTCGGCCTCGCCACCCCGGCCGCGGGCGCGGCGGCGGCCGGCGCGATGGCGGGCGCGGCGGCCCTGCACGTCCCCAACGGCTTCTTCGCCCAGGAGGGCGGTTACGAGTACGCCGCGAGCCTCGGCCTCGCCGCCGCGGGCCTCGCGGTGACCGGCCCCGGCCGCCTCTCCCTGGACCACGTCCTCGGCCACGTCCTCGACCGGAGCTGGATGGTCCCCACCGCCCTGGGCGTCACGGCGGCGGCCGCTGCCCTGGTCATCGGTGCCCGGAACCGCCGGCTGCGGGAGACGGCGGTCGCGGAGCAGGAAGTGCTGTTCGAGGAGTAGGGCACTCGCGGACTGGGGCCGGTCGTCGGGCCCCGGTCCGCGCGCGGGTGCCGAGGAGTGGCCACCCGCCTGTGCCGGTGCTGGGTGATCCGCAGCCGTTCCGTCCAGCGGGCCACGGACTCCTGGGCCTCGGCGTGGGACAGCCCGTGGAGCCCGCCGGGGCAGACCAGTTGCCGGGCGACGGTCATCTCGGGGTGGAGACCGCGCTCCTGAAGGCATGTGGCCGAACCGTGCGGACTCCTGCCGCCCGACCGGCGCCTCACCCCGGAGCACCTGTCCGCGGTCCGGGGCGGGCACCCCGACGCCGATGCGCACGGCGGTGGTCCGCCTGCTCCGTCGCCGCCCACGAAACCTGACATCTCCCCAGGTCGAACGGTCAACGTGTTTGACGCCAGAGCCTGTTGGGACACGAAACGCCTCGACACCTCCTCGAGTGCCAGAGGCTTCACGGGCCCTCCCCTTCCTTCTCCCGGCTGGTTGATCCGGGTGCAACCTCTACTTTTCCACCAGGAAAACACCTGCTACTTTCTCGATAGGAAAGTAGAAGTTGCACACAGGAGGTGCGAGACCCCGTGGCGCCTGACGACAAGCACGACAGGACCCCCTTGGACCGGCAGACCGTGACACCGTCCGCCGCCGGAGCCGCGCTCGAGGACATCCGCCGGCGCCAGGAGCAGTCGGGGGTGGCCGAGCTGCGGTTCGGCCTGTCCCGCCCGTCCCTGCTGCTCGCGGCGCTGCTGCTGTTCGCCTCCTTCGCCTCCTTCGACCTGCCCAATCCCTGGGGTGGCGCGGTGCTGGTTCCGGGACTGCTCCTGGTGGCGGCCATCGCGATCCGCCACACGTACGCCGCGCCGGTCCGCAACAGGCCGGGCACCAGGGCGGCGCTCGTGGGAGCGGTCTGCGGGATCGCCGCCTACCTGGTGTTCCGCGGTCTGGCCGCGGCTCTCTCCGCGGGCGGGGTGCCGGTCCCCCATGTCATCGCCGCCGCGGTGGTGGTGGGGGCCGCCCTGCTGGCGGCGCCCCGTGCCCGCGCCGCCGCCGAAGCCCGGCTGCGGCGCCGGGCGGAGCGGCGGTACTGATGGACGCGGACTTCGACGCCTTCCTCCACCCGGCGCCCCGGCTGACGATCGTCGCACTGCTGGCACCGGCGGGATGGACCGAGTTCGGGTTCATCCGCGACTCGGTCGGCACGAGCGACTCCGCCCTGTCCAAGCAGTTGTCGGCACTGGCGGCCGAGGAGTACGTCGAGGTGCGCAAGCAGGCGGGCGTGGGCGCCCGGCGCACCCTCGCGCGGCTCACGCCGAAGGGGCGCGAGGCGTTCGCGCGGCACGCGGCGGCGCTGGAGCGGATCGCGGCGATGGCGCGCGACGCCCGGCCGGCCGACTGAACGCCCGGCAGAAGCCGGCGGCCCCGGGGCACCGGCAACTCCACTCGCCGGGATGAGGCGGGCCCCGCGCGGTCCGGTCCGTCTCCTCCGCGCAGGTCCTCATCGACGGCAGGCGTGACGAGCAGCTGTCCCGCCCGCTCACCGCCGTGGGCGCGCTGCTCGACGGCCGGGCGGTGCACGGCGGCCGGAGCGTGCGGGGCCACCTGACGGATCCGGCCCGCACCATCCCGTTGCCACTGCGACGGGTCGACGAACTTCCGGAACTGGTCGGGCTCGCTCATAGCCTCACTTGAGGTAGGCGAGGACCGCGAGCACCCGCCGGTTGTCGGCCTGCGAGGGCGGCAGGTCGAGCTTGGTGAAGATGTTGGACGTGTGCTTGATCACGGCCCGCTCGGTGATCACCAGCTCCTGGGCGATCGCGGCGTTCGAGCGGCCCTCCGCCATCAGGCCCAGGACCTCGCGCTCGCGCGGGGTGAGCCGGGAGAGCGGGCCGTCGCGGTGGTACTCCTTCGCGAAGAGCTTGGCGACGACGTCGGGGTCCATCGCGGTGCCGCCGGCCGCGACGCGGCGCACCGCGTCCACGAAGCCGTCGGGGTCGAAGACCCGGTCCTTGAGGAGGTAGCCGATGCCGCCGCTGCCGTCGGCGAGGAGCTCCCGGGCGTAGAGCTGCTCGACGTACTGGGAGAGGACCAGGACCGGAAGGCCGGGTATACGCGACCGGGCCTTCAGAGCGGCCCGCAGACCCTCGTCGGTGAAGGTCGGCGGGAGCCGGACGTCGACGACCGCGACGTCCGGCTTGTGGTCGAGCAGGGCCTGGAGCAGTGCGGGCCCGGTGTCCACGGCGGCCACCACCTCGAACTCGTACGACTCCAGGAGCCGGACGAGGCCGTCCCGCAGCAGGAAGAGGTCTTCGGCTAGGACAACGCGCACGGCAGCTCCATGGTGAGGGTGGTCGGTCCGCCCGGCTTGCTGTGGACCGCCAGGAGGCCGTCGAAGGCGGCGAGCCGGCGCTCGATGCCGCGCAGACCGGTGCCGCGCGAGGGGTCGGCGCCGCCCCGGCCGTCGTCGACGACCTGCCCGCGCAGCGTGCCGGTCTCGTACCAGAGGTCGATGCTGACACGGTCCGGGTCGGCGTGCTTGGCGGCGTTGGTGAGGGCCTCCGCGACCGCGAAGTACATGGCGGACTCCACAGGCGCCTCGGGGCGGCCGGGCAGGTCGGCGTTGACGGTGACGTCGAGCGGGCTGTCCAGGGCGAGGGCGCGCACCGCGTCGGCCAGGCCGCGGTCGGCGAGCACCGGCGGGTGGATGCCGCGGACCAGGTCGCGCAGTTCGCTGAGGGCGGCCGCGGACGCCTTGCGGGTGTCGGCCAGGATGGCTCGGACGGCCTCCGGGTCCTTGCTGAGGAGCTGCTCGGCGACGCCCAGGTTCATGCCGAGGGCGACCAGCCGGGCCTGCGCCCCGTCGTGCAGGTCACGCTCGATGCGGCGCAGTTCGGCGGCGGAGCTGCTGACGGCGTCGCTGCGGCTGTCGGTGAGGCGGCGGACACGCTGGGCGTTGCGGCTGGGGGCGAGCAGGGTGCGGGCCAGCGAGGCGTGCGCGGAGAGCAGGGCGGGGCCGGTGGCGAGGCCGGCGGCGAGGACGAGGACGCCGAGGGCGGCGCAGTACCAGGCGGACGTGAGGTCGCTGACCTCGATCCACAGGTAGTAGTTGGTCCCCGCGTCGGCTATGGGGCCGTGGATCGCGGGCATCAGGATGCCGCCGATGCCGCAGGCGACCAGGGCGAGGGGCATCAGGGCGACGACCACGCCGACCACCGGGTTGACCAGCGTCCAGGCCAGGTCGCGCCAGGTCGCAGGGTCGGTGAGGACCCAGTGGGCGCGCTGCCAGTGGCCCTTGAGGCCGGGCTCGGCGGCGGGTGCGGGGAGGTAGGGCTGCTCGATCGCGCGGCCGGACCAGCGTTCGGCGGTCCGGCGGGAGGCGTTCACCACGCGGCGCAGGGCGACGGCGAGGGCCGGGACGAGGAGCACGCCCAGGCCGATGCCGACAAGGGAGACCGCCGTCACGAAGAGGCAGAAGAGGGCGAGTTCCGCGATCGCGAGGCCGAGGACGGGCAGTCCCCGGCCCACGGCGCGGAAACCGGCGCGGATGTTCAGGTTGGTCACGGTCGTCCTGTTCCCCTCGGTGCACGGCTCCCTGCCGTGATGATGTCCCGAGTCTGGCCGACCGGGGTGCGGTGCGCAGGGGACGTGAGTCCCGTCCGCGATGGTGTAGCCAGGTCCCCCTCGGGACGCCACCCAGGTGGCTGGGGGGCGCGGGCCGTGGCGCGTTGACTGAGGGCATGACGATGCGACTGCGCCTGCGGCACCTGCTCCTCCCGCTCTGCGTGCTGCTGCTGGCAGGTGGCACCGGCACCGCCTCGGCGGCGCCATCGGCCCACGCGGCGGCCGACCGACCCGCGCCGTCCGGTCTGGCCGGATCCGTCGACGCGCTGGTGCGCCGGCAGCTCGCCGCCCACCGCATCCCCGGGGCCTCCGTGGTGGTCGTGGAGAACGGCCGTCAGGTCCTGACGCGGGGTTACGGCGTCGCCGACGTCACCGCCGGGACCCCGGTGGACCCGGCCCGCACCGGCTTCTTCCTCGCCTCCGACGCCAAGCTGTTCACCGCGATCGCGGTCCTCCAGCAGGTCGAACGGGGCCGGCTCGACCTGGCGTCCGACGTCAACCGCTACCTCACGACCTTCAAGGTGAGGGACACGTATCCGGGGCACCCCGTGACGGTACGCGATCTCCTCACGCACACGGCGGGGTTCGACGACACCATCATCGGGCGCGCGGCGACCCGCCCCGAGGACGTGCGCCCGCTCGGCGAGAGCCTCGCCGCCCATCAGCCGCGCCGGGTGCGCCCGCCGGGCGAGGTCGCCAGCTACGACAACTACGGTGTGGCGTTGGCCGGTTACCTGGTCGAGGCGGTGACGGGCACCCCGTTCGCCGGCTATCTGGACCGCGAGGTGCTGCGACCGCTGGGCATGACGCGGACGAGCTTCGCGCAGCCGCACGCCCCCGCCGTCGCCGCCGGCCTGGCCCGCGGCTACCGGCCGGCGGGCGGGAGCCAGCGGGTCCAGGACGGGCAGTACGGCGACTGGTCGCCGACCGGCGCCGGGGCGGTCACCACCGCCACCGACATGGGGCGGCTGCTGCGCGCCCTGCTGGCGGGTGGCGGGCCGGTGCTGTCCGAGCGGTCCGTCCAGGCCCTGACGAAGCGGCAGTTCGGCAACGACGACCGGCTGCCGGGCCTCGGCTACATCCTGGAGGAGCGGGTGCGCGACGGCCGGCGGATGCTGGTCAAGGACGGCGACCTGCCCGGCTTCCACGGCAACCTGGCCCTGCTGCCCGACCGCGACGCCGCGGTGTACGTGGTCTACAACGGCGACGGCGAGGACGGCATCGCCGCCTGGGCGGGGCAGGAGGTCGTGGACCGCTTCGCCGACCACTTCGGGACCGCCTCCGTCGTGCGCCGCTCCGTCTCGCTCGTGGACGTCACCCCGTACCGGGGTGAGTACCGCTCCACCCGCACCAGTTCCACGGAGCTGACCCGGGTGAGCGCCCTCATCGGCTCGGTACGGGTGAGCGCGGGCGCCGGCGCGACGCTGACCACGACAGGCCTCTCGCGCGACCCGGAGGCCCCCGCCCGGCACTGGGTGCAGCTGAGCCCGGGGCTGTTCCAGGAGCGTGACGGGCAGGACCGGATCGCGTTCCGCGACGGGCGTCTCTCGGTCGCCTCCGACGCCTCCGTCTCGTACGAGCGGCTGCCCTGGTACCTCTCTCCCACTCTGCACCGGCGCGCGCTGCTCGGTTCGCTGGCCTACCTCGCCCTGACGGTGCTCGCGCTGCCGGTGCTGGCCCTCGTGCGGCGCCGCCGGCCCGGTGCTCCGGCCGGGGCGCGGGCCGCCAGGCTGCTGCTGTGGGCCTCGGGCGCTCTGATCAGCGCGGCGACAGTCTGCTTCGCGGTGCTGTCCGCCGACCCGAACGCCCTCAACCGCTCGGTCATCGTGGGCGATTCCCCGCTCCTGGAGGCGGTGCCTGCACTGATCGACGTCGCGCTCGCGACCACCGTCGCGACGGTGGTGTGCGCCGTCCTTTCCATGCGGCGGCGCTGGTGGCGGGTGACCGGCCGGGTGCACTACGCCTGCGGCGCGCTGGCGGCACTGGTCTTCCTCGGGGTGGCCGCCTCGTACCGGCTGGCGGGCTGAGGCCGCGGGCAGGACGCCTCGAAGTCGATCCGCTGGGCTTGCCGGGCGCGGGGAGCTCTCCCCACGCCCGGCAAACCGAGAGGAGCGGCAGACGAGTCGGGCTGTACGCCGGGTTCTGTTCCGGGGGCCCTCGCGGGCGTCCCGGTGACGGCCATCCATCTAGGGCCGGTGTTGCCACCGGCCTCGTGCGGTCTACCCGCGGACTCGGGCGGGCAGCCCTCGGTCGTCCGCGCAGAAGCACCGGGGTGCTTCCTTTTGACCTTGCTCCGGGTGGGGTTTACCTAGCTGCCCAGGTCACCCTGGGCACTGGTGGTCTCTTACACCACCGTTTCACCCTTACCCCGCGCCGAGGCGCGAGGCGGTCTGTTCTCTGTGGCACTGTCCCGCGAGTCGCCTCGGGTGGCCGTTAGCCACCACCCTGCCCTGTGGAGCCCGGACGTTCCTCGGGAAGCCCTGTCAAGGGGCTCCACGCGGCCGTCCGCCCGGCTCGTCTGCCGTGCCGACCATGGTACCGGGCCGGGCGGGCGGCACGGACCGGCGGGCGGGGCCCGTACGCTGGCGCGGAGGCCGAGAGAAGGAGTTGTCCGTGCTGGTCCTGCTGCCCCCGTCGGAGGGAAAGGCGTCCTCGGGCCGGGGCGCCCCACTGAAGCCCGGGTCGCTGTCCCTGCCCGGGCTCGCCGCCGCCCGGCGGGCCGTGCTCGCCGAGCTGGTCGAGCTGTGCGCCGGGGACGAGGAGAAGGCCCGCGAGGTGCTGGGACTGAGTGAGGGGCTGCGCGGCGAGGTCGCCAAGAACGCCGGCCTGCTCGACGCCGGCGCCCGCCCCGCGGGCGAGATCTACACCGGTGTCCTCTACGACGCCCTCGGCCTGGCCACCCTCGCCCCCGCCGCCAAGCGCCGCGCGGCCCGCTCGCTGCTGGTGTTCTCCGGTCTGTGGGGCGCGATCGGCGTCACCGACCGCATCCCCTCCTACCGCTGCTCTATGGGTGTCAAGCTGCCCGGTCTCGGCGCGCTGGCCGGGCACTGGCGGGCGCCGATGGCCGAGGTGCTGCCCGAGGCGGCCGGGGACGGGCTCGTGCTGGACCTGCGCTCGGCCGCGTACGCCGCCGCCTGGAAGCCCCGGGGCGAGGTCGCGGGGCGCACCGCGACCGTACGGGTGCTGCACGCGCCCACCCGCAAGGTGGTCAGCCACTTCAACAAGGCGACCAAGGGCCGTATCGTCCGCGCGCTGCTCACCGAGGGTGCCGCGCCGAAGGACCCCGCCGGGCTGGTCGTCGCGCTGCGGGACCTCGGGTACGAGGTGGAGGCGGCGGCGCCGGAGAAGGCCGGGAGACCGTGGGCGCTGGACGTGCTGGTGGACGACGTCCACTGAGCCTGCGTTGCATCATGCGCAACGCTCATTGCGCAGGCTGCCACCGCTGGGCACGATGGCGTCCATGACCTCACCCGCGCCCTCCTCCGCCTCCGTGCTGGACCTCGCGCCCGTCCTCCCCGTCGTCGTGCTGAGCGACGCCGCCGACGCCGTGCCGCTGGCGCGGGCGCTGGTCGCCGGGGGGCTGCCCGCGATCGAGGTCACGCTGCGCACACCGGCCGCGCTGGACGGCATCCGGGCCGTCGCCGGGCAGGTGCCCGAGGCGGTGGTGGGTGCCGGGACGGTGGTCACGCCGGAGCAGGTGGGCCGGTGTGTCGCGGCGGGGGCTCGGTTCCTGGTCTCCCCCGGCTGGACCGAGTCGCTGCTCGCCGCGATGCGGGAATCCGGAGTGCCGTTCCTGCCGGGGGTCTCGACCACCTCGGAGGTGGTGGCGCTGCTGGAGCGCGGGGTGCGCGAGATGAAGTTCTTCCCGGCCCAGGCGGCGGGCGGTACGGCGTATCTCAGGTCCCTGGCCGGGCCGTTGCCCGACGCCCGCTTCTGCCCCACGGGCGGGATCGCCGAGGCGAGTGCGCCGGAGTACCTGGCACTGCCCAACGTGGGCTGCGTGGGCGGCAGCTGGATGGTCCCGGCGGACGCGGTGGCCGCCGGGGACTGGGCCCGGATCGAGAGGCTGGCGCGGAGTGCGGCCGGGCTCAGGGACGCAGGTGGGACGTGTCGTTGAACAGCCGTACGCTCGCGTTGCCGTCGGCGTAGTACGCCACCGCCGACAGCGAGGCGGCCGACAGCTCCATCCGGAAGAGGGACTCGGGCGGGGCGCCCAGGGCGAGCCGCAGCAGGGTCTTGACCGGCGTGACGTGGGTGACCAGCAGGACCGTGCGCCCCGTGTACTCGGCGACCAGCCGGGCGCGGGTCTCCTCGATCCGCTCGGCGGTCTCCGCGAAGCTCTCGCCGCCGCCGGTGGGACGCGCCTCCGGGTCGCCGAGCCAGGCGGTCAGGTCGTCGGGGTGGCGCTCGCGGACCTCCCCGAAGGTCAGCCCCTCCCAGGCGCCGAAGTCCGTCTCCCGCAGTCCGTCGTCCACGCGCACGTCCAGCCCGAGCCGGGCCGCGACGATCCCGGCGGTCTCCCGCGTACGGGCCAGCGGCGAGGCGACGACCGCCTGCACGGTCCCCCGCCGCGCCAGCGCCCCCGCCGCCAGCCGCGCCTGCTCCCGCCCCACCTCGGACAGGGCGGGATCGCTCCCCCCGCTCCCGGAGAAGCGCTTCTGCGGAGTGAGCGGTGTCTCCCCGTGCCGCAGCAGCACGAAGGTCGCGGGCGCCCCGAGGTCGGGGGCCGCGCTCCAGCCGGGCGAGGAGACGGTGGCGGAGGCGACGGTACGGGCGGCACGGGCGTCGCTCCGGGCGGCGCCGGCCGGCTCCACCGGCTCAAAGCCGGGTCCGGGCCGCCCCTGGGCCAGGGCCGCCCGCGCGGCCGCCGCCCCCGCCCGGGCGTCCCCGGGAGGACCCTCGGGCTCGGGCACGGCGGGGGCGCGAGGCGTCCACGCCTCTCCCCTCGCCCCCGCGTCCATCGCCTCGTTCGCCAGCCGGTCGGCGTGCTTGTTCCGCTCGCGCGGAATCCACTCGTAGGTGACCCTGCCGGGCGGGAAGACGCTGCGGGCCTCGGCGGCCAGGGGTTTCATGTCGGGGTGCTTGATCTTCCAGCGGCCCGACATCTGCTCGACGACCAGCTTGGAGTCCATCCGGACGGCGACCCGCGCCTCCGGGTCGAGGGCGTGGGCGGCGCGCAGGCCGGCGAGGAGCCCCCGGTACTCGGCGACGTTGTTGGTGGCGACGCCGATGAACTCGGCGGCTTCGGCCAGGGTCTCCCCCGTGGCCGCGTCACTCACGGCGGCACCGTACCCGGCCGGGCCCGGGTTGCCCCGTGACCCGCCGTCGGCCTCGACCACGAACTCCCGCACGCCCAGCGCTCCTTGCCGCCCGACTACAGACCGGACTCGGCCGTGCGCACCAGGATGCGGTGGCAGTTCTCGCAGCGCACCACGGCGTTGCGCGCGGCCGCGCGGATCTCGCTCAGCTCGGTGATCGCCAGCTCCTGGCGGCAGCCCTGGCAGGTACGGGCGTACAGCCTGGCCGCGCCGACCCCGCCGCCCTGGGCGCGCAGGCGGTCGTACAGCTTCAGCAGGTCGTCCGGGACGGAGGCGGAGACGACCTCGCGCTCCTTGGTCACCGCGGCGGCCTCGTCGTCCAGCTCGCGGAACGCGGCGTCGCGGCGCGCGGTGGCGTCGTCGGACTTGGCCTGCACGGAGGCGACCCGCCCGGTCAGCTCGGCGACCCGCGCCTGGGCGGCCTCGCGGCGCTCCATGACCTCCAGGACGACGTCCTCCAGGTCGCCCTGGCGCTTGGCGAGGGAGGCGATCTCGTGCTGGAGGCCGGTGAGGTCCTTGGGCGAGGTGACCGCGCCGGAGTCCAGACGCTGCTGGTCACGGGTGGCACGGCGGCGCACCTGCTCCACGTCCTGCTCGGCCTTGGTCTGGTCGCGGGCGCAGTCGCTCTCCTCGGTCTGCGCCGCCACCAGCAGGTCGCGGAGCTGGACGAGGTCCTTGCCCAGCGTCTCGATCTCGGCGTGCTCGGGGAGCGACTTCCGCTTGTGCGCGAGCTGCTGGAGGCGGACGTCGAGGGCCTGGACGTCGAGGAGTCGGATCTGGTCGGCGGGCTCGGCGTTCAGTTGGGGGCTCCCATGGGGCTAGTGGTGACGGGGGACGCCGCGTGGGCGGTCCAGGGGTCGGTGACCGTCGTGGACACGTGGACCCTGAGGCCCCAGCCGTGACGGTCGGAGATCTGGTCGAGTTCGGTCGCCGCCAGCTCGCACCAGGGCCACTCGGTGGCCCAGTGGGCCGCGTCGAGGAGGGCGAGGGGACGCTCCGCGGCGGACGCGGTGGCCGCGACGAACTCCGAGGCCGGGTGGTGGCGCAGGTCGGCGGTGAGGAACGCGTCCACGCCGGCCGCGCGGACCTGGTCGAAGAGGCTGTCGCCGGAGCCGCCGCTGACGGCGACCCTGCGGACGACGGCGTCGGGGTCGCCGGCCACCCGGATGCCCTGCGCGGTGGCGGGCAGCCGCTCGGCGGCGCGCTCGGCCAGCTCGCGCACGCTCAGCGGGAGGTCCAGCTCGCAGATCCGGCCCAGGCCCCGGCGTCCGGCCGGGTCGTCGGGGTCGGGGACGAGCGGGCCGGTGACCCGGAGGTCCAGCGCGCCGGCGAGGGCGTCGGAGACTCCGGGGTCGGCCTTGTCGGCGTTGGTGTGCGCGACGTGCAGGGCGACGTCGTTCTTGATCAGGGTGTGCACGACCCGGCCCTTGGGGGTGCCGGCCGCCACCGTGGTCGTCCCGCGCAGATAGAGCGGGTGGTGGGTGACGAGCAGGTCCGCGCCGAGCCGTACGGCCTCGTCGACGACCTCCTGCACCGGGTCCACGGCGAACAGGACGCGGGTGACCTCCTGGCCGGGGTCGCCCGTGACCGTGCCGACCGCGTCCCAGGACTCGGCCCGCTCGGCGGGCCACAGGGTCTCCAGCGCGGCGATGACTTCAGACAGACGGGGCACGGGGAAAGGCTACCTGTCCGTCCAGCGGGGCCGTACCGCGTACGGCCGCCCCGAGCCGGTACGCCCACACCCGCTCTTTCCTCAGACGAATCGCTTCTGCGCCACCCGTATGTGTGAAGCGGTCCGGACCCGGCCCCCGCCCGTGCGTACGAAAACTAGCTTCGTCGCCGGAGGTGACCGAACCATGACGGCCTGTGCGATCGAATCCCCGTCGACCGGCGCGGAACACGAGGCGCCCACGACGCGGTACGCCATCACGGCGGACGGCGCGTACGCGGCCCGGCTCGCGCTGGACGGGGAGAGCTGGTTCCCGGAGCGCTGGACGCTGGACGGCCCGGAGCCGTACGCGGTGCCGCTGCCCGGCGGGCAGCCGGAGGAGCCGGGCACCGAGGTGCATCCGATGGGCGACGGGCGGGTGCTGATCCACCGGCTGGTGGAGCGGCGGCACGTCTTCTCCCTGCTGTACCCGACCGGGCCGGGTACCGGTGAGCTGGCGGTCGGGGCGGTGGAGTGCGGGACCGGTACCTACGTCACCCTGCTGCCGCCGGCGCCGGGGGGCGAGCGGGCGTACGCGCTGGCGGTGTGCGAGACGTCCACGGCGGTGTGGCTGGTCGCGGGGGGTGCCGCCGGGCCGGAGCGGGTGGCCGAGCTGCCGGGGCGGTGCTCGGGCGGGGTCTGGCTGGAGCGGGCCGGGCGGATGCTGGCGCTCGACCGGGAGCTGGACGGCCGGACCAAGACGGTCGTGGTGGACCTGGGGCGGGACGGGGAGGTGTCGCCACTGCTGGAGATCACGCCCGGCAGCGACGACCGGCTGCTGCTGGCCGACCCGGACAGCGGGCTGGTGGTGATCTCCTCGGACGCGGCCTCGCCGGGGCAGGAACGACTGGGCTGGGGTGTGCTGGGCGGCACCCTGCCGGTCCGCTTCCCCGGCGCGCTCCGGCCGGCGGACTGCACGGTCACCCCGTTCGCCGTCCAGCCGGGCCAGGTCCTGACCCCGGAGACCTGCGCGGTGGCCCTGCGGGTGGACGGTCCCCTGGGCACCTGGATCGCCGCCTGGCGTCCGGCCGACCGCCGGCTACGCCATCTTCCGGCCCCGGAGGGCTGGCTGGCGGGTTCCGGCGTGTGGACCCCGGAGGGCGTCCTGCGCCTTCCGTACTCGACGCCCTCGACACCGTGCGGGGTGGCCGAACCGGCCTCCTGGGCCCCGGACCCCGTCCCCGCGAGGCCCGCGGAGGCGGCGGGACCGGAGGCTCCCCGGCCGGTACCGCTGCGGGAGGCACCGCTCGCCAAGGCAGCCGCGGAGTAGCGCCACCGGGGGCGGCACGACCGCCTGGACCCCTGCCTCCGGGGGTTGGTTAGACTCTCCCGGCTGCAAGACGATCATGTTGACGGGGTGAATGCTTCCGATGGCCGAGACCAGCACGACGCAGCCGCTGTCCGCGTCCGCGGATTCCGGGGTCCATCCGCGGGAATCCGTCTCCGCCGAGGCGGACGGGCACGGGCGGCACCGGGGACCGGTCGCCGACCGGGACGGGGAGAGCGCCCCCAGCGGGCGCCATCGCCGCCCGGGTGGCGGGACGGCCGGAACGGCTGCCTGACCGATGCGGCGAGGGGCGGGGTACGGGCCACACGGCCCGTACCCCGCCCCTTCGTCATGGGGCCGGCCGTGACATTCGTACTGCCGGAGTCCGTACGTACGCCTCTGCCCGTGGCGGCGCCCCGCTCCTACCGTCGTAGGCATGACACAGACGCGATCGGCCCGGCGCGGGCAGCGGCTCTCCCCTCCTGCCGTGGAACGTCGTCCCGCCGACCGGCGGGGCGCGGTGCGACAGGAGAAGCCGAGGGGTACCGGCATGACGTGGTGGGCGCGGCAGCAGGCTTGCCCGGAGGGCATGAGACGGGGTGCCGGGCAGGCCGGGCCGCCGGCGAGCGGCTTCACCCTGCTCCCCTGGTTGCTGCTGGGCCTCGGCTCCTTCGCCAACCTGATCCAGGGTGAGGCGAACCCCTGGGTCGGCGGCCTGGGCATGCTCACGTTCAACTCGCTCTACGTCCACGTCGTCTTCCGCGCCTTCGACCGCGCCGCGCGCGAGGCCCTCACCACCCGCCTCGCGCTGCTGGGCATGGGGCTGGTGACCACGGGGCTGGCCGCGGTCTATGGCGGAAGCTGGCTGATGTTCTTCCCCCTGCTCGGTCTCGCCGTCGGTGCGATCCTGCGCGGACGCGGCCTGGGTCTCACCGCGCTGCTGCTCGCGGCCTACGCGGCCGTCATCGCCGGGACGCGCGGCGGGTGGTCGCACGCGGCGGACATCGGATACGCGACCTTCCTGTCCTGCATGGTGACGGCGGCGATCCTGGGTCTGTCGGAGGCGGTGCGCGAACTGCGGGCCGCGCGGGAGGAGCTGGCACGGCGGGCGGTGGAGAAGGAGCGGCTGCGCTTCTCCCGCGATCTGCACGACCTGCTGGGCCACACCCTGTCGGTGATCGTGGTGAAGTCGGAGGCCGCGCGGCGGCTGGCCGGCCGGGACCTGGACGCGGCGCTGGCCCAGATCGGGGACATCGAGTCGGTGGGCCGGCAGGCGCTGACCGAGATCCGGGAGGCGGTGACCGGTTACCGCGAGGGCAGCCTGTCCACCGAGCTGACCCGCGCCCGCTCGGCACTGGCGGCGGCGGGCGTGGAGCCGGTGGTCCGGCAGTCGGGGGCGCCGCTGGCCCCGCAGACCGAGGCGCTGCTCGGCTGGGTGGTGCGCGAGGCGGTGACCAACGTGGTCCGGCACAGCCACGCCACCCGCTGCGAGATCACCGTGGAGAGCGCGGGGGAACGCGTCCGCCTCACCGTCACCGACAACGGCACCCCGGCGGCACCCGCGGCAACCGCTGCCGCCGGCGGCACCGGCCTGACGGGCCTCACCGAGCGCCTGGCCGCGGCGGGCGGCTCCCTGACGGCGGGTCCGGCCCCCGCGGGCGGCTTCACGGTGACGGCGAAGCTGCCGGCCGCCTGTGCGGACCAGGGCACCGAGGACGTGGTCCCGGTCGCGCTGGAGTCCTGACGGCCGGGCGCGCCCTCGCTACTCTGGCGCGGTGAACGAGATCCGGCTCCTGCTGGCAGAGGACCAGGGCATGATGCGTGGCGCCCTGGCCCTGCTGCTGGGCATGGAGGACGACATCGAGGTGGTCGCGCAGGTGTCGGCGGGGGACGCGATCGTGCCGGCCGCCGTGGAGCACCGGCCGGACGTGGCGCTGCTGGACATCGAACTGCCGGGACTCAGCGGGCTGGACGCGGCCGTGCTGCTGCGGGAGCGGGTGCCCGGGTGCCGGGTGCTGATCCTGACCACGTTCGGGCGGCCCGGCTATCTGCGCCGGGCGATGGAGGCGGGGGCGGCCGGGTTCCTGGTCAAGGACGGCCCGGTGGAGGAACTGGCCCGGGCGGTGCGCCGGGTGCTGGCCGGGGAGACGGTGGTCGACCCCGTACTGGCGGCGGCGGCGCTGAGCGCCGGGCCGAATCCGCTGACCGGCCGGGAGTGCGAGGTGCTGTCGGCCTCCGTGGACGGCGCGACGGTGGCCGACATCGCCGCCCGGCTGCACCTCTCGGAGTCGACGGTGCGCAACTACCTCTCCTCGGCGATCGGCAAGACCGGCACCCGCAACCGCGCGGAGGCCGTACGCGAGGCCCGGCGGCAGGGCTGGCTCTGAGGCCGGCGCGGGGCAAGCACTGACACCCGGTCAGAAACCCATGTCCCGGTCAAGGATTCGTTAGCGTCCCGAAGCAACGGAATAGTTTCCCGCGCATACGAGGTTCACCCTGCACGTATTCACCCGGGAGGACCCATTTCCATGACCCACACCACGCCCGACCACGCCACCAGGCGAGCAGGCGGGGCCGTCGTCCCGGTGCTCGCCTTCGCGGGCATCGTGGTCGCGGTGATGCAGACCCTGCTCGTGCCGGTCATCAAGGACCTGCCGCAACTGCTCGGCACCTCGCCGAGCAACGCGACCTGGGTCCTCACCTCCACCCTGCTCTCCGGTGCCGTCGCCACCCCGATCATGGGCCGCCTCGGCGACCTGTACGGCAAGCGGCGGATGCTGGTCCTCAGCCTGTCCGTGATGGTGGTCGGCGCGCTGGTCAGCGCGGTCACCAGCCAGTTGCTCCTGATGATCGTGGGCCGCACCCTCCAGGGCTTCGCCATGGGCGCGATCCCGCTGGGCATCGGCCTGATGCGGGACATGCTCCCGCGTGAGCGGCTCGCCTCCGCGATGGCGCTGATGAGCTCCTCGATCGGCGTCGGCGGCGGTCTCGCGCTGCCCGCCGCGGCCCTGGTCGCCCAGCACACCGACTGGCACGCCCTGTTCTACGGCGCCGCCGGCCTCGGCGTTCTCGCCATCGGGCTGACCCTGCTGACCGTCCCGGAGTCCCCGGCCCGCGCCACGGGCTCCTTCGACTACCCGGGCGCCGCCGGCCTCTCCGCCGGTCTGGTGCTGCTCCTGCTGCCCATCACCAAAGGCAGCGACTGGGGCTGGTCCTCCGGCACCACCCTCGGCCTCTTCGGCGCCGCGCTCGCGGTGCTTCTGCTGTGGGGCGTCTACGAGCTGCGCGTACCGGCCCCGCTGGTCGACCTGCGCACCACCGCCCGCCGCGAGGTGCTGCTCACCAACCTCGCCTCGATCATGGTCGGCGTCAGCTTCTACGTCGTCTCGCTGGTCCTCCCGCAGCTGCTCCAGCTCCCCACCGCCACCGGCTACGGCCTGGGCCAGTCGATGGTGGTCGCCGGTCTTTGCGTGGCCCCGCTGGGCCTGACGATGATGTTCACCGCTCCGGTCTACGCCCGCCTCTCGGCCCGCTACGGACCCCGGACGACCCTGATCATCGGCCTGCTGATCATCGCGGCCGGCTATGCGGGCGGGCTCGGCCTGATGCACGCCGCCTGGCAGACGATCATCACCTCGATGGTCCTCGGCGCCGGCATCGGCCTGGCGTACTCCTCGCTGCCCGCGCTGATCGTGGGCGCGGTCCCGGCCTCGGAGACGGGTGCCGCGAACGGTCTCAACACCCTGATGCGCTCGATCGGCACCTCGGTCTCCAGTGCCGTCATCGGCATGGTGCTCGCCAACACGGCGCACGACCTGGGCGGCGGGATCGCGGTGCCGACGATGCACGGCTTCCGGGTGTCGTTCCTGATCGCCACGGCCGCCGTGCTGGTCGGCCTGGCCCTCGCGGTGTTCCTGCCCCGCACCCCGCGTCCGGCGGCCGAGCACACCCGGTTGCGGGCCAGCAGCGAGGAGGACGCGGTGCTGGAGCGCGCGGAGGAGGTGCTGCGCGGCTTCCGGGGCCGGGTGCTGGACGCCCAGGGCGCCCCGGTGGCCCGCGCCAAGGTGACGCTGATCGACCGCCGGGGCCGCCAGGCCGGCTCCACGGTCTCCGGCGCCGACGGCGACTACGCCCTGCCGGTCCCGTCCGAGGGCCCGTACGTCCTGGCCGCCCGCGCCGCCGGGCACGGCCCGCTGGCCTCGGCGGCGACGCACGCCGGGGACGCGCGCCCGGTCGAGCTGGACCTTCCGCTGCCGGGTGAGACCGTCACCGCGTAGCTCCTGCGGCTCCCCGCCACCGCACCCCCCGTCGCTGCCCGGCGGGGGGTGCGGCAGCATGAGGCGCCCAGAAGGACGCAGTACGACCGAGAGGAACCCCATGTCCGCCGCACCCTCCCCCAGGCTCTCGGCTCCGGTCGGGCAGGGGGTACCCCCGTCGAAGGTCCTGGCCGCGTTCGAGGCCGCGAAGGGGTTCATGCCCGTGGACGAGGGGCTGGCGCTGTACGCGGCGGCGGTGGAGGCCGGGCGGCTCGGGCTGCCGCTGCTGGAGGTCGGGACCTACTGCGGGCGTTCCACGGTGCTGCTCGCGGACGCGGCCCGCCGGGCGGGGGTCACCGCGCTCACCGTCGACCACCACCGGGGCAGCGAGGAGCAGCAGCCGGGCTGGGACTACCACGACCCGGAGACCGTCGACCCCGAGGTCGGCCTGATGGACACTCTCCCCGCCTTCCGCCGAACCCTGCACCGGGCGGGCCTGGAGGACCACGTGATCGCGCTGGTCGGCCGCTCCCCGCAGGTCGCGAGGGTGTGGAACTCTCCCGTGGCGCTGGTGTTCGTCGACGGCGGCCACACCGACGAGCACGCGAACGCCGACTACGAGGGCTGGGCCCCGCACGTCGCACCCGGCGGCCTGCTGGTCATCCACGACGTGTTCCCCGATCCGGAGGACGAGTTCACCGGCCAGGCGCCGTACCGGGTGTACCTGCGGGCACTGGCGTCGGGCGCCTTCACGGAGGTCTCCGCGACGGGCTCGCTGCGGGTGCTGAAGCGCATCGGCGACGGAATCTGACGGACCGTCAGGGAAGCTGGGGCCGGGTCGGGCCTGCCGTTAGGGTGGCTGCGTGTCGTACGAAGGCCCGGAAGACGAAGTCCCCCAGCCGCGCTCCCGGCGCGCGCTGACCATCACGTCCGCCGCGCTGGTGCCGGTCGCCCTGCTCGGCTGGCTGGGCTGGTCGGCGCTCGGCGAGGAGCCGGACCGCCCGGCGGCCGGCGCGAGACCGCCGGCGTCCGCCGCGCCGGGCGGCACGCGCGGTCCCTCGCCGGGTGCGGGTTCCCTCGCCGGCAAGGTCGTCGTCGTCGACCCCGGCCACAACACGGGCAACTTCCGGCACACGGCCGCGATCAGCGAGCAGGTCGACGTCGGCAACGGCAAGAAGGAGTGCGACACCACCGGTACCGCCACCGACGCCGGTTACCCGGAGGCCGAGTTCACCCTGGACCTCGCCCACCGGTTGCGCGCGCTGCTGGAGAAGCAGGGTGCCACGGTGAAGCTGACGCACGACGGCGACCGGACGTGGGGGCCGTGCGTGGACGAGCGGGCCCGGATCGGCAACGCCGCCCACGCGGACGCGGCGATCTCGCTGCACGCGGACGGCTCGGCCGAGGGCAACCGGGGCTTCCATGTGATCATGCCGGGCGCGGTCCACGCGGGCGCGGCTGACACCCGGCCCATCGTCGCCCCCTCCAAGGAGCTGGGCGCCCGGGTGGCGGGGGGCTACCGGCACGCCACGGGTGAGCCCTTCTCCAACTACCTGGGCGACGGCACCGGAACGGTCACGCGCACCGACCTCGGCGGTCTCAATCTGTCAACGGTTCCGAAGGTGTTCATCGAGTGCGGGAACATGCGGGACAAGTCCGACGCGGCCCTGCTGACCAGCGGTCCCTGGCGGCAGAAGGCCGCGCAGGGGATCTCCGGGGGAATCGTGAGTTTCCTGCACGAGTCGTGACCGCCGGGCGGAACCGTCCGCACGGTGGATCACGCGGACGGTACTGTCTACCGACGACGAGACGACCTACGAAGGACCTGATGAAGTGAATATCCGATCCCTCACCAGAGGCGACGGCGTGGTGATCGGAGCGGCGCTGCTGCTGCTCATCGCGTCGTTCTTCGACAACTTTTCGTACGACGACCTTCCCGGCGACGTCGACATGCCGAACCTCTGGGAGAGCGGCCCGGTCCTGCTCAGTGTCGTCCTGGCAGGTCTGATCGCCGCCGCGCTCGTCGTCACCGCCCGTGCGCTGCCGCAGCCCCGCAAGGTCGCCGGTCTCGAACTGGGCGCCTTCGGTGTGGCGTTCGCGGTGTTCGCCGCGTGGAGCGCGCTGGGCAATGTGATCGACCCGGTCGGCGGCCTGGACAACATCACCGCCGGCTCCAAGTCGCCGAGCGCGGGCACCGGTCTGATCCTCGCGATGGTCGCCACGCTGATCCTGGCGGGCGCCGCCGTCGCCACCCCGCTGGTCCCGGCGCTCCAGGCCCCGCTGATCCCGGCGCCCAAGCCGGCCGCCCCGCAGCCCTACGGCGCCCAGCCGCCCCAGGGTTACGGCTACCCCGGCGCCCCGGCCGCGTCCTTCGGCGGTGGCCAGCCGCAGCCGCCCCAGGCGTTCGGCCAGGGTGCCCAGCAGGGCGTTCCGGCGCCGCAGCAGCAGGCTCCCGCCGCCGACTTCTCGCCGTTCTGGTTCGCCGTGCCGGTGACCCGTCCGCTGTTCGCGGAGGACGGCTCGCCCACCCCGGTCGCCGAACTGGCCCCCGGCACCTGGTACCTGGCGGTCGAGCAGCGCGGTGCCGCGCTGGTCGCGCAGACCCAGGACGGCCGTCGCGGCGTCCTCCAGGACACCTCGGGCATCCAGCGCGGCTGAGCCCGGCAACCGTCGTGCGCGGCCCCTCGCCCCTTTCCGGGCGGGGGGCCGCGGCCGTGTCAGCCCTTGGAGAGGTCCGAGGAGGACGGCACCTGGTCCTTGACCGGTGCGCCCGCGCTCGCCCCCGCGCTCTTCACCTTGCCGATGGTGTCCTCGAACGCGCCCATCGCGTCCGTGTCGCCGTCGCGCAGCTTGGACGGCAGGCTCTTCAGGCTCTCGATGCCCGCGGTGAGCGGGGCCAGCGCCTTGCTCAGGGCGGGGTCGCCCTGGGCGTTCTTCTGGGCGGCCTTGAGCCGGTTGTAGGCGAAGGCACCGGCGAGGCCGGCCTTGACGAGGGCCACCTTGCGGCCGTCGGCGCCCTTCTTGAAGGTGCCGGCCCGCCAGGGCTTCACGATCCACTGGTAGGTCGCCCCGGCCGCCAGGCCCGCGTTGGCGACGAACCTGCTCTTCGCGAACTTCTGGCGTTCCGCGGAGGTGCTGGGGCTCGGGGAGGCCGCGGCGGGGGTCTTGGTGCTGGTCCTGTCGTCCCCGCCGCAGGCGGCGGCACCGGCCAGCAGGGCGCAGCACAGGATGAGCGCCACCCAGGTGCGGCGCAGCGGAACGGGCACGCGGTCCTCCGGACGTGATTCCCCGAGCGGGTGTCTCTGGTCCGAAGCCTGGCCCGCCCTCCCGGCCGCCGCCAGCCGGGAGGCCCGTACGGGTCGTCAGGCCCGGTATTGCGGGCCTGTGGCCGGTTTCAGCGGGCGTCCGGCGGCAATTCGAACACCATGTCTCGACACCACTCAGGCACCAACCAGGCCGGCCGTGTCATCGCCGTCATAGCGGACGTCATGGCCTTCATCCTCGGCCTCTGGATCTTGATGTACCTGTTGGACGCGAACCGGGCCAACACCCTGGTCGACTTCGTCCATGACGCCGCGGCGTTCCTGGCGGGCTGGTCGCACGACCTGTTCACCTTCGACGAGGCGTGGGCCCGGGTGGTCGCCGGGTACGGCCTGGCCGCCGTGGTCTACCTCTTCATCGGCCACTTCATCGCGGGCCGCCTGCACCGCTGACGCGGAGGGGAGCCGGGAGGGCGACCCCGCCTGCCGCCAGGGGATGTCCCGCCGGCCGTGCCGCGCTCGCGGCACGGGGTGATCCGGACGGGACGCCCGGGTGTTCTGCCCACGAGCGTTGCCGACACTGGCGGGCAGAACACCTACGCGCAGCAGTCGGGGTCCAGGCCGCGGGGCAGCAGGTCGCCGCCGAAGACGGCGCCGGTCGCGTCGTGGCCGCCGAGGGCGGCGACCGCGAGGAGCAGCGAGCCGGCGGTCCAACTGGTGAGTTCCCGGGGCCAGATGGCGTCGTCGTCGAAGACGTAGCCGGTCCAGTACAGGCCGGACTCGTCGTCGCGCAGGTGCCGGATGGACTGGAGTATCTCCAGCGCGCGGTCGGACTCGCCCATCGCCCACAGGGCCAGGGCGAGTTCGCAGGACTCGCCGCCGGTCACCCAGGGGTTGGGCACGACGCAGCGCACGCCGAGACCGGGCACGACGAAGCGGTCCCACTCGGCCTCGACGCGCTCCTTGGCCTCCGCCCCGGTGACGGCGCCGCCGAGGACCGGGTAGTACCAGTCCATCGAGTAATGGTTCTTGTCGAGGAACCTCTCGGGGTGCCTGCGGATCGCGTGCCGCAGCGTGCCCACCGCCAGCTCCCAGTCGGGCTGCGCCTCTTCGCGCTGCTCGGCGATGGCCAGCGCGCAGCGCAGGGCGTGGTGGACCGAGGAACTGCCGGTGAGCAGGGCGTCGGCGGTGGGGGTGCCGTCCTCGGCGCGCCGCCAGCCGATCTGACCGCCCGCCTGCTGGAGCCGGAGCACCCATTCGACCGCCGCGTACACCGTGGGCCACATCCGGTCCAGGAACGTGTCGTCCCCGGTGGAGAGGTAGTGGTGCCAGACGCCGACGGCTATGTAGGCGACGAAGTTGGACTCGCGGGCGCGGTCGGTGACGTCGTCGTGGGCGCCGTCGGCGTAGGCGGCGTACCAGGAGCCGTCCTCGTTCTGGTGGTCGGCGAGCCAGCGGTAGGCGCGCTCGGCGGCCGCGTGCTCCCCGGCCGCGTCGAGGGCCATGGCGGCCTCGGTGTGGTCCCAGGGGTCGAGGTGGTGGCCGCGGAACCAGGGGATCGCGCCGTCGGGGCGCTGCACCGCGAGGAGGCCCCGGACGGTGTCGGCGGCCTGCTCGGCGGTGAGGACCCCGGGCAGCACGAGGTGGTCGGTCCGGGGCGTGGTCACGGGGCGTCCGTCCCGGCCTCGTCGAGGCGGGGCAGGTGCGGCTTGGTCGCGTAGGCGACGAAGCTCTTGCCGATCAGCGGGTTGAGCGCCTGCTCGGCCACCCGTGTGGCCAGCGGCTTCTTCATGATGTCCCAGACCAGCAGCTTGTGGTACGCCCGCACCGGCAGCGCCTTGTCGTTGTCGACGCCGAAGGCGCACTTGAGCCACCAGTACGGCGAGTGCAGCGCGTGCGCGTGGTGGGTGCCGTACGGCCTGAGGCCGGCGCCGCGCATCTTGGCGAGGAGCTCCTCGGCCCGGTAGATGCGGATGTGGCCGCCCTCGACCTCGTGGTAGGCGTCGGAGAGCGCCCAGCAGACCTTCTCGGGACCGTAACGGGGCACGGTGACGGCTATCCGGCCGCCGGGCCTGAGGACGCGGACCATCTCGGCGAGGACGCCCTTGTCGTCGGGGATGTGCTCCATCACCTCGGAGATGATGACGACGTCGAAGGACTCGTCGGGGAAGGGCAGCGCGAGCGCGTCGCCCTCCATCGCGGTGGCGGTGGCGCCCTCGGGGGCCTCGCCCGCCTCCTTCATCGCCGCGAACCACTTGGCGACCTCGCGGATCTCCTCGGCGTTCTGGTCCAGGGCCACGACCTGGGCGCCGCGCCGGTAGCACTCGAAGGCGTGCCGGCCGGCGCCGCAGCCGAGGTCCAGGACACGGTCGCCGGGGGCGAGCGGGAACCGGGAGAAGTCGACGGTCAGCACGTGGCCCTGCTTTCGGAGGATGCGGTGGTCAGGCCGGTGGCGGCCGGGGCGGGGCGGTCGAGTGCGCGGGCCGGTGGCGTCACGACGGCCGACGGGCCGGTACGGGTCCGGTCGATCTCCTCGCGGTAGCGGGCCACGGTGCCCTCGGCCGCGCGGGCCCAGGTGAAGCGGGCGAGCACCCGCTCGCGGCCGGCCGCGCCGAGCCGGACGCGCAGTCCGGGGTCGCCGAGCAGCCGGGTGAGGGCGGCGGCGAGGGCGCCCGCGTCGCCGGGGGGTACGGCCAGGCAGGTCTCGCCGTCGGTCCCGGCGACCTCGGGGATCGCGCCGCCGGTGGTGGCGACCAGCGGGGTGGCGGTGGCCATGGCCTCGGCCGCGGGCAGCGAGAACCCCTCGTACAGCGAGGGCACGCAGGCGACTTCGGCGGAGCGGATGAGGTCGACCAGTTCGGCGTCGGAGATGCCCTTGACGAACCGGACGGCTTCCTCCAGGCCGTACCGCTCGATCGCCTGGGCGACCGGACCCTCCTCGGGGCGCTTGCCGACGACCACGAGGTGGGCGTGCGGCTGTTCGGCGCGCACCTTGGCGAGGGCCTCGACGAGGAACACCAGGCCCTTGAGGGGCACGTCGGCGCTGGAGGTGGTGACGATCCGGCCCGGTACCTCGGGCACGGCCGGATCCGGCGCGAACAGGGTGGTGTCGGCGCCGATGTGGACGACGTGCACCCGGTCCCGGCGCACGCCGAGGTGGTCGACGATCTCCTGGCGGGAGCTGCCGGAGACGGTGAGCACGGAGGGCAGGCGGCGGGCGACCCGCTTCTGCATCCGGGTGAAGGCGTACCAGCGACGCACCGAGAGGCGGCGCTTGAGGTCCTCGGCGGCGTCGAGTTCGAGTTGCCGGTCGACGGTGATGGGGTGGTGGATGGTGGTGACCAGGGGGGCGCCGAGGTCGCCGAGCAGGCCGTAGCCGAGCGTCTGGTTGTCGTGGACCACGTCGAAGTCACCCCTGCGGGCGCGCAGTAGGCGTCCGGCGCGCAGGGAGAAGGTGAGGGGCTCGGGGAAGCCGCCGGTCCACATGGTGGCCACCTCCAGTGCGTCGACCCAGTCCCGGTACTCGCCCCGCCCAGGGGTGCGGAAGGGGTCGGGCTGGCGGTAGAGGTCGAGGCTGGGCAGCTCGGTGAGGCTCAACCGGCCCGCCCAGGGGCCGTTTTCGTCGTGCTCGTCGAGCACGGGGTAGGGCTGGGAGCCGATGACCTCCACCCGGTGGCCCAGGCGGGCGAGTTCACGGGAGAGGTGGCGGACGTAGACGCCCTGGCCGCCGCAGAACGGGTTGCCCTTGTAGGTGAGGAGCGCGATACGGAGCGGTCGCTCGCCGTCGGCCGCGGTGCCCGGGAGAGCCGCCTGACTGGCCTCAGCGGTCACTCTGGGCCCCCTTCTGCCTGCACGGTCCCGCGAGACTACGACGGGACGACAATCCGGAACAAGTTTCAGACTTGATCATCCAAGAAGCTCTGAATCTACCGGCAGGTAGGGGCGCAGTGAGCAGTGGATCAGGTGATTCACGCCACGACCGGCGGCTTTGCGGCCCCCGGTAAAGTGGCCGGGTCGTCACACACCCGTACGGGGGGAAGCCGGTGCGATTCCGGCGCTGACCCGCAACCGTGATCCGTCGCCCCCTGGGCCCGGTGAGCCGGAACACCCCGGCGGGAGGTTGATAGGCCAACGTGCTGGGCGCTGTGCCCGGTACGGCACCGTCGAGGCATACGGGGCCGGGCCGCAGGGGTGTCTCCCGTGCGCGTCGGCTCCTCGCAGGAGAGGCAGTCGCCGACCATGAACGTCCGCCGCAGTGCCGCGGCTCTCGCCGCCATAGGCGTGCTGGCCGCAGCCGCGCCCGCCACGGCCGCCCCGTCCCCGAAGGTGACGGTCCCTGCCGGGCTGTTCGGCAAGGGCGACCCCACGTACGACGGCGTCTGGCGCCAGTCCCTCGCCCTGCTCGCTCAGCACACCGCCGGGGAGAAGCCCGCGGACCGGGCGGTCGGTTGGCTGACCGGCCAGCAGTGCGCCGACGGCGGTTTCGCGGCCTTCCGCGCCGACACCGGCACGGCGTGCGGCGGCAAGGGCGCGCAGGCGGACACCAACAGCACGGCCGCCGCCGTCCAGGCGCTCGCCGCGCTCGGCGGCCACGGCGACGTGACCGGCAAGGCCGTCGCCTGGCTGAAGGCCCAGCAGAACAAGGACGGCGGCTGGGGTTACTCCCCCGGCGGCCCGAGCGACACCAACTCCACGTCCGTCGTGGTCGGCGCGCTGGCAGCCGCCGGTGAGAAGCCGGCCGGACTGCGCGGCAAGGGCAAGGCCCCCGGTGAGGCGCTGGCCTCGCTGGCCGTGCCCTGCGGCGGCGAGGACGGCGGCGCGTTCGCCTTCCAGCCCGACAAGAAGGGCAAGCTGGCGGCCAACGCGGACGCGACGGCCGCCGGTGTGCTCGGCGCCCTCGGCAAGGGATTCGTCGTGGAGCCCGGCAAGGCCCGCGGCAAGGCGCCCGCCTGCTCCTCGGGCGGCGAGGCGGCCCCGGCCCGCCTCGCCGACAACGCCTCCGCCTTCCTCGTCGGCGCCGTCGGCGGGTCGGGCCACCTCAAGTCCGCGATGCCCGGCGCCGAGAACCAGCCCGACTTCGGCAACACCGCCGACACCGTGGTGGCGCTGGCCGCCGACGGCTGGACCGAGCAGGCCAGGGCCCCGTACGCCTGGCTGGAGAAGAACGCCGCGAAGTGGGCGGAGCAGAGCGGCCCGGCCGCCTACGCCCAGCTCGTCCTGAGCGCGCACGCGGTCGGCGCCGACCCGCACGACTTCGGCGGGACCGACCTGGTCCGCGCCCTGGACAAGCTGGGCCCGGCCCCGGCGAAGCAGGCCGCCGCGACGGAGAAGAAGGCCACCGAGAAGTCCGGCGACAGCGTGTGGTGGATCATCGGCGTCGGCCTGGTCGCCGGTATCGGCGTCGGCTTCCTGCTCAGCGGCCGGAAGAAGAACCGCCCGTGACCTCGGTCCGCCGTGCCGCGGCCCTGCTGGTCGCGTCCCTGATCGTCCTGGCCGCCGCAGCGCAGGCCGAGGCCGCCGGATACCGGTACTGGTCCTTCTGGGAGCGCTCCGGCGACCGGTGGACGTACGCCACCCAGGGCCCGGCCTCCGAGCGGCCCGACGACGGCTCGGTGCGGGGCTTCCGGTTCGCGGTCAGCGCGGACTCCTCGGACGCGAACCGGCCGCGCGGCGCGGCGGACTTCGGCTCGATCTGCGCGAGGACGCCCGCGAAGGCGGGCAGCAAGCGGGTCGCCCTGGTCCTCGACTTCGGCACCCGGGCCGACGCCCCCTCGGGCGAGATCCCGCCCGCGACGCGAACGGTGTGCGCCCGCCTCGCCCCCGACGCGAGCACCGCCGAGGCGCTGGCCGAGGCGGCCGGGCCGCTTCGCTACGACAGCAACGCCCTGCTGTGCGCCATCGCCGGTTACCCCGCGCGGGGCTGCGGGGAGCAGGTGGCGGCGGACGAGAAGCCGTCGGGCGAGCGGGCCGCCCCCGAGGACGACGGCGGCCCCTCGCTGGGCCTGCCCCTCGGCGTCGGGGTGGTCGCGGTGCTCGGCGGGACGGCGTTCTGGCAGGCGCGGCGGCGCCGGAATGCCTGACACCGGCGTCCGCGCCGCCCGTACCACCGTGCCCGTCCGCAGGCGGGCCCGCTTCGAACTGCACCCCGGTGCCTGGTGGTTGTGGTCACTGGGGCTCGGGACCGCCGCGACCCGCACCACCAACCCGCTGCTGCTCGCCGTGCTGGTGGCGGTGGCGGGCCATGTGGTGGCCGTCCACCGCTCGGACGCGCCGTGGGCCCGCTCGTACACCGCGTTCGCCAAGCTGGCCGTCGCCGTGCTGCTGGTCCGGCTCGCCTTCACGGCCGTGCTCGGCTCGCCGGTGCCGGGTACGCACGTGCTGTTCACGCTGCCCGAGATCCCGCTGCCCGCCTGGGCGCAGGGCATCCGGCTGGGCGGGCCGGTGTCGGTGGAGGCGCTGCTGTTCTCCGGGTACAACGGCCTGAAACTGGCCGCGCTCCTGGTCTGCGTCGGCGCCGCGAACGCCCTGGCCAGTCCGGCCAAGCTGCTCAAGTCGCTGCCGGGCGCGCTGTACGAGGCGGGAGTGGCGGTGGTGGTCGCCCTGACCTTCGCCCCGCATCTCATCGCCGACGTGCACCGGCTGCGCGCCGCCCGTCGCCTCAGGGGGCGTCCGGACCGGGGGGTGCGGGGACTGCTCCAGGTCGGCCTGCCGGTGCTGGAGGGCGCGCTGGAGCGTTCGGTGGCACTGGCGGCCGCGATGGACGCCCGCGGCTACGGCCGCACCGCCGAGGTGCCCGCGCCGGTGCGCCGCACGACCACCGCGCTCACCCTGGGCGGGCTGCTCGGGGTGTGCGCGGGCACGTACGGACTGCTGACCGCCGAGGGCGGGCTGTACGGCATGCCGGTGCTGCTCGCCGGGGCGCTGGCCGCGCTGGGCGGGCTGCGCCTGGGCGGGCGGCGTTCGCCGCGCACCCGGTACCGGCCGGCGCCGTGGGGGGTGCGGGCGTGGCTGGTGGCGGGGTCGGGCGCGGCCGTAGCCGCGCTGCTCGCGCTGGCCTCCGTACGCGATCCGGGCGCGCTGCATCCCGGTGTCGTCCCGCTGGCCGCGCCCGCGCTGCCGCTGTGGCCTGCCGCCGCCATCCTGCTGGGCCTGCTGCCCGTGCTCGTCGTACCCCAGGACCGCAAGGAGCCGTCGTGATCCGCTTCGAGGACGTCACCGTCACCTACGACGGGGCGGCCGAACCAACCGTACGGGGCGTGGACTTCGAGGTCCCCGAGGGTGAACTCGTGCTGCTCGTCGGACCGTCCGGGGTGGGGAAGTCGACGATCCTGAACGCGGTCAGCGGGCTGGTCCCGCACTTCACCGGGGGCACCCTGCGCGGCCGGGTCACGGTGGCGGGCCGCGACACCCGCGCCCACAAGCCGCGCGAACTGGCCGACGTGGTCGGCACGGTGGGCCAGGACCCGCTCGCGCACTTCGTCACGGACACGGTGGAGGACGAACTCGCCTACGGGATGGAGTCGCTGGGCCTGGCTCCGGAGGTGATGCGGCGCCGGGTGGAGGAGACGCTCGACCTGCTGGGCCTGGCCGATCTGCGGGACCGCTCCATCGGCACCCTCTCCGGCGGCCAGCGCCAGCGGGTCGCCATCGGCTCGGTGCTCACCCCGCATCCCCGCGTGCTGGTCCTGGACGAGCCGACCTCGGCGCTGGACCCGGCCGCGGCGGAGGAGGTCCTCGCGGTCCTCCAGCGCCTGGTGCACGACCTGGGCACCACGGTCCTCATGGCGGAGCACCGGCTGGAGCGCGTCGTCCAGTACGCCGACCAGGTCGCCCTGCTCCCCGCCCCCGGCACTCCCCCGGTGCTCGGCGCCCCGGCCGAGATGATGGCGGTCTCCCCGGTGATCCCCCCGGTGGTCGAGCTGGGCCGGCTGGCCGGCTGGAGCCCGCTGCCGCTGACCATCCGGGACGCGCGGCGCAGGGCGGGCCGGCTGCGGGAGAGCCTTGCCGGTGCCGAGCCGGAGCCCCAGGGTCGGCCCCCGGCCACCGCCGCGCCGTCCCGCCGCCGTTTCCGGCGCACCGCTCCCGCCGAGCCGCAGGTGGCCGAGGTCCGGGGCCTCGCCGTGCGGCGGGGCAGGGTCGACGCGCTGCGGGGCGTCGACCTGACCGTCGGCCCCGGTGAGACCGTCGCCCTCATGGGCCGCAACGGTGCCGGGAAGTCGACCCTGCTGGGCTCCCTGGTCGGGCTGGTCGCGCCCACCTCCGGTTCCGTCCGGGTCGGCGGGGCCGCCCCGCACCGGCTGAGGCCGGCCGAACTGGTGCGGCGGGTCGGCCTGGTGCCGCAGGAGCCGCGCGACCTGCTGTACGCCGACACGGTGGGCGCCGAGTGCGTCGCCGCGGACAAGGACGCGGCGGCGGACCCCGGCACCTGCCGGGCCCTGGTGTCGGAGCTGCTGCCGGGCATCACCGACGACACCCACCCCCGCGACCTCTCCGAGGGCCAGCGCCTCGCCCTCGCCCTCGCCGTCGTGCTGACGGCGCGCCCCCCGCTGCTCCTGCTGGACGAGCCGACACGCGGTCTGGACTACGCGGCGAAGGCCCGCCTGGCCGCCGTGCTGCGCGGGCTGGCGGCCGAGGGGCACGCCCTGGTGCTGGCCACGCACGACGTGGAACTGGCCGCCGAGATCGCGCACCGGGTGGTGCTGCTGGCGGACGGCGAGGTGATGGCGGACGGCGCCACGGCCGACATCGTGGTGTCATCGCCCTCCTTCGCACCCCAGGTCACCAAGATCCTGGCCCCGCAGCCCTGGCTGACGGTGTCCGAGATACGGGAGGCGCTGGCATGAGCTCCCCCGCCGTACGGGCCGTCCGGCTCGGTCCGCGTTCCGTCGCCGCGCTCGTCCTGGTCGGCGCGGTCGGGGTGGCCGCCTTCGGCTGGCCGTTCCTCGCACCGCCGAACTCGCGGGTCAGCGCCCACGCCGAGGACGCGCCCTGGCTGTTCGCGGGGTTGCTGGTGCTGCTGGTCGCGGTGGTGGCGGCGACCATCTCGGAGTCGGGGCTCGGCCCCAAGGCCGTCGCCATGCTGGGGGTGCTCGCGGCGACGGGGGCGGCCCTGCGGCCGATCGGCGCGGGTACGGCAGGCATCGAGCCGATGTTCTTCCTGCTGGTGCTCAGCGGGCGCGTGCTCGGGCCCGGCTTCGGGTTCGTGCTGGGCTCGGTGACGATGTTCGCGTCCGCACTGCTGACCGGCGGGGTCGGGCCGTGGATGCCGTTCCAGATGCTGTCGATGGGCTGGTTCACCATGGGCGCGGGCCTGCTGCCGGGTGCCGTCCGCCTGCGCGGCCGGGCCGAACTGGCGCTGCTCGCCTGCTACGGCTTCCTCGCGGCCTTCGCCTACGGCACGCTCATGAATCTGGCCGGCTGGCCGTTCATGGGCACCATGGCGTCGAGCATCTCCTTCGACCCGCACGCGGCGGTCCCCGCCAACCTGGCCCGCTTCCTCGCGTACTGCCTGGCCACGTCCATGGGCTGGGACCTCGGGCGGGCCGTCTGCACGGTCGTCCTCACCCTGACGCTCGGCCCGGCCGTCCTGCGCGCCCTGCGCCGGGCCACCCGCCGGGCCGCCTTCGAGGCGCCGGTCGCCTTCGACGCGCCCGGCGCGTGAGGCACCCCATATGACCGAGGTCACCCACGACCTCGGGTAGTAGACCTGTGCGCCCTTTATGCACCTTCTTGCAACGCCTCCGACCTGCACATTGAGAGCCAGGTCACACGACGGGGCGTTCCCGGCGGTCCGGCCGCAACTAGTAAAAGGGGGGATTGCGGACGTTTCGGAAGCTTGCTTCTGTGGACGCCGTCGCCTGGCGCCACGGTCCTCGAAGGTCGCGGCGCCGACGCCTGCGGCCATCACGCGGAGCGTGCTGGAACGCGAACGGCGACCCGTCGTCCCCTACGTAAGAGGTTCTCGTGTCGTTCTCCGCCATCCGCCGCGTCGTCTCCCCGAAGAAGGCCGTCACCGTGGCCGCGCTGGCCGCCGGTGTCGCCGGTGTGGCCCTCGGCACCGCCCCCGCCCAGGCCGCGGCGGACCCGTCGCCGTCCTCGGCGCGGTCCGTCGCGCACAAGATGATCCCGGACGCCGCGCAGTACAACGCGTTCAGCAAGATCGTCGAGCACGAGAGCGGCTGGAACGTCTCCGCCAGGAACAGCTCCTCCGGGGCGTACGGTCTGGTGCAGGCCCTCCCCGCCTCCAAGATGTCCTCGGCCGGCTCCGACTGGAAGTCCAACCCCGCCACCCAGATCAAGTGGGGCCTGGACTACATGAACTCCCGCTACGGCAGCCCCGTCCAGGCGTGGAACTTCTGGCAGGCCAACGGCTGGTACTGAGCCGGCCCCGCGCGCGGGCCGCTCCCCCACCGGGCCGTGCCGCGGCCACCGGCGGCCGACGGCCCGCCTCCCTCTCCTTCCCGCACCCTCGCCACCGCTCGGCGAGGGTGCGCGCGCATGTCCGCACCCCCGTGGTCCACTGGTCCGGCCCCGCCCGCCCGACCGGAGGACGCCATGCCGACGACGATGCGGCTCCCGTGGGTCCTGCTCGTGCTGACCGTGGTGAGCGGACTGATCGACGCGGTCGGCTATCTGGGCCTCGGCCGCGTCTTCACGGCCAACATGACCGGCAACGTGGTCGTCCTCGGCCTCGCCACCGCCGGCGCCCCGGGTTTCTCCGTACCCCTCACGGCCACCTCGCTGGGCTGCTTCCTGGCCGGCGCGGCGGCGGGCGGCCGGCTCACCTCCCGCGTCCGGCGCGCGACCCGGCCGACGCTCGTCGCGGAAGCGGTGCTGGTCGCCGCCGCGGCGGCCATCGCCCTGGCCTGGCCCGGGCACCCCGGCACCCGCTACGCCCTGATCGCCCTCACCGCGCTGGCCATGGGCCTGCGCAACGCCACCGTCCGCGCCCTGGGCGTCCCCGACCTCACCACCACCGTCGTGACCATGACCCTGACCGGTCTGGCCGCCGAGTCCCGCCTGGGCAGCGGCACCGCCGGCCGCTCGCCCCGCCGGGCGGCCGCGGTCCTCAGCATGTTCGCCGGTGCCTGCCTGGGCGCCTGGCTGGTCCTCCACCACGGCCTGGGCATCCCACTGCTCCTCGCCGCCCTGGCCTCGGCAGTGCTGGCGGCCCTCGCGCCGGCCGGCGACTGAGCCGCGCCCGGCACACGGCCGCGGGCCGTCGGGGAGGCCCGGCCGGCCGCCCTCAGCCACCCCGGCAGCCCGCGCCCCGGACCGCGACCGCGCCGGGGTCCGGCTTCCGTACGTAGAGGACCACCTGGGCGCCCCACACCCGCACCCGCTCGCACTCCCGGAAGTACTCCCTCAGCGTGCGGCGCTTGACCTCCTCCCGGGGGAAGGGGTCCAGCGGCCGGCCGTCGGGGTCGGCCAGGGCGAGGACGCGGTGCGTGGACAGCAGGCGGGACCGGATGGCGGCCGGGGGCAGCTCCGTGCCCTGGAGGGTGCGGGAGGCGGCCGGTGAGCGGGCCAGGGCCAGGTCGTCCAGACGGGCGTGGAGGCCGGGGCGGGACATCAGCCACTCGCGGCGGCGGGACGGGAGGAACAGCACGCCGTCGCCGGGGTGGGACAGCTTCCCTACGGTCCGGGCGACCGCCACCACGTCGTCCTCGCGGCTCTCCGGGGCGCGCACCGCCAGGGAGGCGGGCAGCAGAGCCACGGCCAGCAGGCAGACGCCAGCCCGTCCCAGGTGCGCCGGCAGGCGGTCCAGCGCGAGACCGGCGAGCAGGGCCGGCCCGGCCAGTGCGTACAGGACGTAGCGGTCGACGTACCACGGCTGGATCAGGGAGGCGGTCATCAGAAGGCCGGGCGGGACGGTCAGCAGGGGCACGGCGAGTGCGGTCACCGTGCGGTCGGACAGGGACGGGACGCGGCTCAGCAGCACGCCCGCGGCGGATACGGCGAGGAACGCCAGCCACACGGCGGGGCCGGGGCGGCCCAGCCAGCCGAGCTGCCGGCCGGCCTGCGGGGCGCTGATCACCGCGAGGGGCGCCACCGCGACCAGGACCCCCGCCGCCGCCACTCCCCATCTGCGCCACGGCGCCCCCAGCAGCCGCAGCGTCACCGCGTGGGCGAACAGCACCAGCGCGGCGAACTCGTGCACCCAGCACGCGACCGCCAGCAGCACCCCGTACCCCACCCACCAGCCGCGCGCGGTGGAGCCGAGCCCGCGCAGGAAGAGGTAGGTCGCCCACACGACACCTGCGGTGACGAGGGCGTACGACCGCCCCTCCTGCGCGTAGTGCTGGGTCGCGGGGAGGAGGGCGAACAGCACGCCCGCCAGGACGCCGGTCCGGGGTCCCGCGAGCCGGGTGCCCAGTGCCCCGACCCCGGCGGCGGCGAGGGCGGTGGCCGGCACCGAGGGCAGGCGCAGGGCGAGGAGGCCGCCGTCCCAGAGAGCGAAGACACCGTGTATGAGCAGGTAGTAGAGGCCGTGCACGGCGTCGATGCGGTCCAGCAGCGCGAGGAGGTCGCCGAGCGACCGGTGCGCGACCTGGTAGGTGACGGACTCGTCGCGCCACATGCTGCCGTGCCGGGTGATCCCCCACAGCCCGAGGGCCGTGGCGAGCGAGGCGGGGACGAGCGGCGGCGCCCAGGTGCGCCCCGTCGGCACGCGGGGCGGCGCGGGCGGGCGCTCGAGGTCCCGCGTCGGGGTGTCCATCCGCCCGCCCCCGCTCAGCGGGAGGTGACCGGCCGGGGCCGCTCCTGCGGCCTGCGCTGTCCCGGCGGCCGTCCGACCTCGCCGGCGAGGACGGCCCCCCGGGGCCCGGTCAGCACGTGGGTGAGGGCGAGGCCCCCGCCCACCACCAGCGCCCCGCCGACCGCGTCGAGCACCCAGTGGTTGGCCGTGGCCACGATCGCCGTGACGGTGAACAGCGGATGCAGCAGTCCGACTGCCTTCGTCCATCGGCGCGGCGCCAGCACCGCGATCACCACCCCGCACCACAGCGACCACCCGAAGTGCAGCGAGGGCATCGCCGCGTACTGGTTGGTGATCGCGGTCATCGCGCCGTAGTCGGGGTCGGCGAGGTCCTGCGCGCCGTGCACGGTGTCGACGAAGCCGAGCCCCGGCATCAGACGCGGCGGCGCCAGGGGGAACAGCCAGAAGCCGGTCAGCGCGAGCAGGGTGGCGAAGCCGAGCGAGGCGCGGGCCCACCGGTAGTCGGCCGGGCGGCGCCAGTAGAGGACGGCGAGCACGGTCAGCGGCAGGACGAAGTGGAAGGACTCGTAGTAGAAGTCGAGGAACCCACGCAGCCATCCGACCCGGACGACCGCGTGGTTGACGGTGCGTTCGATGTCGATGTGCAGGAACCGCTCGGCGTCGAGCACCATCCGCCCGTGCCGCTCGGCGCTCTCGCGCCCGAGTTCGTTGCTGCCCCCGGTCGCCGCGAGCCGCACCCGGGCGTACGCGGCGTAGGTGACGCGGATGAGCAGCAGCTCCAGCAGCAGGTTGGGCCGGGTGAGCGAGCGCCGCAGGGCGGGCAGCAGCGGCACGCGTCCGGACCGGGCCGGGCCCTGGGGTGCGTACACGGTGGGCGCCGGGGTGCCGAAGTACGGGGAGCTGCGGGCCAGGAAGGGGACGGCGGTGGCGGCGGCGAGCGCGGTGAGGAGGACGAGGTTGTCCCGCAGCGGGTACATCACCGGCGTGTTCGGCAGCATCATCGTCGCCGGGAGCGTGGTCACCAGGACCACCGCGACCGGCCAGACCGTACGGTCGGCGGCCCGCTTCCCGACCCGGCCCACCGCGGCGAGGAGCACCCAGACGAGCTGGTGCCGCCAGGTCGTCGGGGAGACGGCGACGGCCGCGCACCCGGTGACGGCCACGGCGAGCAGGAGCTGCCCGTCCCGGGCGCAGCCCACGGCCCGGCGCAGTGCGAGGACGGCGACGGCCGCGCCGAGCAGCAGGAAGAGCGCGATCTCCGGCGGGCCGCTGAGCCCGAACCGGAGCAGGGCGCCGTGCAGGGACTGGTTGGCGAGCGCGTCGGCGCTGCCGCCGAGGCCGGCCCCGGCGATGTGGTGCACCCAGTAGGTGAAGGAGTCGCCCGGCATCGCGGCCCAGGCGAGCAGGGTGCCGCCGGAGAAGGTGGCGGCGGCGCCGAGGGCGGCCCGGCGGCGGCCGGTGAACCAGAGCAGCGGGACGAAGAGCAGGACCGTCGGCTGGAGGGCGGCGGCCAGGCCGACCAGCACGCCCGACGTGCGCCGGCCGCGCACGGTGAGGCAGCCCAGCAGGACCAGCAGCACCGGGATGACACTGGTCTGCCCGAGCCGGAGGGTGTTGCGGACCGGCAGCGACACCATGAGCAGACTGATGGCGACGGGGGCGGCGAGCAGGGCGGTGCGGCGCCCCACGGGCCGGGGCAGCGCGCGGGCGGCGACCAGTCCGAGGGCGACGACCAGGAGCAGGGTGCCGAAGGTCCAGCCCCAGCCGAGGGCCTGTTCGGCGGCGCGGGTGAGCGGCTTGAGGACCAGGCCGGCGAAGGGGGTGCCGGTGAACCGGGTGGAGTCGTAGAGGGAGCCGTCGACGTGCAGGACGCCCTCCGGGCCGGTCCAGGTCTCCAGGTCGGTGAGGCGCTGCCCGCCCGGGGTGGTGGGGACGAGGGCCATCTGCCGGGCCGCGAGGACCGCGGCCACCGCCCACAGGGCGAGCCGGGTGGCGCGCAGCCGCGCTCCGGGGCCGGGTCCGGCCGTCGTCGTGGTGTCCGCCGACCGTCCGCCGCGCTCCACGTCCACCACGCCTCGTGGCCTCCCGCCCCATCACGTCATCGGATGCCATTCACCCATTTGTCCGGATGACGATAGCCCGAAGGAGGTCCGGTTTCCGCTTCGGAGCGCGACATGGATCACATTTCTGTCGCGGATCACGCGCGGCGAACAGGGCAGACGTACCAGGGTAGAAGCGGTTTCTTTGCAGAAAGCAACGGTCCGCACACAAGACGTAAAGGGCCGAACCTCCCCTATCGTCTTATTTCTGCCTGACGCACGCCACCGCCGCCGTCCGTCCGGCGCTGCCCGTGTCCCCGTCGAAAGGCAGGCGAGTTCCGTTTTGGCCGCCACCGCTGTCAGTCCCCGCCCGAAGTCTCTTCGGACCTCGAAGGCCCAGGCAGAGCCCACGGTCACCGACCCCGCGCTCGTCAAGCGCGCCGTCAAGGCGGCGGCGCTCGGCAACGCCATGGAGTGGTTCGACTTCGGCGTCTACAGCTACATCGCCGTGACGCTGGGCAAAGTCTTCTTCCCTTCCGGGAACGCGACTGCACAGCTCCTCTCGACGTTCGGCGCCTTTGCCGCGGCCTTCCTGGTCCGCCCCCTCGGCGGTATGGTCTTCGGCCCGCTGGGCGACCGGGTGGGCCGCCAGAAGGTCCTCGCCGTCACGATGATCATGATGGCGGCGGGCACGTTCGCCATCGGCCTGATCCCGTCGTACGCCTCCATCGGCGTCGGCGCGCCGCTGCTGCTGCTCGCGGCCCGTCTGGTGCAGGGCTTCTCCACCGGCGGTGAGTACGCCGGCGCCTCGACCTTCATCGCCGAGTACGCCCCCGACAAGAAGCGCGGCTTCCTCGGGAGCTGGCTGGAGTTCGGCACGCTGGCCGGCTACATCGGCGGCGCGGGCCTGGTCACGCTGATGACGGCCCTGCTCTCCACCGACGACCTGCTCTCCTGGGGCTGGCGCGTCCCCTTCCTGATCGCCGGCCCGATGGGCATCATCGGCCTGTACCTGCGGATGCGGCTGGAGGAGACCCCGGCGTTCGCCGCCGAGGTCGAGAAGGCCGAGAACAGCCGGCCGAAGGTGCCGCTGCGCGAGATGCTCGCTGGTCAGTGGCACTCGCTGCTGCTCTGTGTCGGCCTGGTGCTGGTCTTCAACGTCACCGACTACATGCTGCTGTCGTACATGCCGAGCTTCCTCACCAGTGAGCTGAAGTACGACGAGACGCACGGTCTGCTGGTCGTCCTCGGTGTGATGGCCCTGATGATGATCGTCCAGCCGTTCGCGGGCGCCCTGACCGACCGTGTCGGCCGCCGTCCGGTGATCGCCGCCGGCTGTGCGGGCTTCCTGTTCCTGTCGATCCCGGCCCTGCTGCTGATCCGCCAGGGCAGCCTGCTGGCCGTCGCGCTCGGCATGGGCGCGCTGGGTCTGCTGCTGGTCTGCTTCACCGCCGCCATGCCGGCCGCGCTCCCGGCGCTGTTCCCGACCCGCGTCCGCTACGGCTCGCTGTCGATCGGCTTCAACGTCTCGGTGTCCCTGTTCGGCGGTACGACCCCGCTGGTGGTCACCGCGCTGATCGGGGCGACCGGCAACCTGATGATGCCCGCGTACTACATGATGGCGGCCGCCGTCATCGGTGGCTTCGCGGTGTGGCGCATGAGCGAGTCCGCGGGCCGTCCGCTGCCGGGCTCGCCGCCCGCGGTGGAGGCGAAGCAGTAGGAGTCCCTCTCCTGGCGAGGTGGGCGCGGGAACCGTACGCACGGTTCCCGCGCCCACTTCCGTCGTTCCGGGGGGCACCATGGACCCTGGCAGAGGCTTCGCGCAGACACTCGGGAAAGGCAGCACACGCATGAGCGAGTCGCAGCGGTGGGACGACGTCGACCTCTACTTCACCAGCCGGCTCGCACCGGACGACGACGTCCTGCGGGCCGCGCTGCGCGACTCGGACGCGGCCGGGCTGCCGTCCATCGCGGTGACCCCCACCCAGGGCAAGTTCCTCCAGCTCCTCGCGCAGATCCAGGGCGCCCGCACGGTGCTGGAGATCGGCACCCTCGGCGGGTACAGCACCATCTGGCTGGCCCGCGCCCTCCCCGGGGACGGGCGCGTCGTCACGCTGGAGCACAGCCCGGAACACGCCGACGTGGCCGTCCGCAACATCGCTCGCGCGGGCCTGGACCGGATGGTGGAGGTGCGGGTCGGCCCGGCCCTGGAGTCCCTCCCCCAACTGGCCGACGAGAACCCGGCCCCCTTCGACCTGGTCTTCATCGACGCCGACAAGGCGAACAACCCGCACTACGTCGAGTGGGCCCTCCGCCTCACCCGCACCGGCAGCCTCATCATCCTGGACAACGTGGTCCGCGACGGCCAGGTGGCCGACCCCGACAGCACCGACCCCGCCGTCACCGGCACGCGCACCGCGATCGACCTGATCGCCGACCACCCCCGCCTGACGGGCACGGCCCTCCAGACGGTGGGCGGCAAGGGCTACGACGGCTTCGCCCTGGCGCGGGTAGTGGGCTGACCCGGATCCCGCGGCGCACCCCGCCCGCCGGTCGCCGCCGGCGGACGGGGTGCCGGCCCGCCGGTGGGCCCGGCGGCTACACCTCGTGGTAGAAGCCCACGTTCACACCGCGGGGAGCCGTGCGGTCCTGGATGACGACCTCGCCGGAGGCTCCCCGGGGGAGTCGGACCGAGCCGCCGTAGGGGACGGTCTGGGCGTATTCGCCCACGGTGAGGCGGACCTCGGAGGAGGGGTCGGGCTGGGAGCCGCGGAGCCAGGAGAGCTGCCAGCCGCCGTCGGGGCCGCAGAGGAACTCCAGGTGGACGCGGGAGACGAAGAGCCAGTCCTCCGGGGTGACCAGCCGGCACACCGCGCCGTCGCGGCCCACGCGGAGCGCGGCGCCCGGTTCGCTGGGCGCCTCGGCCATCGTCATGCCGGCCGTGGCACCCGCTTCCTCGCTGGAGACGGCGGCCATGGTGAGTTCGAGCACGCGTGTTCCCCCTGAAGCCTCCTGGCGCGGCCCTGGTCGCCGCACCGCCGCCGCATGATAGAACGCCCGGCTCGTCCACGTCCGGCACAATGGGGGGCATGACCGAGCGAAAGCCACCGGGTGTCCCGTTCGAGTCCTGGGTCGACCACCAGATCGACGCGGCCCGGCGCCGCGGCGAGTTCGACGGTCTGCCCGGCACCGGCGAGCCCCTGCCCGCCGGACTGGAGAGCGGCTACGACGAACTCTGGTGGGTCAAACGGAAGATGGCCCGCGAGGGCCTGACCGTCCTGCCCCCGTCACTCGCCCTGCGCAAGGAGGCGGAGGACGCGCTCGCGGCGGCGTACGCGGCGCCCTCGGAGCGTGCCGTCCGGGAGATCATCACCGCGGTCAACGTCAAGATCCGGGACATGATGTTCCGTCCGCCGCCGGGTCCGCCGCTGGGCAGGAAGCCGTACGACGTGGACGAGGTCGTGGCCGAGTGGCGGCGCCTGAAGGGCACCGGAGCCTGAAACCCGCTTGCCCGCGCCCGGCGCACCCCGCTGGGATGTCCCGCATGACGACGTGGACCATCGCCCCGGAACCGTACGACTCCCCGGTGGCCGCGGCCCTGTGGCGGGCCTACTACACCGAGGTCAGCGACCGCTGGTACCTCCTGCGGGAGGGGCACCGCACCGACCCGGCCGAGCTGGAACGGGGGATCGCCGCCCACACCGGCACCGAACTCACCCCGCCGGCAGGCGAGTTGCTGGTGGCGCGGTACGCCGGTGAACCGGCCGGCTCGGCCGGCGTGCGCCTGCTCGCCCCGGACACCGCGGAACTGACCCGTGTCTTCCTGTACGGGCACCTGCGCGGCCGGGGCGGGGCCGCCCGGCTGGTGAACGCCGCCGAGGAGGCCGCGCGCGACCTCGGCGCGGCCCGGATGGTCCTGGACACCCGCACCGATCTCGTGGAGGCCCGCACCCTCTATGCCCGGCTCGGCTACACCGAGACGGAAGCGCACAACGAGGACCCGTACGCCGAGCACTGGTTCACCAAGGACCTCAGCCAGGCTTGCGCAGCTGGGGCTGCTCCCGCTCGGAGCCGCACAGCTCGGCGGTGAGTTCCTTCACCAACTGCACCAGGTCCGTGGGCCGTCCGGGGCCCCACCAGTCCCCCAGCAGTTCGGACAGCGAGTCCTCGCGGGCCCTCGCCAGCCGCTCGGCGACCTCCGCGCCGGCCGGGGTGAGCGTCAGCTCCAGCCCGTCGCGCGCGGCGAGCCGCCGTTCCTCGACCTGCCGGGCGGCGGCCAGCACCGTGCCGAGCGGCACGGGAACGCGCTCGGCGAGCACGTACGGTTCCACGGACCCGTACCTGCGCATGCGCAGCAGCATCCAGCTCGCGGCGGGCAACAGGTCGTACCCGGCGCGCGCGGTGATCTCCTCGTAGATCTCCCGCCGCCCCTCGCGGGTGCCGAGCGTGGACAGCGCGCGGCACACCTCCTCGTAGGAGGAGCGGTGGACCGGGTTGGGCGGGATGGTCTCGGAGGCGTCCGGCGCGGTGACCGAGCCGCGCAGCCGGTCCTCCTTCAGGAACCAGGCCAGGACGAAGCCGAGGAACGCCACCGGGGCCGCGTAGAGGAAGACGTCGGTGATGGACGAGGAGAAGGCGTGCAGCGCGGCCGGCCGCAGCGGGGGCGGCAGCGCGCCGATGCCGCGCGGGTCGGACTCCAGCGCGCCGGGCGAGATGCCGGCCGGCAGCCGGACGCCCCGGAATGCCTCCTCGAGCCTGTCGCCGAGGCGGCCCGAGAAGACGGTGCCGAAGACGGCGACGCCGAAGGACGCGCCGATGGAGCGGAAGAAGGTCGCGCCGGAGGTGGCGACGCCGAGGTCCTCGTAGGACACCGCGTTCTGGACGATGAGGACGAGCACCTGGAGGACGAGGCCCAGCCCGAGGCCGAGGACGAAGAAGTACAGGCTCATCTCCGGCGTGGAGCTGCGCTCGTCGAGCTGGTGCAGCAGGAGCAGGCCGAGGGCGGTGACGGCGGTGCCCGAGACCGGGAACACCTTCCAGCGGCCGGTGCGGCTGACGATCTGCCCGGAGACGGTGGAGGTCAGCAGCAGCCCGAACACCATCGGCAGCATGTGCACGCCGGACATGGTGGGCGAGATGCCGTGCACGACCTGGAGGAAGGTCGGCAGGTAGGTCATCGCGCCGAACATCGCGAAGCCGACGATGAAGCTGATCGCGGCGGCGAGGGTGAAGGTGCGGATGCCGAACAGCTTCAGCGGCAGCACCGGTTCGGCGGCCCGCCGCTCCACCGCGACGAACGCGAGGGCGAGCAGGACCCCCAGCACGGCGAGCCCGACGATCCGGCCGGACGCCCACGGCCAGGTCGTCCCGCCGAGCGAGGCGACCAGCACCAGACAGGTCGCGACGGAGGCGATCAGCAGGGTGCCGAGGTAGTCGATGGTGTGCCGGGAGGTGCGGCGCGGGATGTGCAGGGCGAGGGCGATGACGACGAGAGCGACGATCCCGACGGGCAGGTTGACGTAGAACACCCAGCGCCAGCTCAGGTGCTCGGTGAGCAACCCGCCGAGCAGCGGCCCGAGCACGCTGGTCGCGCCGAACACGGCCCCGAAGAGCCCCTGGTACCGGCCGCGTTCCCGGGGCGGGACGATGTCGCCGACGATCGCCATCGACAACACCATCAGCCCGCCTCCGCCGAGCCCCTGCAACGCCCGGAACCCGATGAGCTGCGGCATGTCCTGCGCCATGCCGCACAGCGCGGACCCGATCAGGAAGATCACGACGGCGAGCTGGAACAGCCGCTTCCGCCCGTACTGGTCCCCGAGCTTCCCCCACAGCGGCGTCGCCGCGGTGGACGCCAGCAGGTAGGCGGTGACGACCCAGGACAGATGCTCCAGGCCGCCCAGATCGCTCACGATCGTCGGCAGCGCCGTCGACACGATCGTCTGGTCCAGAGCGGCCAGCAACAGCCCGAGCAACAGGGCCCCGATGGAGACGAGCACGTTTCCGCTCACGTGCCCGTCCCGCCGTATCTCCTCGGCGGCGCCGTGCGTGTCCAAGGCCATGAAGACCTCCCAGCCGTCGGTTGCCTGCTCCCATGTTCGGCGGTCGTGGGGGGCACGGCCTGTCGAGGGCGGGGAGAGCCAGGCCCGGCTTGCGCGGGCGGTCAGCCGATGAGAAGGCGGATCGTGCCGTCCTCCCGGTGCTCCACACGCAGCTCGGTGAGGTCCTTCACCAGCGCGTCCGGCCCGTGCTGCCCGGCTCGCGGGCCGACACCCACCACGCGCATCCCGGCCGCGCGGCCCGCCGCGATGCCCGCGCCGGAGTCCTCGAAGACCACGCAGTCGGCGGGATCGACACCGAGTTCCGCGGCGCCCTTGAGGAAGCCCTCGGGGTCGGGCTTGCTGGCGCCGACCGACTCGGCGGTCACGCGGACCTCGGGGAGGGGCAGGCCGGCGGCGGCCATGCGGGCGGTGGAGAGGGCCACGTCGGCGGAGGTCACCAGGGCGTGCGGGGTGCCGTTGAGGGCGGCGAGGAAGGCGGTCGCGCCGGGGACCTCGACCACGCCGTCCATGTCGGCGGTCTCCTCGGCGAGCATGCGGGCGTTGTCCGCGAGATTCTCCTCCACGGGGCGCCCGGGCAGCAGCAGCGCCATGGAGGCGTGGCCCTGCCTGCCGTGCACGACGCTCATCGCCTGGTCGCCGTCGATCCCCCGGGCGGCGGCCCAGCGCCGCCAGATGCGCTCGACCACGGCGTCGGAGTTGACGAGGGTGCCGTCCATGTCGAGCAGGAGGGCGCGGGCGGTGAGAACGGCGGGCTCGGTGGCCATCGGCAGCTCCGGAGACGGGAGGGCCCCGGTCGAGGGGCCCTGGGGGGACCGGGCGCCCGGTGAGGGCCCCTGTGAGGGACAAGGCGGCCCCGCCCGCCGGTCAGGGGAAGCGGGCGGGAGCCACTTTGTTCCTCCACGGTACAAAACGCGGACGGCATCACGCCACCACGCCACGGGGAAGGGCCTTCAGAAGGAGCCCGGGGGACGTCCCGCAGGGGCCGTGCGGGGAGCGGGGGCCGGTGCCGCCCCTCGCCGCGTTGTCGCATCGCCCGGGTACATCCGGTACGCGGGCGATGCTCCGCCTTGCGATGCACCGCACCGGACGCCGCGAGCCTTCCGGCAGACCCTTCCAGTCACAGCACTAGCCGGCGATCGCCTCGTACAGGCTCCACACGCCGAGGCCGATCATCAGCAGCGCCGCGATCTGGGTGATCAGCCGCAGCGGCACGCGCTTCATCAGGGCCTTTCCACCGACGATGCCGAGTCCGGCGACCGCCCAGAGGCCGAGCACCGCACCGAGGCCGACGGAGAGCGGGTCGTCGTAGCGGGCGGCCAGGTTGGCGGTCATGATCTGGGTGAGGTCGCCGAACTCGGCGACCAGGATGAGCGTGAAGCCCGTACCCGCGACCTTCCAGAAGGACTGGTCGGCGGGCTTCTTGATCTCCTCCTCGTCGTCGTCCTTCTTCAGCAGCAGGACGGCCGCGCCACCGAGGAAGAGGACACCGGTGAGGGCGTGCACGATCTGCTGCGGCAGCAGGGTCAGTACGCTGCCCGCCGCGACGGCGAGCACGACGTGCACCAGGAAGGCCGCGGCGACACCGGCGAAGACGTACGACGCGCGGTACCGGGCGCCGAGGACGAGGCCGGCGAGCGCGGTCTTGTCCGGCAGTTCGGCGAGGAAGATGACGCCGAAGACGAGCGCCGTCACGGTAATACTGATCAAGGTTCCTCAATCGGTCGGGGCCGCCCCGCCGAGAGTGCGCGTTCCACGCGTGGGACACCTCGGCACGGCAGCACACTGGCACCCGCGCCTTGGGGCACGGGCGTGCACTGCTTGCCGAAGGTCTCGCTGGCGGGTCCCACGGGATTCCGCCTCCGGGCGCCGGCTCAGGCTCGCTGAGCAGTATGTCGACGGTCCGGCGAAGAGCTACTCCCCTTCTGCACCGCCCATCGTACGGGACGTGAAAGTTCCGTCGTGAACCTTGTCGTGTCATGGACGCGTCACTAGCTTCTTACCGGGCGCTCACCCCACCGCAACTCCGCCCGACGAGCATTCCCCTGCTCGTGCGCTCAACACCCCTACCCCACAAGGGAGTTCAGATGTTCCGCATGTCCCGATCGTCCCGGTTCTACGCGCGTCGACGACTCGGAGTCGTCGCCGCCGCCACCGGCCTGCTCGCCTCCGCCGCCCTGTTCAACTCGCCCAGCGCCTCGGCCGCCCTCCCCACCCCGGTCAGCGGCGCCACCGCCCGGAGCTACCTCTCGCAGCTCACCGTGGCCACCGAGAACCGCACCGGCTACAGCCGGGACCTGTTCCCGACCTGGATCACGATCAGCGGCACCTGCAACACCCGCGAGTACATACTCAAGCGCGACGGCACGAACGTCACCACCGACTCCGCCTGCGTGGCGACCGGCGGCAGCTGGTACTCCCCGTACGACGGCGCGACCTGGAGTGCGGCCTCCGACGTCGACATCGACCACCTCGTGCCGCTGGCCGAGGCGTGGGACTCCGGCGCGAGCAAGTGGACGACGGCGCAGCGGCAGGGCTTCGCCAACGACGTCACCCGGCCGCAGCTCCTCGCGGTCACGGACAACGTGAACCAGGCCAAGAGCGACCAGGACCCGGCGACCTGGATGCCGAGCCTCACGTCGTACCGGTGCACGTACGTCCGGGCGTGGGTGCAGGTGAAGTACTACTACAACCTCTCCGTGGACTCGGCGGAGAAGAGCGCGCTGACGAACTACCTCTCGGGCTGCTGACGGCGACCCGGCCTCCACGGCTCCGCGTCGGCGGCTCCCCGCGCACGGCTCGTCCCGGCCTCCCGGCCGGGGCGGGCCGTCGCCGTTTTCCGGCCATGCCTGAATGTTGAACTTGCAAGTAAGAGTGAGGCATACCTAACCTGGGCTCTCACTCGGCACCCGCCGCCCCACGTCCGGCCCCGAAAGAGGAGACCTCCCCCACATGTCCGCTCGTCTCGACGCCGCCCAGCCCTACGCGCTCGGGCTCTTCCGCATCGTCATCGGCCTGCTGTTCACCGCGCACGGCGCCGCCTCGCTCTTCGGCGTCCTCGGCGGCGCCGCGGGCACCCACGGCGGCACGATCGCCGCGGGCACCTGGCCGGGGTGGTACGCGGCGGTCATCCAGCTCGCCGCCGGCGCCCTGGTCCTCCTGGGCCTCGGGACCCGCGGCGCCGCCCTCATCGCCTCCGGCTCCATGGCGTTCGCCTACTTCGACGTCCACCAGCAGGCTGCCCTCTGGCCCATCCAGAACGGCGGCGAACTGCCGGTCCTGTTCTGCTGGGCCTTCCTCCTGCTGGTCTTCACGGGGTCGGGTGCGTTCGGCCTGGACCGGGTGGTGGCGTCCCGGCGGGCGGCCGCGCCCGAGGAGGGTGAGCGGGCGCGGGAGCCGATAGCGGCCTGAGGGACCGCCTCACGAGCGGCACCCGGATGCCCGGGGCGACGCTCCCGCGGCAGCGCGGGCGGATGCGCGAGGAGTCCGCGTGCCGCCCGCGCACCCGCGCCGGGCCGCCTGCCCCGTCACCCGGCCGAAAGGCACCGCGGAGCACGCGACGCGGGTCGCGCCGTCGCCCGGTCGGTCCTGGATCACCACCGAGGCGGCCTCGCCGCGCCGCAGCCCCCGGCCGTTCCGGTCGCTCGCGGCACCCCGGCCCCGGGCGTCGGTGGTGAAGTCGAGGCGGGCCTCGGTACGGCGGGACAGGGGTTCCGGCCGCCCCGTGCGCGTGCCGCACGGGTGAAAGGCGGCGTACGGGGCGTTGCGACCCGGCCGCCGTGAACATGTTGTGATGATCACTTGATCCCCCCATGAACCTCCTGCCACCGGCCAGGCGTACGCTGTACGGCTGTATTCGGGGGAACGACGGGGAGTAATCGTGCTGGAGAGCGTGGGGTCGCTTGCGGCCGGACCATGGATCTACGCCGTGGTGGTCGTCTCGGTCCTGCTCGACGTCTTCCTGCCGGTACTGCCGAGCGGCGTCCTGGTCGTCGCGGCGGCCACCGCGGCGGCGGCCGGTACGGGTGCGGCGGCCGGACAGGTCCCGCACGACGTGCCGGACGTCCTGGTACTGATCCTGCTGGCGACGACGGCCTCCGTGCTGGGCGACCTGGTCGCGTACCGGCTGGCCTGGCGCGGCGGCGAGCGGCTGGACCGGGCCATCGCCCGCTCCCGGCGCCTGACCAAGGCGCAGGAACGTCTCGGTGAGGCGCTCTCGCGCGGCGGCGGCGCCCTGGTCGTCCTCGCCCGCTTCGCCCCCGCCGGCCGCTCGGTCGTCTCCTTCTGCGCGGGCGCCGCCCACCGCCGCGCCCGCGACTTCGTCCCCTGGTCCGCCCTGGCCGGCCTCTCCTGGGCCGCCTACAGCGCCGCTCTCGGCTACTACGGCACCCGCTGGCTCGGCACGGCCTGGCTGGCCACGGCCGTCTCGATCGCCGCCCTCACCGGGACGGGCGCCGCTGCGGCCTATCTGATGCGCCGGCGGCCCGCGGAGTCCTGAACCCGCGTTCCCCGGCACGGCGCCGCCCGCGGAGCCGTGCCCGGGCCGGAGCTACTCCCGCTCGTGCGCGTGCTTCAGCTCGGCACGGGCCCGGACGCGGTCGGGTGCCGCCACCTCGGTCCAGTGGCGGTGGCCCGTGACGAAGACGGCCAGTTCGTGTTCGCGGCGGCGGAGTTTCTCCACCTCGGCCTGCTCGTCGGCGGTCCAGCCGGGGGACGCGGGGCGTTCGATCCTGCGCCAGCCGGTGTCGTCGGTGAAGCCGTCCAGCGGCTCGACCGACCAGGGCAGCCGCTTGAGCAGGGCCGACAGCTCGGCCCTGATCTGATGCAGCTCCTCCTGCCCGGCGAGCAGGTCACTGGGGAATTCATGGGACGCAGACACACGGCAATGGTACGCCTGTTCGATTTTTGGTGGCGAGCTTCGCCGGGCAGTTCATTCGAACGAGTGGCCTCGGCGGCCGGCGCCGCTCAGCTCCTTCACCAACCGCGCCGTCACCGGCACGGCCACCCCGTGCCGCTCCGCCGCGCGCAGCAACGCCCCTCCGATCGCGTCGAGTTCAAGGGCCCGGCCCGCCTCCGCGTCCCGCTGCATCGAGGACCTCGCGGCCGCCGGGAACAGGTCGTAGCGGGCGAGGGAGCCGACCGGGTCGGTCGGGGCGCCGCAGGCGCGGCCGACCTCCGCCGTCTCGGCGACCAGGGCCTCCAGCTGAGAGCGGTACCGCGTACGGGCCTCGCCGATCGGCACCCCGTACCGCGTCGTGAGCAGGGCGAACGGGGCCAGGAACGCCATCTTGGCCCAGAGGGCCGCCGTCTCGTCGTCCACCACGCGCGCCGTCGCGCCGGCCGCCGTGAGGGCCGAGGCCAGGGCGTCGAGGCGGGGCCGTACCGCCGCCGCGCCCGCGAGGTCGACCTCGGCGAAGGGGCTGCCGTGTTCGATCACCACGCCCTCCCCGTCCCCGGCCTGGACGCGGGTGGACTCCACCCGGATCGTCGCGGGGGCGACCAGCCCGGGCGCGTACCGCCTGCGCAGCGAGGCGGGGTGTTCGAGGCCGTTCAGCAGCGGCACCACCAGGGCGTCACCGAGCACGGCGGGCGGCACGCGGGTGAGGGCCGCGTCCAGCGTGGTGTGCTTGACGGTGATCAGGCAGGCGCCGACCGGCTCGCGCAGCTCGGTGTCCGCCTCCACGGCCGCGTGGAAGTCCCCGAACCGCCCGCTGTGCACCTGGATGCCGTTCCGGCGCAGCGCCTGAACCGTGCCGTCCCGCGCCAGGCAGATCACCCGGTGCCCGGACCGGGACAGCAGGGCGGCGAGCAGTCCGCCGACGCCGCCGGGGCCGAGTACCGCCACCGTGGGGGCGTTCGTCATGGACGTGTCCTCTCCAGCGGTCGGCCCCGACATCCGGTGGCCGCCTGCCGCAGATCATCGTCCACCCGGGGCCCCGGCGGAGGAGACTTGGGACATGTGCCGAAGCATCAAGACGTTGCGGCCGCCCGTGTTGCCCGGTGAGGCCACCGAGGACGACATCCGCGCCGCCGCGCTGCAGTACGTACGCAAGGTCTCGGGCTTCCGTGCCCCCGCCGCCCACAACCGGGAGGCGTTCGACCGCGCCGTGGACGCCGTCACGCGGGCCACGGCGGAACTGCTGGGCAGCCTGGAGGTGCGGGGGCGGCCTGCGAGAGAGGAGCCGGCCGGCGGGTGAACGCGGAAAACGGCCCCCCGGACACTCCCGGAGGGCCGTCGCAAGCCTTTGGCCCGCTCGTTCTCACTGTGGGCGCGGACGGTTTCGAACCGCCGACATCCTGCTTGTAAGGCAGGCGCTCTACCCCTGAGCTACGCACCCCTGGCCCGGGCACGGAGCCGGGACGAGTGGACAGCCTACCTTGCCTCGGGCGGTGCCCCGCAAACCCTGCAGGAGGGGCGGGCGGGAGTGAACTGACCGGGCCGTGTCTTCGTCCTGAGCGGGTGGGACAATGAACACCACCCAGGGCCAACCGCAGCACGGGAGAGGGATGTGACGGCGACACCGGGCACGTCAGCAGCGCAGACCCACCCGCACCCGCCGTCCCCCGTGCGCGACGTCCTCGCCCTGCTGGGCCTGCCCGTGCTGGCCGCGCTCACGCTGGCCGCCGCGTTCACCGGCGGTGGTACCCGGCGCTGGTTCGGCGGCCGGGCCGAGAGCCAGCGGGCCGGGGCGCAGGCGGCGAAGGACGCCGCGGCGGCCGCGTTCTACGAGCTGGACACCGCCCAGCGCGACCTGCGCATCTCCATCGAGACCATCTCCGCCGTCGACGACTCCCCCGCGGCCCGCCGCGCCGTGGCCGGCTTCGAGGCGCTCGGCCGGCGCATAGACGAGGCGAGCCAGAGGTACATCCAGGCCGTCGACGCCCAGGACCTCGACCGCGACGACCTCGACGCGGCCACCGCCGACCGGGCCCGCACCGAGCTGACCGCGGCCAAGGACGAGCTGGTCCGGGTCAAGGGTGAGCTGGACCGTTTCTCCAGTTCCCTCGGCCCCCTCCTCGACAGCGCCGAGACCAGGCTCGCCCGGCTCGCGCCCGCCGTGGAGCGCGCCCGGCAGGCCTTGCTCGGCGCTAGCAACGCCCTGGACGCCGTGCGCGGGAAGCGGCTGAGCGCCGACGATCTGGCCGCCCGCCTCGCCGCCCTCTCCCCCGAGCTGACCCGGCTGAACCAGGGCGCCGGACAGCACGGTGTCGCGGCCACGCTGGAGCGGGCCGAGCGGGTGCAGCGGGAGGCCGGGGCGATCCGGGCCGAGGCCGAGCGGCTGCCGGAGCGCGCCGCCGAGATCGACCGCCGCCTGGTCAGCCTCGGCACCCGCGCCCAGGCCCTGACCACCCGCAGCGGCCAGATCGAGCCGGTGCTGAGCGAACTGCGGCGCCGGTTCGCGGCCGCCTGCTGGCAGGACCTCCAGCACGTGCCCGAGCAGGCCGCCGAGAACGTCCGCCAGGCCGAGCGCAAACTGTCCGAGGCCCGTGCCGCGCGGGAGGCCCAGCGCTGGCCGGACGCCACCTCCCTGCTCTCGACCGTACGGGCCCTGCTGAACACGACGGACGAGGCCGTGTCGGCCGCCGGAGACCGGCTGATCCGGCTGAACGCCGTGCAGAAGGACCCCCGGCAGGAGATCGAGCGGACCCGGTTCGCGCTCCGGGACGCCCAGCGGCTCGCCATGACCGGCCGTACGGCGCCCGACCCCCGGCACGCCCGTCCGCTGGACGAGGCGGTGGACCGGCTGGACCGCGCGGTCGCCGCGCTGGACAGCGGCCGGCACCCCGACTACTGGCACTTCCTCACCGAGACCGAGGCGGTACGCGACACGGTCGCCCGGGTGGTCGCCCGGATCCGGGAGGAGCGCGGCGGCCCCGCGCGGTGAGCCCGGCCGGCGGCGTCCCTGTTGCCGGTGCGCGGGGTGCTGGTGAGTATGGAGGGGTACGGGACGGCCTCCGCACGCGCCCCCAAGGAGGCGACATGGCCGCACACGCAGTGCACTCACGCGACAAGCAGTCCACCCGGCACCGCACCGTGTTCGACGAGCACCTGCCCGTCGACCACAAGCTGAACCTGGTCTACCGGATAGGCGCGGGCCTGATCGGGCTGTTCCTGCTGATCTTCGGCATCCTCGGCCTGATCGGCCACATCGGCGCCTTCAACGTCGGCAGCGACACGGTCGCGGGCCTGAACACCAACGGCGCGCTGAGCGTGCTCTCCATCTGCGTCGGTCTGGTCCTGCTGACGGGGATGGTGGTCGGCGGCAACTTCGCCTCGACGCTGAACATGACCTTCGGTGTGCTGTTCATCCTGAGCGGCTTCCTCAACCTGGGTCTGCTGGACACCACGCACAACTTCCTGGCGTTCAGGATCCAGAACGTGTTCTTCACCTTCATCGTCGGCCTGCTGCTGATGACCTTCGGCATGTACGGCCGCGTCGGCTCGTCCCTCCCGCACGACAACCCCTACTGGCGATCCCGGCACCCCGATGCCGTGCGGCAGGAGCCGGCCCTCACCGCGCCGGACAAGCGTGCCGTCACCGGGCCGGACACGAAGCCCGAGTGACTCCCCCGCCCGCGGGGTCCGGCCGCTAACCTGAGCACATGCCTCGCTACGAGTACCGCTGCCGGACCTGCGGCGACACCTTCGAACTCAGCCGCCCCATGGCGGAGTCCGCCGCACCCGCCACCTGCCCCGAGGGCCACGACGACACGGTGAAGCTGCTGTCGGCGGTGGCCGTGGGCGGCTCCGTCGCCGCCCCGGCCCCCTCGGGCGGTGGCGGCGGTGGCTGCTGCGGGGGCGGCTGCTGCGGCTGAGCGTTCTGCTCCTCACGCCTCGTCAAAGACCCTGAGCAGGCGCTCGTACGCCGGCTTCGGCCGCAGGGCCGCGTCCCACGGCAGGGAATCGGCCGTGCGCGGAGGATAGATCGTGGTGTCGGCGGTGGAACCGTACCGGTCGGTGAATCCCCATGTGGAGAACGACGTGCAGTTCGGCTCCTCCAGGCAGACCCGCAGCTTGCCCGCCATCTCGTCAGCCTGGGTCTGCCGTCCGTCCTCCTCGTCCTCCCCTATGGGGACGTCCATCTCCGACACCCGCGCCTGAACCCCGAGCTCCGCCAGATCCCGCACATGGCTGCGGAAGGTCTCCGGGTCGACGCGGTCGCCGGGTGCGTACTCATGGTTCTGGAAACCCACGCCGTCGATCGGTACGCCGCGTTCCCTGAGCCGCTTGACCAGATCGTGAAGGGCGTCCCACCGCTCGCCTTCCTCCTCGACCCCGTACTCGTTGAGGAACAGCCGTGCCTTCGGATCGGCCCGGTGGGCGGCCCTGAACGCCTCGTCGATGTACTTCTCGCCCATGGCCTCGAACCACGGGCTCTGCTCGGAGCGCAGACCGAGATCCCCGTTGGTGTAGCTCTTCTCGTCGTCGGACATGGGCTCGTTGACCACATCCCATTCCGCGACTTCTCCCTTGAAGTGCCCAGCGACCACGGCGATGTGCCGGAGCATGGTCCGGCACACCTCCGCGGGGTCGTCGTCCTCCCGCATCCAGCGGGGCAGAGCCTCGTGCCAGACGAGGGTGTGCGCGTGCACCTTCATGTCGTTCGCGCGGGCGAAGCGTACGAGCAGGTCCGCGTCGCGGAAGTCGTAAACGCCCCGGCGCGGGTGGAGGAACTGCGGCTTGAACGCGTTCTCCGGAGTGAGCACGGAGAACTGGCTCCCCGCGAGCGCCCGGTAGCGTGAGTCGGTGAGCAGCGGGTTCTCGGCCAGGGCGGCGCCGACGTCGAACGGCCGGCCCACGTCTGCGGCCCGCGCACGCAGCGAGTCGTCGGACTGCTCCTGACGTAGCTGCGGCGCCTTGATCACTCGGAGCGGGTCACCGCTCTCCGCCCGCGCGACCAGCCGCGTCAGACGCCATCCCTCGCGGCGCTCGTCCTCACCCGGGTCCGCCTCCAGACCGAACCAGACAGTGCCCTCGGCGAACACCCCCGGGTCCTGCACGGTTCCCAGCCGCCGCCCGTCGGCTTCTACGCGAAATGTGTCCCCGATGCTCGACACGGCGAGCGTCACCGTTCCGGAGCAGCCGCAGTCGAAATCCTCGGAGATGGCCGGCTCATCGCCCTCGCCGTCCCATATCTGCACCTTCACTTGTCCGTCGGCGGTCACGCCGACGCGGAGTGAGGGCCGCTCCTGCCGCCACTCGTCGTAGATGACCGGTACCCGTCCGTACAGCCGCAGCCATGAGTCGCCGTCATCGTCACCCACACCGGACATGCGCGCGGTGACGGTGAAGTCGCCGTCGGACCTCAGATGCGGGCCGGCCAGGTTCAGCGGGGGGTTGGGCCGGCCGCCGGAGGAGTCCTGCTCCACGATGCGCCGATCCAATGCGCTGACCCGCAGGACGCCGTTCCGCGCGGTGATGCCGGGCATCTGCGTCCAGTCGTGGTTCCGCAGCAGGTCTTCGTCGTTTCCGCCGCCCGCGCCTTCGCCCTGCCCCGTACACCCGGCCGCCACCGCCATGACGAGCACCGCGGCGGTCAGCCGCTGCCACGTCCCCCCGCCAAGGTGCACGGTGCCTCCCACTCTCCTGTTCCGGACCGGATCAACGTCTCGAAGCCGGGCCACAGTTCATCACGCACAGGTACGGCGGCCTCGTGCGGCACGTCCCAGTTCGTGTGGCGGAGCGGGCCAGGATCGTTGCGGCCTGCGCGGAAGGCGCGTCGAACACGCCCGTGCCGGTGAACTTCAGGGTCTCCACGGAGACGGTACGCACGTGCGCTCACTGTTCGCCGGCCAACGGATGGCGGAACCGGCGGACGAGCGGCGACCGGGCCGCCACAGGTCAGCACCGGTACTCAGCGAGGCTGAGCGTACGGAGTCGACGCGCTGGTCGTGACAGGCGATGACGACCGGGCCGGGATCGGCGCCGGGGCTGTCGGGGCCGACGCAGGTGATGCACTGCCCGCGCCGCGCGCCGCCCGGAGGAACTCACGGGTGATCCGCTCCCCGGCCAGCACTCCCCGCTCGGCCACCGCACCGACCGTGGGCGCGGCCCAGTCGCTGTCGGCCAGCTCGCCGTGGCCGGGCCGCCAGCCGCGGTCGGCGGCCAGCAGCAGATCGGCGTCCAGGTGCGAGTCCCCGGCCGCGAGCGTCAGCTCCGCCCCGGTGCGCCGGGCCACCTCGCGCACCGCCGCGCCCTTGGTGAGCGGCTGCGGGACGGCGTAGATCTTGCGGCCCTGGAGCGACACCGTCCAGCCCCGTTCCCCGGCCCACCCGGCGAGCTCGCCCACCCAGTCGCCGGGCAGCAGCTCCCGCTCGACCACCAGGTAGGCGAACAGGTCCTCGGCCACCCGCTGCTTGCGCAGCCAGACCGGGTCGGAGGCCCGGCGCAGATGGTCGGTGATCTCGGCAAGCGGCGCGCACTCGTCGGCCAGCCGGCGCAGCACCGACGCGTGCCAGTCCCGGTCGGTGGCGCCGTCGACCAGGAGGTGGCCGCCGTTGGCGCAGATCGCGTACCGGGCGGGCGGCCCGGGCAGGTTGATCCGCCCGTACTGGGTGCGGGTGCGGGTGGTCGTCGGCACGAACACCGCGGCGTCCGCCAGCTCGGTCAGCAGGGAGGCCGCCGTCTCCGTCATGAAGGACAGCGGACTCGCCTCGTGCACCTCCACGCAGAGCAGCCGGGGTGCCCGCGCGTCCGGCATGGTGAGCGCGAGGGCGCCCGCCGAGTAGATCAGCGTGCGGTCGAGATCGCTGGCCACCAGTACCGTCATCGGACGCTCACCGCCCGGCCGTCGGCGCCGGTGGCTCCGCGCGTGTACCGGGGGTGGATCAGGCCGACGCAGGTGTACGGCAGGTCGTCGACCTCCTCGACCGGCACCCCGCGCTGTTCGGCGAGCAGCCGGACGTGGTCGAGGTCGGCGCCCGCTCCCGCCTTGGCGAGGATCTTCCAGGGCACCCGGCGCAGCAGCACCCGAGTGGTCTCGCCGACACCGGGCTTGACCAGGTTCACGTCGCGGATGCCGTACTCCTCGCTGATCCGCTCCACGGCCCGCCAGCCCTCCCAGGTCGGCGTGCGGTCCTCGGCGATCAGCTCCTTGACTGCCGCGTCCACCTCGTCGCGGACCTCGGTGAAGCGGGCGGAGACGGCGTCGAGGAAGTCCACCGAGACGTCGGCGTCGGCGAGTTCACGGTAGAACTTCGCGCCGTGGAAGTCGTCCCGGCCGACCAGGTCGGCACGGAGCACGGTGCGCGATATCAGCCCGGAGACCGTGGAGTTGAGACAGGCGGAGGGTATGAGGAAGTCGTCGCGGGTGCCGTAGGTGCGCACGCAGGAGCCGGGGTCGGCGAGGACGGCGATCTCCGGATCGAAGCCGGTGACGCCCTCGGCGCGCTCGAACTCCGCAACGGCGGTCGCGAGTTCACGGGTGATGGCGCCCTTGCCGGTCCAGCCGTCCACGAAGACGACGTCGCGCGGGTCGTGGTGCGCGGCCAGCCAGCGCAGGGCATTGGCGTCGATGCCCCGGCCCCGGACGATCGAGACGGCGTAGTGCGGGAGTTCGGACCCGTACCGCTGCTCGGCCCAGCGGCGCATGAGCACGCCGACCGGTGTTCCGGCGCGGGCGAGCGAGACCAGGACCGGGGTGCCGCCGCGCTCGGTGAGCACGGTCTCGGTGACCACGCCCACGGCACGGGCGATCCGGTCGGCCGAGGTCTCCAGGGCGGCGTGGAACAGGGCCTGGTAGCGCTCGCTGGGCTGGTACTCGACCGGCAGCGACTCCGCGTAGTGCGCGCCGCCGTTCTGCACGGCCTCCTCGCGCTCCTCGGTCGGCGCCTCCAGGCTGACCGCGGAGAGGTCCTGGAGCAGCCAGCCGACCTCGTCGGGCGCGTACGAGGAGAAGGCGGGGCCGCGGAGGGGTTCGGGCAGCATGGCCGGCCTTTCGGGGAGAGGGGGTTCGTGGGCGGGCACGACCGCGAGCAGGACGTGCGGGGCGTGCTCGGCCAGCCGGGCGAGCAGGCCGTCCGGGGCGTGCAGGGCGGGGGTGTCGGCGACGGAGTCCACCACGGCGACCACGGTGTCGAAACCCGCGCCCGCGACGTTGTACGCGTACCGCTCGCCGGGGCCGTCCGCCGGGTCGTCGTGGGCGGGGAAGGCCAGCCGGGTGCGTATCGCGTAGCCGGGGTCGTCCACGGCGAGGACGGGTGAGCGGGTGGTGGTGGAGTAGCGCACCTCGGCCGGAACGGTCCGCTCCAGCTCGGCGGCGAGCCGCAGCGGGGCGTACATCAGCTCCTCGAAGCCCAGCACCAGCACCCGGCGGGAGCCCTCGGGCAGCGCGTCGGCGATCCGGGCGGCCATGCCGGGCAGCGCGGCCTCCAGCCGGGCGCGGTGGGCCGGGGTGAAGCCGTGCCGTCCGCCGTCCGGCAGCCCGGCGGGCCAGTCCAGCGCGACCCGGCTCACCCTGCCGTCCGGCACCGGGCCGGGCGCGGCCTCGGCCCGCTCGTGCTCCGCGACCAGCGCCTGGCCCTTCTCCAGCACGCCCTCGGGCAGCCGTACGGTCCCCGAGGCGGCCGCCACCAGGTCGACGCGGGCTCCGATCTCGGCGGCGAACCGGTCCAGCCGGGCGGCGTCCTCGGCGGAGCGCATGTCGACCAGGGCGACGACCACGTACCGGCGCCGGGGGTGGCGGGCGTGCAGCTCGCGGATGGTGTTCAGGACGGTGTTGCCGGTGGAGAACTCGTCGTCCACCAGCACCAGCGGGCCGTCCCCGGCCAGCAGCGCCGGGTCCCCGGGGAGCAGCAGGTGGGAGGTGGCGTGGGAGTGGGACTCCTCGAAACCGCCGGCCGGGGTGACCCCGGCGACCGGGCGGCGGGTGGAGTGCAGGTACGGGGCGAGGGCGAGCCCGTCCGCGACCGAGTGGCCGAGGCCGGTGGCGGTCTCCGCGTACCCGAGGACGACCGCGCGGGCCGCCTCCGCGTCCCCGAGCAGGGCGCGGACCCGGTGGCCGAGGCGGACCCCGTGGCCGTGGACCGCGGCGGGCGACTGCGGGACGTGCTTGCCGAGCACGTTCGAGACCAGCAGATGGGCCCGCTTGGGGTTGCGGCGCAATGCCATCCCCAGCAGGTCGGTCAGGTGCTCGTCGCCCTCCAGCTCGACACCGAGTCGCCGTGCGACCCAGGTGCCGGACCAGACGCCGTCGTTCACTGCGTTCTTCATGCGTTCCTTGCGGCTCGGAGAGGTGAGATCAGGCTGTGTGCCGGGAGAGGCTTCCGGGCGGGGAGGGCTCAGCCGGTGAAGCCGGCGGTGAGCAGGTCCACGAAGCCGACGTCCTCGTTGGCCACCCCGAAGACCTCCGCGCGCAGCAGGGTCCGCTCGGCCCAGGCGCGGTGCGGCTTCACCTCGTTCATCTTGTTCGTGTACGCGGACCTGAGGACTCCGCCGCCGTCGCTGTCCGGCCGGAGGATGTCCACCGCGTCGCTGAACTCCTCGTGGCTGACGACGGAGAGCGCGTGCACGGGAAGCACGTGGGAGGGGTGGATGCAGGTCTTGCCGAGCAGACCGTTGGCCTGGTCCAGGGAGATCTCCCGCAGCAGGCCGTCCATGGCGTGTTCGATCAGCTTCTCGCGCAGTCCCACGGCGCGCACCTCCAGGAAGGGGCTGGTGCGCAGCTGCGGCTTGAAGACCCGCTCGGGGACCCGGAAGTACTCCCACACCGGCCCGGTCACGGTGAACCCGCTGCCGTCGGCCCGGCCCAGCATGTTGACCACGTCGCCGATGACGGAGGCGACGATCTGGACGTCGTACGCGGTCATGTCGGGGGCGCGGCGCAGACCGTAGGAGGAGCAGAAGTCGGTGACGCCCAGGCGCAGCGCCAGGACCCGGTCGCGGTACTTGCCGACCGCGCGGGCGATGCCCTCCAGGGTCTCCACGCGGGACTCGCGGTACAGCAGCTCGGGCGACTCCAGCACCGGCATGGCGAAGAGCCGACGTCCGCAGGCGGTCTCGGCCGCGCTCAGCGCCTCCAGGAAGGGGACTCCGCGCTCCTCGGTGAACTTGGGCAGCACGAAACCGGACAGCAGCCGGACGCCGGGGCCGAGGCGCCGCACGAGGTCGGGGATCTGGTCGGGCGTGCGCACCCGGACGAACAGCAGCGGCGGCTCGGTGCCGGTCCGGGCGCCGAGCGCGTCCAGCTCGGCGAACTGCCGGACCAGGTTCTCCTCACCGGCGGCCACGTCCTCGTCCGCGATGGAGTCCTCCAGGCACAGCACCATCGAGACGACTCCGCCGGCGGTCTGCTTGACGATGTCGGCGGCGAGCCGGGGCCGGGTCGCCGGGCTGTAGAGGGTGGCCCCGAGGGCCGCCGAGAGCAGCCTGGCCGGGGAGTCGGCGGTGAAGGCGCGCGGCTCCTGGTGGAAGAGACGCTCCCGCGCTTCGGGGGCGATGTGCCCGAAATGACGCATAGGACTCCCTCATGGCGCGCCGAGTCTGTGATTTCCGCAAAGGGTGGCCGGTAATAGTACGTAGAGACGCGTGTCCGGGGTTCCCGGCCGGCGTGAACTTCCGGTTACCCGCCCGTGTCGGGCGGAACACCCCCCGCATTGTCGTGGCCAGGACCGAGAAGGCAGGATGACCGCATGACGCACGCGATGCTGAAGGGGTCGAACGTCCCGCTGGACGCCGCCGCGGTACGGGCGGTGCTGCGCTGGACACCGGGGCAGGACGTCCCCGAGGTCGACGCCTCCGCGCTGCTGCTGGGCCCGGACGGCCGGGTGCGCTCGGACGAGGACTTCGTCTTCTACAACCAGCCCCGCCACCCTTCCGGCGCGGTGCGGGGGCTCGGCCGCAAACCGGTCCCCGGGGGCCTGACCGACTCGGTCCGGGTGGACCTGGCCGGGGTCGAGTCCGAGGTCGGCCGCATCCTGCTGGTGGCCTCCGCCGACGACGTCCCCTTCGACCGGGTCCCGGCACTGTGCGTGCTGGTGTACGACGCCTCGGTGAGCGACGCCGAGCCGCTGGCCCGGTTCGAGGTGAAACCGGAGACCGGCGCGGAGACGGCGCTGATCTGCGGCGAGCTGTACCGGCGCGGGGACGGCTGGAAGTTCCGCGCGCTGGGCGAGGGCTACTCCAACGGCCTGGAGGGACTCGCCACCGACTTCGGTATCTCGGTGGACGAGTCGGAGGCGCCGGACGAGGAGCCCGGCCGCCCCGAGTCCCGGTCGGTGCCGCTCCCCCCGGAGCAGCCCGCGCCGCTGCCGCCGCTGCCCGCCCAGCCGCCGGCCTACGGCTATCCGCAGCCCGTCTCCGCCCCGCAGCCCGCCTACGGCTACCCGCAGCCCGCCTCCGCGAGCCAGGCGACCTACGGCTACCCCCAGTCCGTCCAGACGCAGGCGCCGCCGGCCTACGGCTACCCCCAGTCCCAGCCGGCGCCCGCCGCGGCCCCGCTGGACCCGGACTTCCGGCTGCCGCCGCAGGGGCCGCAGTTCCTCGGACGCTGAGGGCCGTCCCGCAATCCTCAGCGGGCGCGCGGCGACAGCCACGGCGCCTCGCGGCGCTGTCGGGTCGTCCGGATACGCCCAGTACGCGGACGGCCCTCCGCCCTGCGATGCACCGCATCCGACGCCGCGCCCTGATCCGCCGGGGATCACGGGACAGCCCTCGGCGCTCAGCTCACCGCTCCGCCTTTGACTTGTAGCCCCGGCCCCAGGTCAGGCCCCAGCCGTAGAGCCGGTCCAGTTCGCCCTGGAAGCCGTAGACGAACTTCACCTCGCGGCGCACGACGAGTTCGCCCTTCACGTTCTCCATCAGCACCACCGCGCACGAGCGGGCCTGCGGATGGCGTTCGTCGAGGCTGATCTCGATGCGAGGGCCGTTGCTCGGGTAGAGGGTGACCACGGCGTGGGTGCGGTCGAAGGCCGGTGTCTGGTCGTAGATGTACACGAAGACCAGCAGGCGTTTGATGGCGTCCCGGTGGTCCAGGTTGACGTACATCGTCTCGCCCGAGGCGGAGCCGAACCGGTCGTCGCCGCTGAGCTTGACGTACGGCGGGGCGTTGACGTCCCCCAGGTAGCCCCCGAGGGGCTGGACGACGCCCTTGGTGCCGTCGGCGAGTTCGTAGAGGCAGCCGAGGTCCAGGTCGACGTTGACCATGCTCTGGCCGTGGCCCGTCACTTCCGGTGGTTTCAGTGCCTTGAAGGGATGCCGGAAGAGGCTGTCGCGCTGGGGGCCGCCGAAGTCGGAGGTGCGCATCCGCCAGGTCAGGTTGACCCGGAGGTTGCCGGTGGCCGCGCCCTGTCTGGTCAGGGACACCTGCTGGTGCCGTTTGGTCAGTTCGATCGCGTTGGACCCGGAGCTGCCCGAGTCGAAGTCGGCGGTGCGGCCGCCCAGCAGTCCGTCGAGAAATCCCATGTCCGCCCCCCTGGAAAAGTCGTCGGGGCGGCCGACCCGAGTCGGCCGCCCCATTCGAAGCGTTCCTCACCGAGCGGGATGCCACACCCCGCCGCGTCCCCGATCCTGCCCCGGGGAGATCCCCCAGGGGGTTGTCAGACCCCGGAGGTGATCTCCGTCTTCTCGCTCGACCCGGCGTCTCCCCCGGCCGCCGCGAGGGCTCGGTTGCGGCGGACCGAGGACCAGAAGGACCAGGCGATCAGGACGACGCCGACCAGTCCCGTGACGACCTCGTTGATCTCGTACTGGATGGTGACCATGAGGATCACGGCCAGGGCGCCGATCGCGTAGTGGGCGCCGTGCTCCAGGTAGACGTAGTCGTCGAGGGTGCCCTGGCGGACCAGGTAGACGGTCAGCGAACGGACGTACATCGCGCCGATGCCGAGGCCCAGCGCCATCAGGACGATGTCGTTGGTGATGGCGAAGGCGCCGATCACACCGTCGAAGGAGAAGGACGCGTCCAGGACCTCCAGGTAGAGGAACATGAAGAACGCGGCCTGGCCGGCCAGCTTCACCGCCGAGCGCGGCTTGCCGGAGCGGGCGGCCTCCTCCTCGGCCTCGTGCTCGGCCTCCTCCTCCGCCTCCAGCTTGTCCTCGAAGTACCCGGAGAGGCCGCCGACGACCATGTACGTGATCAGACCCGCGATGCCGGCGATCAGGACCGTCTGGGCCTTGTCGACGTGGGCGCCGCCGTGCTGATGGGCGTGGGTGGCGAAGGTGAAGGAGGTGATCAGCAGGACGATCATGGCGATGCAGACCGACAGCATGTCGACCTTGCCGAGCTTGGCCAGCGGCCGCTCGATCCAGCGCAGCCACTGGATGTCGCGGTCCTCGAAGATGAAGTCGAGGAAGATCATCAGAAGGAACATGCCACCGAACGCGGCGATGGCCGGGTGGGCGTCGGTGACGAGCTCCTGATACCGGTCCTTGTTGTTCAGCGCGAGATTGACGGCCTCGATCGGACCCATCTTGGCGCTGACGGCGACGATGACGACGGGGAAGACCAGCCGCATGCCGAAGACCGCGATGAGCACGCCGACGGTGAGGAAGATCTTCTGCCAGAAGGCATTCATCTTCTTCAGGATTCCGGCGTTGACCACCGCGTTGTCGAAGGACAGCGAGATCTCGAGGACGGAGAGGATCGCCACGATGCCGAAGCCCTGCCACCCCCCGTAGAAGACCGCCGCGACCAGGCCGATCGCGGTGATCACGAAAGACCAGCCGAAGGTTTTCAGAAGCACTGGCTACCCCATCATCTTCTGGGGGCCCCTCCCAGACCGCTGTCTGGGGGAGGTCTCCCCCCGCCGCCGTACCCGGCTTTACGAAACGTTGACTCCGAAGTCTAGAGCGATGCCCCGAAGTCCGGACGCGTACCCCTGTCCGACCGCGCGGAACTTCCACTCGCCCTGGTACCGGTAGAGCTCGCCGAAGATCATGGCCGTTTCCGTGGAGGCGTCCTCGCTGAGGTCGTAGCGTGCGAGTTCCTGGTCGTCGGACCGGTTGACCACCCGGATGAAAGCGTTGGCGACCTGTCCGAAGGACTGGTTTCGCTCGTCCGCCATATGGATCGAGACCGGGAAAATGATCTTCTCGCACTGCGGCGGAACCTTGGAAAGGTCCACCAGAATCGATTCGTCGTCGCCCTCGCCCTCACCGGTGAGGTTGTCACCGGTGTGCTCGACCGAGCCCTCGGGGCTGGTGAGCTGGTTGTAGAAGACGAAGTACTCGTCACCGAGCACCCGGTTCCCGGCGCCGCACAGCAGGGCGCTGGCGTCCAGGTCGAAGGGGGCGCCGGTGGTGGAGCGGGCGTCCCAGCCGAGTCCGATCGTGACGTTCGTGAGATTCGGCGCGGCCTTGGAGAGGGAGACATTGCCTCCCTTGGCGAGCGTGACACCCATGCTGATCCTCCCCTGTGGTGTTCTTGGTTCTCCTGCGCCACCGGCGCCGTCCGCAAACGCGGAACGGCGCCGGAGGAGGTGCGAGGCGTACGGCGTCAGACGTTGACGCCGAAGTCCTGGGCGATGCCGCGCAGACCCGAGGCGTACCCCTGGCCGATGGCGCGGAACTTCCACTCCGGCCCGTTGCGGTACAGCTCGCCGAAGACCATGGCGGTCTCGGTGGAGGCGTCCTCGCTGAGGTCGTAGCGCGCGAGTTCCTGGCCGCCGGCCTGGTTGACGACGCGGATGAAGGCGTTGCGGACCTGGCCGAAGGACTGCTGGCGGTTCTCGGCCTCGTAGATCGAGACCGGGAAGACGATCTTCTCCACGTCGGCCGGGACGGCGGCGAGGTCGACCTTGATCTGCTCGTCGTCGCCCTCGCCCTCACCGGTGAGGTTGTCGCCGGTGTGCTCGACCGAGCCGTCGGGGCTCTTGAGGTTGTTGAAGAAGACGAAGTTCTGGTCGCTGCCGACCTTGCCGGCGTTGTTCAGCAGCAGTGCGCTGGCATCGAGGTCGAAGTCGGTGCCGGTCGTGGTGCGCACGTCCCAGCCGAGACCGACGATGACGGCGGTCAGGCCGGGAGCCTCCTTGGTCAGCGAGACGTTGCCACCCTTGCTGAGGCTGACTCCCACGGGTCCTCCATGTGGTGTCCAGGGGCCGACAGCCCCGTAGTGCATCGGATACGGGATCAACGAGCCGATCCTAGTGACGGGTTCCCGCGGAGCGGGGGGCCGTTCACAGGGTGTCGAGCGCCTTGACGTACTCGGTCAGGTCACGGGCGTCGGGCAGGCCGTTGACGACGGTCCAGCGCACGGTGCCCGTCTTGTCCAGGATGAAGGTGCCGCGCACGGCGCACCCCTTGTCCTCGTCGAAGACGCCGTAGGCGCGGCTGACGTCGCCGTGCGGCCAGAAGTCGCTGAGCAGCGGGTACTCCAGGCCCTCCTGCTCGCCGAAGACGCGCAGGGTGTGCATGGAGTCGTTGGAGACGGCGAGCAACTGGGTCTCGCGGTCGGTGAACTGCGGAAGGTTGTCACGCAGTTCGCACAGCTCACCGGTGCAGACGCCGGTGAAGGCGAAGGGGTAGAAGAGCAGCACCACGTTCTTCTCGCCCCGGAAATCGGAGAGCCGCACGGTGCGGCCGTGGTTGTCCTTCAGTTCGAAGTCGGGTGCCTCGTCGCCGACCTGGAGCGCCATCGTCCTGCATCCCTTCGCTGAGCCGTACGGGTGAGCGGGTCACCCACCCGGTCCCACCCTACGCAGCGATCACGCCGGGACCGCCGGGCGGACCGGGGAGTCCCGGTCCGCCCGGCGCGGCGATGATGACGCGTTCTCTCTAACGCTTGCCGGACTTGGCGGCCTTCGGCGTCGCCAGACGCGAGCCGCTCCAGTCCTTGCCGACGCTGACGCTCTTCGAAGCGGTCAGCCCTGCGGTGGTTGCGGCCTCCGAGATGTCGCTCGGCTCCACGTACCCCGTACGGCCGGTCTTCGGCGTCAGAAGCAGGATGGCGCCGCCCTCTTCGATGTACGTGGTGGCATCCACGAGCACATCGGTGAGGTCTCCGTCGTCATCACGGAACCACAGCACAACGGCGTCGGCCACGTCGTCGTATTCCTCGTCCATCAGGTCGCCTTCGACGGCTTCCTCGATGGCCTCGCGGAGCTCCTGATCGACGTCCTCGTCGTAGCCGATCTCCTGGACCACCTGTCCGGGCTGGAACCCCAGCCTGGCGGCAGGGTTCGTCCGCTCCTCCGCGTGGTCCGCGGTCGCGCTCACGGGTTGCCTCCTGATCATGTCTTGGTGAATATCTGAGCCACGCGCGTGCGCGAAGCATTGGCCGTAGTCCACACGGGCGGGACGGATCGCGCAAGTACCCGGCCCTCCAGACCGCCGAAACGGTGACGTTCCGGGCCGCTTCGCCGCCACTCCTGGCACCGTATCCCGTTTCCCCGGGAACCACATCACACCGGTGTGCCCCATATGTGCACTTCGGAATCATCCGTCGTTACGCCCATCGGACAACTTTGCCATGCCCGTCACACCCCGGGCGTATCGTTGCGGTTTGACCGGGCGGCGATCCGGGTGGCCGACCGGGTGGCGAGCGGGAGGCGCGGGGGAACGGGCGCAGCCAGTGGATGACGTACCACGTTCCCCAGGTACACGATGGGGAACGTGGTAGGCAGGTCCCTCCGACAGGTAAGGAACAGCGTGGCTTCCGGTTCCGATCGCAATCCGATCATCATTGGCGGCCTTCCGAGTCAGGTTCCTGACTTCGATCCCGAGGAAACGCAGGAGTGGCTCGACTCCCTCGACGCCGCCGTCGACGAGCGTGGCCGGGAGCGGGCCAGGTATCTCATGCTGCGGCTGATCGAACGGGCGCGCGAGCGGCGCGTGGCCGTGCCCGAGATGCGCAGCACGGACTACGTCAACACGATCCCCACCAAGAGCGAGCCGTTCTTCCCCGGCAACGAGGAGATCGAGCGCCGCATCCTCAACGCCACCCGCTGGAACGCGGCCGTGATGGTCTCGCGGGCCCAGCGGCCCGGCATCGGCGTGGGCGGCCACATCGCCACCTTCGCGTCCTCCGCGTCCCTGTACGACGTGGGCTTCAACCACTTCTTCCGGGGCAAGGACGGCGGTGACGGCGGCGACCAGGTCTTCTTCCAGGGCCACGCCTCGCCGGGCATCTACGCCCGCGCGTACCTGCTGGACCGGCTCTCGGAGAAACAGCTCGACGGGTTCCGTCAGGAGCACTCGAAGTTCCCCGACGGGCTGTCCAGCTACCCCCACCCGCGCTCGATGCCGGACTTCTGGGAGTTCCCGACCGTCTCCATGGGCCTCGGCCCCCTCGGCGCGATCTACCAGGCCCGGATGAACCGGTACATGGAGGCTCGCGGCATCGCCGACACCTCCGGCTCGCACGTGTGGGCGTTCCTCGGCGACGGCGAGATGGACGAGCCGGAGTCGCTGGGCCAGCTCTCCATCGCCGCCCGCGAGGGGCTGGACAACCTGACCTTCGTGGTCAACTGCAACCTCCAGCGCCTCGACGGCCCGGTGCGCGGCAACGGCAAGATCATCCAGGAGCTGGAGTCGCAGTTCCGGGGCGCCGGCTGGAACGTGATCAAGCTGGTGTGGGACCGGAGCTGGGACCCGCTGCTGGCCCAGGACCGGGACGGCGTGCTGGTCAACCGGATGAACACCACCCCGGACGGCCAGTTCCAGACGTACGCCACCGAGTCCGGCGCCTACATCCGGGACCACTTCTTCGGCGACGACCACCGGCTGCGCGCCATGGTCGAGAACATGACCGACGACCAGATCCTGCACCTGGGCCGCGGCGGCCACGACCACCGCAAGATCTACGCGGCGTTCAAGGCGGCCAAGGAGCACAGGGGCCAGCCGACGGTGATCCTGGCCAAGACGGTCAAGGGCTGGACGCTGGGCCCCAACTTCGAGGGCCGCAACGCCACCCACCAGATGAAGAAGCTGACGGTCGACGACCTCAAGGGCTTCCGCGACCGGCTGCACCTGCCGATCTCCGACAAGGAGCTGGAGTCGGGCGCCCCGCCGTACTACCACCCGGGCCGGAACTCGGAGGAGATGCAGTACATGCACGACCGGCGCAAGTCGCTCGGGGGCTACGTGCCCACGCGCGTCGTGCGCTCCGAGCCGCTCGCACTCCCCGACGACAAGGCCTACGCGAGTGTGAAGAAGGGGTCGGGTCAGCAGTCCATCGCCACCACCATGGCGTTCGTGCGACTGCTGAAGGACCTCATGCGGGACAAGGAGATCGGCAAGCGGTTCGTGCTGATCGCACCGGACGAGTACCGCACCTTCGGCATGGACTCGTTCTTCCCGAGCGCGAAGATCTACAACCCGCTCGGCCAGCAGTACGAGTCGGTGGACCGCGAGCTGCTGCTCGCCTACAAGGAGTCCCCGACCGGCCAGATGCTGCACGACGGCATCTCCGAGGCGGGCTGCACGGCCTCCCTGATCGCGGCCGGCTCGGCCTACGCCACGCACGGCGAACCGCTGATCCCGGTCTACGTCTTCTACTCGATGTTCGGGTTCCAGCGCACCGGCGACCAGTTCTGGCAGATGGCCGACCAGCTCTCGCGCGGCTTCGTCCTGGGGGCGACCGCCGGGCGTACGACCCTGACCGGTGAGGGCCTCCAGCACGCGGACGGCCACTCCCAGCTCCTCGCCTCCACGAACCCGGCCTGCGTGGCCTACGACCCGGCGTACGGGTACGAGATCGCGCACATCGTCCAAGACGGGCTGCGGCGGATGTACGGCGGGGACGGCGAACACCCGCACGGCGAGGACGTCTTCTACTACCTCACCGTCTACAACGAGCCCATCCGGCACCCGGCCGAGCCGGCCGGCGTGGACGTCGAGGGCATCCTCAAGGGCATCCACCGGCTCAAGGAGGGCAACGGCGGCTCGGTCCCGGCGCAGATCATGGCGTCCGGCGTGGCGGTGCCGTGGGCGCTGGAGGCGCAGCAGATCCTCGCCGACGAGTGGGACGTGCGGGCGGACGTCTGGTCGGCGACCTCCTGGAGCGAGCTGCGCCGGGAGGCGGTGGCCTGCGAGGAGCACAACATGCTGCATCCCGAGGAGGAGCAGCGGGTGCCGTTCATGACGCGGAAGCTCGGTGACGCCGAGGGGCCGTTCGTCGCGGTGTCCGACTGGATGCGGTCGGTGCCGGACCAGATCGCGCGCTGGGTGCCGGGGCCCTACCAGTCGCTCGGGGCGGACGGGTTCGGCTTCGCGGACACGCGCGGGGCGGCTCGGCGGTTCTTCCACATCGACGCGCAGTCGATCGTGGTGGGAGTGCTGACGGAGCTGGCCAAGGAGGGGAAGGTCGACCGGTCGGTGCTGAAGCAGGCCATCGACCGCTACCAGCTGCTGGACGTGAAGGCCGCCGCGCCGGGAACCGCCGGCGGAGACGCGTAAGCGACCGGGAAGGGCCGGGCAGCCGTGCTGCCCTGCCCGGCCCTTCCCGGATGCGTCAGATGTGGCCCACCGCGGCGCCTGCCTCGGCGTTGACGCCTCGGCGGGTCATCAGGGCCACCAGGATCGCCAGCGCCGCCACGCCCGCCGCCACCAGCGACGCGAGGCTCATGCCGGAGATGAAGGTGTCGTGGGCGACGCCGGTGACCTTGGCGACGATCGCCGGGGGCATCTGCTTCGTCACCGGGGCGACTCCCACCTGGACGGCCTGGGACGCCTGGTCGAGCTGGGTGGGGGTCAGCGGGGGAAGGCCCGCGCCGGTCCAGTTGCCCGCCAGGTCGTTGTCGACCTTGGAGGCCATGACGGCGCCGAGCACGGCGGTGCCGAGGCTGCCGCCGATCTGCATGGCCGCCTGCTGGAGACCGCCCGCCACACCGGAGAGGGCCATCGGGGCGTTGCCGACGATGACCTCGGTGGCGCCCACCATGACCGGGGCGAGACCGAGACCGAGCAGTGCGAACCAGATCGACATGGTCGCGCTGCCGGTGTCCGCCTCCAGGGTGGACATGCCGTACATGGCGACCGCGGTGAGCGTCATGCCGCCCGCGAGCGGGAGGCGCGGGCCCAGCTTGGTGATGGCGAAGCCCGCCAGCGGGGAGCCGACGATCATCATGCCGGTGAGCGGGAGCAGGTGCAGACCTGCGTCGACCGGGCTGAGCCCGTGCACGTTCTGCAGGTAGAAGGTCACGAAGAACAGGCCGCCCATGAAGGCGATGGCCATCATGACCATCAGCACCACACCCGCCGACAGCGGGACCGAGCGGAACAGGGTGAGCGGGATCAGCGGTTCCGCGACCCGCGTCTCCCACCAGGCGAAGACCACGAAGAGCAGCACCGAGGCGCCGATGAAGCCCCAGGTGCGGCCGTCGCCCCAGCCCCAGGCCGGAGCCTTGATCAGCGCCCAGACCAGGCAGAACATGGCACCGGACAGCAGCGCGATGCCGAGCAGGTCGAAGGAGCGCGGAGCGTTCTCCGCGCGGTGGTCGAGCAGGATCAGCGTGCCGAGCAGCAGGGCGAGCAGGCCGACGGGCACGTTGATGAAGAACACCGACTGCCAGTTGACGTGCTGGACCAGCACACCGCCCAGGATCGGGCCGCCGGCGGTGGAGGCGCCGATGACCATGCCCCAGATGCCGATCGCCATGTTGAGCTTCTCGGCCGGGAAGGTGGCCCGCAGCAGGCCGAGCGCGGCCGGCATCAGCAGCGCGCCGAACAGGCCCTGCAGGACCCTGAAGGTGACGACCATCGGGATGCTGTCGGACAGCCCGATGGCGCCGGAGGCCAGCGCGAAACCGGTCACGCCGATGAGGAAGGTCTGCCGGTGCCCGAAGCGGTCGCCGAGCTTGCCCGCGGTGATCAGGGCCACGGCGAGGGCGAGGAAGTAGGCATTGGTGATCCACTGCACGTCGGAGAAGCTCGCGTGCAGGTCCTTGGCGATGGCCGGGTTGGCGATGGCCACGATGGTGCCGTCCAGGGCCACCATCATGACGCCCACGGCGACGGTGATCAGGGTGAACCAGGGGTGCCCGCGCAGTCCCGATGAGGGCCGCGGCGACGCATCGGCGGGTGCCCCGTCCCCCGATCCCGGCTTGTCGATGGTGGTCTGACTAGTCATGTAATGAGGCTAGTGACAGTCACTGACAGTTGACAAACGCATTCACAAGTCAGCGGCTGACATGTGACCGGCGTTCACCCGACCGCTTACTGTGATCTGGAAGGACGTAGAGGGAGAGGCCATGGAGACGCTGCGCGAGCGCAAGAAGCGGCGTACCCGCGAGGCTCTGGCGCGCGCCGCCCTCGAACTGTTCACCACCCGGGGCTACGAGCGGACGACGGTCGACGAGATCGCCGAGGCCGTCGACGTCTCGCAGCGGACCTTCTTCCGCTACTTCGCGGGCAAGGAGGACGCGGCCTTCGCGGTGCAGGAGATGACGGAGGCCCACTTCGTCGCGGCCGTCCGCGCCCGCCCGCCGCACGAGCCGCCGATGGAGGCGCTCAGGCAGGCCGTGCTGGAGGGCTGGGACGACATACGGGAGACCGTGGAGTCGGTCGTACCGGTCGAGCTGTACCTGCGGATGTACCGCACGATCGAGTCGACACCCGCGCTGCTCGCCGCGCATCTGCGCCGGTCGGCGGCGACCGAGCAGACCATCGCCGGGCTGCTCGCGGAGCGCGAGGGCGTCGACGTGGACGCCGACCCCCGGCCGCGGCTGGCGGTGGCGGTGTTCGCCGGGGTGATCCGGGTCACCGAACGGCAGTGGAGCACCGGGGACGATTTCAGCCTGGCCGCCATCCGGGGGCTCACGGCGGCGTACCTCGACCAGGTGGGCCCGGCGCTGACGGGGAACTGGCGCGCGGCCTGAAATCGTTGGCGGAGCGGACGAGATCGTTTGGAGAGATCGTTCCCGTCCCCCGCTCCGGCACACGAAACGTGATCCCCGCCACTCGTTTGACCCGAGACCCTTCCGTCCTCCTAGTGTGTCCTCCCAGTGACTTCCTTCGGCATCTCCCCCCAGCTCAGCGTTTGGCGCACCCTGCTCGCCCTGGCCGTCGTGCTCGTGATGCTCGCGACCACCGGCTGGACGGCGCAGCACACCCACCGTGAGTCGACCGCGCTGCGGTCCTCCCTGTCCGCGTGGGTGCGCGACAGCGTGCACGGCAAGCCCCTGCCGGATCCGGCCAAGACCGCCCCGGCGGGGCTGGCCCGCTTCTTCGGCTCGCTCACCCCCTACGACCGCCACGACCTGGCGACGCGCTACCCGCTGGCGGTGGGCAACATGAACGGTGCTCCCGTCACACTGCGCTACGAGGCCAACCGGGTGGCGCTGGAGCGGGAGCGGGACGTGGAAGCGCGCCGCGTGCACGACAACCGGCTCAGCACCGCCGGGCAGCAGGACGCGGCCCGCCGGATGCACCGGTACGAGGCGCTGCTGCGGCCCGAGCGGCACGTCCTCGCCTTCGACCCCGAGGGTTCGGGCCGGATCGCCGAGGTCTTCGGCGACCTGCGCCGGGCCGAACGGATCTCCGTGGTGGTGCCCGGTGTCGACACCGACCTGCTGACCTTCGAGAAGTCGTACCGCCCCTACAGCGCCCCGGTCGGCATGGCCAAGTCGCTGTACTCGGCCGAGCGGCAGGCCGCGCCCGAGGCCCGTACCGCCGTGATCGCCTGGGCCGACTACACCGCGCCCGCGGGGCTCGGAGTGGACGCGGCGACCGCGATGCGCGCGGTGGACGGTGCCGTACGGCTGAACGCGCTGCTGCGCGCGCTGCCCGGCCGGGCCGAGGTGTCGATGTTCTGCCACAGCTACGGCTCGGTGGTCTGCGGGGTCGCCGCGCCGGACATGCCCCGCCGGGTGAGCGACATCGCGGTGGCCGCGAGCCCCGGCATGCGGGCGGCCAGCGCGGCGCACCTGAACCGCACCGCGCGGGTGTGGGCGATGCGGGACGCCACCGACTGGGTGCAGGACGTGCCCTACCTGGAGGTCGGCGGACTCGGGCACGGCGCCGACCCGGTGTCCCGCGCCTTCGGCGCGCGGGTGCTGTCCTCGCGCGACGCGCAGGGTCACGCCGGTTACTTCCAGCCGGGCACCGACAGCCTGCGCAACCTCGCCGAGGTCGGCGTGGGGGCGTACGGCTCGGTGACGTGCGCCCGCGGGGACGACGCGTGCCGGGCCGGCGTGCCGGACGCGCCTGCCGCGGGACGCGCGTAGAAACAGCAGGAAGTGCGGTCCGCGCGGGTGGCGACGGAGGGACAAGTGCCGCATACGATGAGCCGCATGGGTGACGTGCTGGCGGGTTTTCATGCCGTCTGGGAGTTCGGGTCAGACTCCGTGCTCATCCGCTACGAACGGGGGATTCGCACACCGAAGCTCTTCCAGGCGCTCGGCGAACGGCGGGTGCCGCTCGCCGCGCTGGAGGGCGTGAGCCTGGCCGAGGGCAAGCGGGGCACGGTGGTGCTGCGGCTCCAGCCGCGGGCCGGAGCCGACCCCTTGCTGGAGGCCGCGGCCGGTCAGCTCCCCGAGGGCCTGGACCCGTACCGGCTGGTGATGCCCGCCGAGCGGGAGACGCTGGCCGAGTACTACGCCGACGAGCTGAGGGAGGCGCTGACCGCTTCCGGCCCCGCCGACCGGTACCTGATCGGCTCCCCCGGAGCACCGCTCCGTTTCAAGGCCTACGACGGGAAGGCGTCCTTCGACGGGACCTCGGTGCGTTTCCGCTGGTCGTGGACGGGGGCCTCGTCCGCGAAGTGGAAGGCGGGCGACCAGCGGTTCGCCGTCGCGGACCTCGGCGGGGTGGAGTGGCGCTCGCCCGAGGCGTTCGAGGGGTACCTCCGGCTGCTGCCGAAGGAACCGGCGGGCGCCGCGGAGGCGGTGCCGCCGGATCAGGACGCGGCGACCGTGGTCTTCGGGCTCGGCTACGGACCGGTGCACGAGTCCCTGCCGTTCGCGGCGGCGGTCCTCGCTGCGGTGCGGACGAGGGGCGCCGTGCCCGCGGTTCCGGCCGCCGCGACCCGGCGGGACCCGGCCGACATCGCCGAGCGCATCCGCCACCTGGGCGAGCTGCACCAGGCCGGTCTGGTGACGGACGAGGAGTTCTCGGCGAAGAAGGCCGAACTGCTGGCGGAGCTGTAGCCGTTACTCCTCCCGGCCCGCCGAGGTGAACGTCATGTCCGCGTACCGGTCCCCCGCCACCCGAGCGGCGATCGGCTCCAGCAGGGCCAGCTCCTCCTCGGTGAGGACGAGGTGCGCGGCTGCGGCGTTCTCGGTGACCCGGTCCGCCTTGCGGGTGCCCGGGATCGGGACCACGGCGAGGCCGTGCACCGCCGCCCGCTGGTGCACCCAGGCCAGCGCGACCTGGCCGAGGGTCGCCCCGTGCGCCTCGGCCACCCGGCGCACCGGCTCCAGCAGGGCCGCGTTGGCGGTCGCGTTGTCACCGGTGAAGCGGGGCTGGGAGCGGCGGAAGTCGCCGTCGGTCAGGTCCTTGGCGGCGTCCCGGAAGGCGCCGGTGAGGAATCCCCGGCCCAGCGGGGAGTAGGGCACCAGGCCGACGCCCAGCTCGCGGGCGGCCGGGACCACCTGCGCCTCGATGTCCCGGCTGAACAGGGACCACTCCGACTGCACGGCCGCGATCGGGTGGACGGCGTGCGCGGTGCGCAGTTCCCCGGCGGTGACCTCGCTCAGCCCCAGGTGCTTGACCTTGCCCTCGCGCACGAGGTCGGCCATGACGCCGACGGTCTCCTCGATCGGCACGTTCACATCGCGGCGGTGCATGTAGTAGAGGTCGATCAGGTCGACGTCGAGCCGCCTGAGGCTGTCCTCGACGGCCTGGCGGATGTAGGGGGCGTCGTTGCGGATGATCCGCCTGGCCGGGTCCTCGGGCGGGATGGACAGGGCGAACTTGGTGGCGACGACCACGTCGTCACGGTGCGCCTTGAAGAAGGGGGCCAGGAACCGCTCGTTGTCCCCCGCGCCGTAGGCGTCCGCCGTGTCGTACAGCGTCACGCCCAGGTCGAAGGCGCGCTCCAGCGCCGCCCGCGACTGCTCGGCGTCGGCCGGGCCGTAGCCGAAGCTCATGCCCATGCAGCCGAGGCCCTGCACGCTCGTCCTGGGGCCGGTCTCGCCGAGGCGTACGGAAGGCGTCGTGCGGTCGGTCATCGGGTGGTCCCCTCCGTGGCGTAGAAACCGATCTTCAGGTCGAGCACGGCGAGCGTCTCGCGCAGCTCGTCGATCCGGGTGAGCACGTCCCGGCGGGTCGACTCCAGCAGCTCGCGCCGCTCGTCGTAGGTGCCCTCGCCCTGCCGCACCAGCTCGGCGTACCGGACCATGTCGGCGACCGGCATGCCGGTGAGCCGCAGCTTGGTGACGAAGACCAGCCAGTCCAGGTCGCGGTTGGTGTAGCGGCGCTGGCCGGTGTGCGAGCGGTCGACGTGCGGCATCAGGCCGATCCGCTCGTACCAGCGCAGGGTGTGTGCGGTCAGTCCGGTGAAGGCGACGACCTCACTGATCGTGTACCGGTCCTGGCCGTCGGGCCGGGGATGGCGCGGCGGGGGGCCGGAGCAGATGTCCCGGCCGGCCGCCACCGCTTGCGTGGTCTGCATCACCGTCATGCCCTCAACGCTATGACCTTCGAGCACACTCCAGGCAAGCGGTATCCGGCAGAAATGGCCAGGCCCGGCAGCTCCGGCTCACCGCCCGGGCCTTCGCCCGGCCGCTGTACGAGCGCGGGGGCTCAGGCCCGAGCCGGACCCCTGGACGGAGCTGTGGCTGTGAGCCGCATAGGGTCGCCGGTATGTCGTTGCAGAGTCTGGCGCTGATCGAGAACTGGCCCGTCCCCACCGCCGCAGCGGGGGTGGTCCGAGCCGACGGGACCGTGCTGGGTACGCACGGCCCGGCGGACCACCGCTTCCCGCTGGCCTCGGTGACCAAGCCGCTGGCCGCCTACGCGGCGCTGGTGGCGTACGAGGAGGGGGCCGTGGAGCTGGACGAGCCCGCGGGGCCGCCCGGAGCCACGGTCCGCCATCTGCTGGCGCACACCTCGGGGCTCGCCTTCGACGAGCACCGCACGATGTCCGCGCCCGGCGAGCGGCGGCTGTACTCCAACGCCGGGTTCGAACAGCTCGGCGACCACATCGCCGAGGCCACCGGCATCCCCTTCGCCGAGTACCTGCGCCAGGCGGTACTGGAACCGCTGGGCATGACCTCGACCTCGCTCGAGGGCTCGCCCGCCAGGGACGGCGTCTCCACGGTGGCGGACCTGCTGCGCTTCGCGGCCGAGCTCCAGGCACCGCGCCTGCTGGATCCCAGGACGGTCGCGGAGGCGATGACCGTGCAGTACCCGGGTACCAAGGGCGTTCTACCGGGATACGGGCACCAGAATCCCAACGACTGGGGCCTCGGCTTCGAGATCCGGGACAACAAGTCCCCGCACTGGACCGGGAGTTCTTCCTCCCCCCGCACCTTCGGCCACTTCGGCCAGTCCGGCACCTTCCTCTGGACCGACCCGGACGCCCGCGTGGCCTCCGTCGCCCTCACCGACCGCGCCTTCGGACCCTGGGCCGTCGAGGTGTGGCCGGTGTTCACCGACGCGGTACTGGCGGAGGTCCGCGGCTGATCCCCCGAAGGACCGTCCCGCGTTCCCCTGCGGGCGCCCGGGACGGCTCTCAGGGACCCATCTCCCACACCAGCAGCTCGGCCGCCGTCACCCCCACCGCCGCGAGCCCCTCGGCACCGGTGACGCGGGCCGAGTCGCCGGGGCCCAGCACCTCCCCCGCGAGGCCGACCTCGCCGCGCACCACGTGGACGTAGAGGTGCGCGGCGTCCGGCACCGCCGTCCACTCCCCCGCCGCCGGCCGCCGCACGTGCAGCATCGCCCCCGCGCCGGGCAGGGCGTACGGCGTGGAGTCGGCGATGCCCGGCACCACCGCGTACGACGGCTCCCCGCCGGGCTCCAGCGGGGCCAGCCACATCTGCACGAAGGTGAGCGGGACCGTGCCGTCGTTGCGTTCCACGTGCCGGACGCCCGCGGCGGCGCTGAGGTGCTGCACGTCACCGGGGCGTACCACGCTCTCTTGGCCGGCCGAGTCCCGGTGGGTCAGCTCGCCCTCCACGACCCAGGTGACGATCTCGGTGTGGCTGTGCGGGTGCTCGTCGAACCCGGCGCCGGGTTCGAGCCGTTCCTCGTTGCAGGCGATCACCGCGCCGAAGCGCAGGTTCGCCGGGTCGTAGTGCGGCCCGAAGGACAGGGCGTGGCGGGAGTCGATGCCCGCCTGCGGGTCTCCTCCGTGGTAACGCTCGGCGGCGCGCCGTACCTCGATCACGCCCCCACGGTAGTGCGCCCGGCGCCCGTGCCGCAGGCATGTACCGGACGGTGCCAAAGGGCGGGAGGGACCCGGCGGCACATGCGCGCGTCCCGATAAGGCAGTCTTGTCCACGTGCCCGAACCCGAATCCCACCCCGCCGACCCCGCGGTACACGTCGTCCATCCGCACACCGCGACCCTGCGGCGGCTGGAGAAGTCCTCCGGCAGTCTCGCCGCGCAGGCCATCGCGCGGATGGACGACACCCTGCCGTGGTACCGGGCCATGCCCCCGGAGAACCGGTCCTGGATCGGGCTCGTGGCGCAGGCCGGCATCGCCGCCTTCACCGAGTGGTTCCGGCACCCGGAGGCACCCCAGGCCATCTCGACCGACGTCTTCGGCACCGCCCCCCGTGAGCTGACCCGCGCGATCACGCTGCGCCAGACCGTGGAGATGGTGCGCACCACCATCGAGGTCATGGAGAGCGCCATCGACGAGGTGGCGGCGCCCGGCGACGAGCGCGTGCTCCGCGAGGCGCTGCTGGTCTACGCCCGCGAGATCGCCTTCGCCACCGCCCAGGTCTACGCCCAGGCCGCCGAGGCACGCGGTGCCTGGGACGCCCGGCTGGAGTCGCTGGTGGTGAACGCGGTGCTCAGCGGCGAGGCCGACGAGGGAGCGGTGAGCCGCGCGGCCGCGCTGGGCTGGAACTCGCCGGAGCACGTCTGCGTGGTGCTCGGCACCGCGCCGGAGGGGGACAGCGAGCTGACCGTGGAGGCGATCCGGCGGGCCGCCAGGCACGCCAAGCTCCAGGTGCTCACCGGCGTGCTCGGGGACCGGCTGGTGGTGATCGCGGGGGGCAGCTCGGTGCAGCCGCTGAGCGTGGCCAAGTCGCTGATCGGGCCGTTCGCGCCGGGGCCGGTGGTGGCGGGGCCGGTCATGCACGACCTCCAGGCCGCGACCCGGTCCGCGCAGGCCGCGGCGGCCGGGCTGAAGGCGTGCACCGCCTGGCAGGACGCGCCCCGGCCGGTGCTGGCGGACGACCTGCTTCCGGAGCGCGCCATCGCGGGTGACCCCGGTGCGCGCGAGCAGTTGGTGGAGGAGATCTACAGACCGCTGGAGGAGGCGGGCTCGGCGCTGCTGGAGACCCTGAGTGTCTACCTGGAGCAGGCGAGCAGTCTCGAGGGCGCGGCGAGGATGCTCTTCGTTCACCCGAACACCGTGCGCTACCGCCTCCGACGTGTGACTGACGTCACCGGCTGGTCGCCCTCCGATGTACGATCCGCCTTCACGTTGCGGATCGCCCTGATCCTGGGGCGGCTCACCGATGGGGAGTTCCAGCCCTAGCCTTTTGTCGGGGGCCCACAAAAGCCTTCCGAGTTATTCGTCCCTGTCCCCACGGGCGGCTTCGGCCGTCGACAAGAGAGAGTGTGAGAGTGCTCGTACTCGTCGCTCCCGGCCAGGGCGCCCAGACGCCCGGCTTCCTGACCCCCTGGCTCGAACTCCCCGGTGCCGCCGACCGCGTCGCCGCGTGGTCCGACGCCATCGGACTGGACCTCGTCCACTACGGGACGCAAGGCGACGCGGACGCGATCCGCGACACCGCCGTGGCGCAGCCGCTGCTGGTCGCGGCCGGACTGCTGTCCGCCGCGGCACTGGGTGACATCGCGTCGGGCGCGGTCGCCGGCCACAGCGTCGGCGAGATCACCGCCGCCGCCTTCGCGGGCGTGCTGGACGACGTCGCCGCCCTGGACCTGGTGCGCAAGCGGGGTCTGGCCATGGCCGACGCCGCCGCGATCACGGAGACCGGCATGTCGGCGCTGCTCGGCGGCGACCCGGAGGTCTCCGTCGCGCACCTGGAGAAGCTGGGCCTGACCCCGGCCAACATCAACGGCGCAGGCCAGATCGTCGCGGCGGGCACGCTGGAGCAGCTGGCCGCGCTGAGCGAGGACAAGCCGGAGGGCGTCCGCAAGGTCGTCCCGCTGAAGGTGGCCGGTGCCTTCCACACCCGTCACATGGCGCCCGCCGTCGAGACGCTGGCCAAGGCCGCGGCCGAGCTGGCCCCGGCGGACCCGAAGCTGACCTACGTCTCCAACAAGGACGGCCGCACGGTCGCCTCCGGCGCCGAGGTGCTGGAGCGGCTGGTCGGCCAGGTCGCCAACCCGGTCCGGTGGGACCTGTGCATGGAGACCTTCAAGGAACTGGGCGTCACCGCGCTGATCGAGGTGTGCCCCGGCGGCACGCTGACCGGCCTGGCCAAGCGAGCTCTGCCCGGTGTACGGACGCTGGCCCTGAAGACCCCCGAGGACCTCGACGCGGCGCGCGCGCTCATCGCCGAGACCGCGACTCCTGCCGCTGACGCGGCGGGCGCCTGACAAGGAGCCCATGCAAATGGCGAAGATCAAGCCCAGCAAGGGCGCCCCGTACGCGCGCATCCTCGGGGTCGGCGGCTACCGCCCGACCCGGGTGGTGCCCAACGAGGTGATCCTGGAGACGATCGACTCCTCCGACGAGTGGATCCGCTCCCGCTCCGGGATCGAGACCCGGCACTGGGCGGGCCCGGACGAGACGGTCGCCGCGATGTCGATCGAGGCGGCGGGCAAGGCGATCGCCGACGCGGGCATCGCCGCCGACCGGATCGGCGCCGTGGTGGTCTCCACCGTCTCGCACTTCACCCAGACCCCGGCCGTGGCCACGGAGATCGCGGACAAGCTGGGCACCGACAAGGCCGCCGCGTTCGACATCTCGGCGGGCTGCGCGGGCTTCGGCTACGGCCTGACCCTCGCCAAGGGCATGGTGGTGGAAGGTTCCGCCGAGTACGTGCTCGTCATCGGCGTGGAGCGGCTCAGCGACCTGACCGACCTGGAGGACCGCGCGACGGCCTTCCTGTTCGGCGACGGTGCGGGCGCGGTCGTGGTCGGCCCGTCCCAGGAGCCGGCCATCGGTCCCACGGTGTGGGGCTCGGAGGGCGACAAGGCCGGCACCATCAAGCAGACCGTGACCTGGGACCGCTTCGCCACCGGCGACGTCTCCCAGCTCCCCCTGGACAGCGCGGGCAATGTCAAGTTCCCCGCGATCACGCAGGAGGGCCAGGCGGTGTTCCGCTGGGCCGTGTTCGAGATGGCGAAGGTCGCACAGCAGGCGCTGGACGCGGCCGGGATCTCCTCGGACGACCTGGACGTCTTCATCCCGCACCAGGCCAACGTGCGGATCATCGACTCGATGGTGAAGACTCTCAAGCTGCCGGAGCATGTCACGGTCGCCCGTGACATCCGCACCACCGGCAACACCTCGGCCGCGTCGATCCCGCTCGCGATGGAGCGGCTTCTGGCGACCGGCGAGGCCAAGAGCGGCGACACGGCGCTCGTCATCGGATTCGGGGCGGGTCTGGTCTACGCCGCCACGGTCGTTACCCTCCCTTAGGCACTCCGTGCCGGACCGTCCGGTCCGACGCGGGGACGAATGCCACCTCATTGTCTGAACATCGAAGAAGGAGAGCGCCTGACATGGCCGCCACCCAGGAAGAGATCGTCGCGGGCCTTGCCGAGATCGTGAACGAGATCGCCGGCATCCCCACCGAGGACGTCCAGCTCGACAAGTCCTTCACGGACGACCTCGACGTCGACTCCCTGTCCATGGTCGAGGTCGTCGTCGCCGCCGAGGAGCGCTTCGACGTGAAGATCCCCGACGAGGACGTCAAGAACCTGAAGACCGTCGGTGACGCCACCGACTACATCCTCAAGCACCAGGCCTGAGCAACCCCTCGGTCCTAGGCTGCTAGGCCCCGCCACCCGGCGGTGGCGCCGTAGATCCCGCATCTGTTGGAGAAAGAATTCCCGTGAGCCCGACCAATCGCACCGTGGTCGTCACCGGTATCGGCGCAACCACACCGCTGGGTGGCGACGCAGCTTCCACCTGGGAGGCCATGCTGGCCGGCCGGTCCGGCGTCAGCCGCCTCGAGCAGGAGTGGGCGGCTGAGCTGCCGGTCCAGATCGCCGCGCAGATCGCCGTCGAGCCGGGCGAGGTCCTCCCCCGGCCCCAGGCCCGCAAGCTGGACCGTTCCGCGCAGTTCGCGCTGATCGCCGCCAAGGAAGCCTGGGCGGACGCCGGTTTCACCGCCAAGGCCGGTGAGGACCAGTCCGTGAACCCCGACCGCCTCGGCGCGGTCATCGCCTCCGGCATCGGCGGCGTGACGACCCTCCTGGACCAGTACGACGTGCTGAAGGAGAAGGGCGTCCGGCGGGTCTCCCCGCACACCGTGCCGATGCTGATGCCCAACTCCCCGGCGGCCAACGTCGGTATCGAGCTGGGCGCGCGCGCCGGTGTGCACACCCCCGTCTCGGCCTGCGCCTCCGGCGCCGAGGCCATCGGGTACGCGATCGAGATGATCCGCACCGGGCGTGCGGACGTGGTCGTGGCCGGTGGTACCGAGGCCGCCATCCACCCGCTTCCCATCGTCGCCTTCGGCAACATGATGGCGATGTCCAAGAACAACGACGACCCCGAGGGCGCGTCCCGCCCCTACGACTCCGGCCGTGACGGCTTCGTGCTCGGCGAGGGCGCCGGTGTGATCGTGCTGGAGTCCGAGGAGCACGCCAGGGCGCGCGGCGCCCGGGTCTACGCCGAGGCGATCGGCCAGGGCATCTCCGCCGACGCGCACCACATCACGCAGCCTGAGCCCTCGGGCAACGGCATCGCCCAGGCGCTGCAGAACCTGCTGGATGCCACCGACCTGAAGCCGGCGGAGATCGTGCACGTCAACGCGCACGCCACGTCGACACCGCAGGGCGACGTGGCCGAGGTCAAGGCGCTGCGCAAGGTCTTCGGCGACGACGTCGACCACATGGCCGTCTCCGCGACCAAGTCGATGACGGGTCACCTGCTGGGCGGCGCGGGCGGTATCGAGACCGTCGCGTCCATCCTGGCGCTGGTGAACCGCACGGCCCCGCCGACGATCAACGTCTCCGAGCTGGACCCGGAGGTGAACGCGGACGTCGTCGTGGGCGAGCCGCGTCAGCTCCCCGAGGGCCGCATCGCGGCGCTGAACGACTCGTTCGGCTTCGGCGGTCACAACGTGGTGCTGGCCTTCCGCACCGTCTGACCCGTCGCACCGGAAAAGGCCCCCACCGACCGGTGGGGGCCTTTTCCGCGTACCGGCGCCCCGGCGGCTCAGACCACCTGGTGGAGCCAGCGGACCGGGGCGCCCTCGCCCGCGTGGCGGAAGGTCTCGAGCTCGTCGTCCCAGGGCTTGCCGAGGAGCTTGGAGAGTTCGGCCTCCAGGTCGCTCTCGCCCTGGCGGCTGCGCTGGAGGGCGGCGCGCAGGCGGTCCTCGGGGATGAGGATGTCGCCGTGGATGCCGGTGACGGCGTGGAAGATGCCGAGCTCGGGGGTGCAGCTGTAGCGCTCGCCCTCGGCCGCGGCGGACGGCTCGGCGGTGACCTCGAAGCGGAGCAGCTGCCAGCCGCGCAGCGCGGAGGCGAGCTTGGAGGCGGTGGCCGCCTCGCCCTGCCAGGAGAACTCCGAGCGCCAGGTGCCGGACGCGGCGGGCTGCCTGATCCAGTCCAGGCTGACGCGCGTGCCCAGCACCCCGGCGATGGCCCACTCGACATGCGGGCACAGCGCGCGCGGCGCGGAGTGCACGTACAGAACTCCACGTGTCGTCACCGGAACCTCCGGGCTGAGCGGGACATCTTGCGGGCTGGTCGAGCGGCCATGACGCGACGGCCGCGTTGATGGCGAGGCTACCTTGCGGGGATGCAAGGAGTGTGACGTACCGTCGGTCCCGGTGCCAGGAAACCTTCGCCATTCACCCAGGGGGACGCTTGTACGGGGGTGTGCCGTTCCAGCGGGGGCGGACGGGAACCCTCGCACGTTGTGATGGGTGGGCGCACCGGCGGTCGGTGCCCGAAGGAGCGAGGAGACCTGCGGGAATGCGGAAACCAGGCCACCGGGCGCGGGCCGTCCTCGCCGTGCTGACGGCGGCCGTGCTGGCGAGCGGATGTGACTCCGCCGGGGGCGGCGACGGAGGTACGGGCGTGTCCCGGTCCTCGGCGAAGCCCTCCCCGGCGTGGAACGCGCACCCGGACTCGGTCGCGGCGGTGGGCGACTCCATCACCCGCGGCTTCGACGCCTGCCAGGTGCTCGCGGACTGCCCCGAGGTGTCCTGGGCGACGGGCGCGGACACCGGCGTGGACAGCCTCGCGGTCCGGCTGCTGGGACGGCGGGGCGCGGCCGAGCGGGGCTGGAACTATGCGGTCACCGGCGCCCGGATGGCCGACCTGCCCGGACAGGTGGCCCAGGCGGTGCGGCGGCGCCCGGAGCTGGTGACGGTGATGGTGGGCGCCAACGACGCCTGCCGGTCCTCGGTGTCGGCGATGACCCCGGTGGCGGACTTCCGCGCGGACTTCGAGCGCTCGATGGCGAGGCTGCGCGAGGAGCTGCCGAGGACGCAGGTGTACGTGGCGAGCGTGCCCGACCTGCTGCGGCTGTGGTCGGAGGGGCGGGCCGACCCGCTGGGCAAAGAGGTGTGGAAGCTGGGCATCTGCCCGTCCATGCTGCGTGGCGCGGACGACCTGACCGAGGCGGCGGCGGCGCGCCGGCAGGCGGTCCAGCACCGGGTGGAGGAGTACAACACGGTGCTGGCGGAGGTGTGCGCCAAGGACGAGCGCTGCCGCTCCGACGGCAACGCGGTCTTCGACTACCGCTTCGGCACCGGGCAGTTGAGCCAGTGGGACTGGTTCCACCCGAGCCGGGACGGCCAGGCCCGGCTCGCCGAGATCGCGTACCGGACGGTCACGGAGCGCAGACCGTGACCTGGGGTCTTTCGTTCGGATCAGGCCGGATCAGGCACCGGAGTCCGCGAGCCCGGCATGATCCGGACGAGAGGCCCTAAGGTTTCCCACATGGGCGAACTTTTCGGCACACTTTCCGACGGGACCCCGGTGCACCGCTGGACTCTCGAGCGCGCCGGGGTACGGGTCCGGGTGCTGTCGTACGGCGGGATCGTGCAGTCGGCCGAGGTGCCGGACCGGGACGGGCGCGCGGCGGACGTGGTGCTCGGGTTCCCCTCCCTCCGGGGCTACACGGACCATCCGGGTCCGTACCTGGGCGCCCTGGTGGGCCGGTACGCCAACCGGATCGCCGGTGGCCGCTTCCCGCTGGACGGGCGGACGTACGCGCTGGCCCGGAACAACGGGCCCAACTCGCTGCACGGCGGTGACCGGGGCTTCGACCGGTACGTGTGGGACGCGGAGCCGGTCGCGCACGGGGTGCGGCTGGGCCGGGTCAGTCCGCACGGCGAGGAGGGCTTTCCGGGGCGCCTGGAGGTCTCGGCGACGTACACCCTGGACCAGTCGGGTGCGCTGCGGATCGCCTACGAGGCGGTGACGGACGCGCCGACCGTCGTGAACCTCACCAACCACTCGTACTGGAACCTCGGCGGCTCGGGGCACGCGGGCGGTCACGAGCTGCGGCTCGACGCCTCGCGGTACACGCCGGTGGACGAGGACCTGATCCCGGTGGGCGAGCCGGTGGACGTGACGGACTCGCGCTTCGACTTCCGCGCCTCCCGCAAGGTCGGCTCTGGGTACGACCACAACTACGTGCTGGACAAGGGCGTCACGCCGGCCGCCGAGGAGGTGGCCGAGCTGTACGACCCGGCGTCCGGGCGGGTGCTGACGGTGGCCACCACCGAGCCGGGCGTCCAGCTCTACACGGCCGACCACCTGGGCGCCCCGTTCGCGCCGGGCGAGGGGATCGCGCTGGAGACCCAGCACTTCCCGGACTCCCCCAACCGCCCGGACTTCCCCACCACCCGGCTGGAGCCGGGTGAGGTGTACCACTCCGCGACGGTGTACGGCTTCGGGACGCGCTGAGCCGCCCCGGACGGCATTCAGCCCCGGTCCGGGTGTCAGGTTCCGGGACCGGGGCTGGTGTTCGACCGTAATCCGCGCCGGGCGGGCGGCGGCGCCCGATCGGGGGTCCGCGCGGCTTCTCCCACGAACCCTTCACGCCCGTGTCACGACTTCGCCTTCTCGGCAGCCGGGGTGCGGGCTCAGGCGGTGACCTGCTCCTCGCTCTCCGGCTCCTCCTCGGCGAGGGGTTCGCCGAGGAGGTCGCGGGTGAGGAGGGTGGCGCCGGCGACCGCGCCGGGCATCAGGAACACCGCGACCACGGGGACGAGGAAGGCGAGGCCCAGCGGGACGCCGAAGCCCCAGGCGAGCGTCTTGCGGGAACGCAGCAGGGCGAGGCGGGCACGCAGGTCGACGCCCCGGCGCTGGAGGGCGACCGAGGCGAGTTCCTCGGTGAGGAAGAACCCGGTGACGAAGAAGCCGAGGACGGGTACGACGGTCTGGCCGACCACGGGCAGGAAGCCGAGCGCGAAGAGCAGCACGCCCCAGACGCAGGCCCGCACCAGGATGCGCAGGCTGTCGCGGGCGGAGATCCACAGCTCGCGCCACATGGGCCGGTCGGAGCTGGGCGCGGTCCCGTCGGGCGAGACGTCGGCGTCGGTGCGCTCGGAGAGGCTCTCGTAGAAGGGCTGGCCTATCAGCAGGGTGGCCGCGGTGAAGGTGAGCACGGCCAGCAGCAGCCCGAGGGCGAACAGCACGACGGTCAGAAAGCCCCGGAACAGGCCCTGCCAGGGGCCGGCCCAGTCGTCGGCGAACGGAGTGGCCCAGGTGACGGCGTCCGAGCCCCAGAGGGCGAGTGCGACGAGCACCATCACGTAGAGGACGAGGGTGATCAGGCCGGGCAGCAGGCCGAAGCCGTACTGCCGTCCGTGCCGTGCCACCCACCGCTGGCCGTTGAGGAGATGACGGAACCCCACCCCTAGATCGCGCATGGCGGGGACTTTACCCGCAGCCGCGTGGTTCAGGCGTCGAGCATGCGGCGGAGCAGGTCGCGCAGGGAGGAGCGTTCACCGGTGGACAGGCCGGCGAGCGGTTCGCGCGCGAAGTGCAGGCCGTCGCGGAGATCGCGGGCGACCCGCAGGCCCTCGTCGGTGGCGGCGGCCAGCTTGACCCGTCGGTCGGCGCTGTCGGGGCGGCGCTCGACCAGCCCGCGCGTCTCCAGCCGGTCCACGATCCCGGTCACGTTGGACGGCTCGCACTTCAGCCGCTGGGCGAGCTTGCGCATGGGCAGCGGCTCCAGGGCGAGAAGACTGAGCAGCCGGGCCTGCGGTCCGGTGAGCGCGTGGCTCGCCGCGGCCTCCTCGTAGTCCGCGTAGAAGCGGGCCACGACGTCGCCGATCAGCTCGACGACCTCCATGGTGAGGGGGTCGGCGGTGCGGTGACGGGCGGCGGGACGCGGCGGCTGGGTGGACATGCCGTCCAGGATACCGGGTTACTTGACATCATGAAATATTCAGGAGCATGGTTGTTTCAGGTACTGAAGTAGTTTGAGGAAGAAGGTCGCCCCAGATGTCCGACTCCCCCGCCCTTCCCGCAGTCAGCCGCGAGTGGCACCTGCTCGAGCGCCCCGTGGGCTGGCCGAAGCCCGAGGACTTCGCCCTAGTCGAGGTGCCGATGCCGGTGCCCGGCGAAGGCCAGGTGCTGGTAAGGAACGAATACCTCTCGGTGGACCCGTACATGCGGGGCCGGATGAGTGCCGCGAAGTCCTACTCCGCCCCGTTCGAGCTGGGCGAGCCGATGGAGGGCGGCGCGGTGGGCGTGGTCGTCGCCTCCGACGTCGACGGCATCGAGCCCGGCGACCACCTGCTGCACTTCCTCGGCTGGCGCGAGTACGCGGCCGTGGACGCCAAGAAGGCCGTCAAGGTCGACGCGGACGCCGCACCGCTCTCCACCTACCTCGGCGTGCTCGGCATGACCGGTCTGACCGCGTACGCCGGTCTGCTGCGCACCGCCGGGTTCAAGGAGGGCGACGTCGTCTTCGTCTCCGGCGCGGCCGGCGCGGTGGGCAGCCAGGTCGGCCAGCTCGCCAAGCTCAAGGGCGCCTCGCGGGTCATCGGCTCGGCCGGGTCCGACGAGAAGGTGCGGCTGCTGGTCGACGAGTACGGGTTCGACGCCGCGTTCAACTACAAGGACGGCCCGGTGGCCGAGCAGCTCCACGAGGCCGCGCCGGACGGCGTCGACGTGTACTTCGACAACGTCGGCGGCGACCACCTCCAGGCCGCCATCGCCGAGCTGAACCTGAACGGCCGGATCGCCGTCTGCGGCGCGATCTCGGTCTACAACAACACCGAGCCCGCCCCCGGTCCGAACAACCTCACCCGGCTGATCCAGACCCGCGGCCGGATCGAGGGCTTCCTGGTCGGCGACCACTACGACCTCCAGCCGGAGTTCGTCCGCGAGGTCGCCCCCCTGGTGGCCTCGGGCAAGCTGAAGTACCGCGAGACGGTTGTGGACGGCGTCGAGAACACGCTGGAGGCGTTCCTCGGGGTGCTGCGTGGCGACAACACCGGGAAGATGATCGTCAAGCTCTGACGGTGTCCCGCGCCGGCCGCCGGACCTGGGGTCTTTCGTCTGGATCAGGCCGGATCGCGAGCCCGGCATGAACCCGACGAGAGGCCCGGAGGCCGCATCCCTGGAAGTGGGGTGCGGCCTCCGCCATGTCCGGGCTCAGGCCCGCAGCGCCGCCTCGTGCACGGCGGCGGCCAGCCGGTCGTTCTCCGGGGCCGCCCCGCCGGGGTGGGCGAAGCGGCGGCGGGTGTAGCCGTAGGCCAGGCCGGCGCGCGGGTCGGCGAACGCCTGCGAGCCGGCCGCGCCGCAGTGGCCGACGGCGCCCGCGCCGAGGAAGGGATGCCAGGTCTCGGCCGTGCACTCGAAGCCCAGGCCGAACACCGCGTGGGAGCGGCACACCAGGTCGTGGCCGGCCGAGTGCGGCTGGCCGAACTCGGCGAGGGTGTCGCCCTTGAGCAGGGGCGCCTTCCCGTCCACCTCGCTGATCATCGCCGCGTACATCCCGGCCAGGCCGCGCGCCGAGGCGACGCCGCCGACGGAGGCGGGGCCGTTCGCGCGCACGGCGCGGTCGTTGGGCAGCGACTCCAGGTCGGTCGGGGTGGGGGCGTGCTGGTTCCGGGCGATGGAGGGCAGCGTGTGCGGGCCCGTGCGGCGCAGTTCGGCCTCCGCCTGCTGGGCGGGGGTCGGCATCATCGGCTGGGCGGTGCGGAAGCGGGGCTCGCGGGAGGCGGGCAGGCCGAGGTGGAAGTCCAGCCCGTAGGGGGTGCGGACGCGCTCCTCGTACAGTTCCTGGACGGTGTGGCCGGTGGCCCGGCGGACCACCTCGCCGGTGAGGGCGCCCATGGTCAGCGCGTGGTAGCCGAAGGCGGTGCCGGGGCGCCAGAAGGGGCGCTGGTCGGCGAGGCGTTCGGCGAGCGCGCGGTCGTCGGCCAGCTCGGCCGGGCTGAAGCCGGTGTCGGTGCCGACGAGTCCGGCGCGGTGGGCGAGGAGGTCGCGCAGGGTGAGGGCGCCCTTGCCCTCGACGCCGAACTCGGGCCAGTAGTAGGTGACCTTGCGGTCCAGTTCGAGGGTGCCGTCCTGCACCAGGAGGGCGGTGACCAGGTGGGCGGCGCCCTTGGTGCAGGAGAGGACGCCGTACAGCGAGCCCGCGTCGACGCCCTCGCCCGCCCACAGGTCGACGACCCGGCGGCCGTCCACATAGGCGCACAACTGGCCTTCGTAGTCCGGCTGTTCACCGGCGACGAGGGCGGCGAACTCCTCGTGCACCGCCTCGTACCCCTCGGCGACCGTGCCCTGGACGGTGCTGTCCTGTGTCATCCGGTTCTCCTCAACTGAGCCGCTGCTCGCTGCTCCTCCTCGCACGGCGCCGGGTCCGGCCGGCGCATTCCGAGGTCGTGTACGGCGAGATGTACCTGTTCGACTCAACCGCCGCGGAACCCGGTTGGTGTCACCGTTGCCTCGGATGGCGTAGTGCGCGGTTTCGTATGACCGGTGAGAGGACGCGGGCGGCCTGGTCGTCGGGTCCGTCTGCCCGGGACGGGGCGGGTCATCACACGTCGTGGCCGGGTGGGCCGCGCGTCCCTCAGCCGCACCACCACAGGAAGCGGTCGCAGGTCCTGGTGGGGGTCGGCTCCGGGGCCGGCGCGGAGGTCGTGGGGGCCGCCGTGGGCGTGGGAGTGGGTTTCTGCGGGACCGGGTCGCCGGGGGCGGGGGCCTCGGAGTGCCGGGGGGCGGTGGCGGGGCCGCCGGTGGTGGGGTTCGCCGCCGGGGACGCGGACGCCTTCTTCGTGGTGGACGCGGAAGGGGAGGCGGAGGCGGAGCCCGATGCGGAGGCGGAGGCGCTGGGGGCGTCGGCCGCACCCGCCGCGGTGCCGGTGGACGGGGCCCCGGTTCCGGCCGGGGAGACCGACGCGGAACCGCCGTCCGGGGAGGCGTCGGCGGAGGCTGCCGGGCGGTCGAAGGAGAAGGGGGTGTCGGCGCCGAGTTCGGCGAGGCTCAGGGCGGCCGCCGCGAGGACGAAGCCGCCGGCGACGAGGAGGGTACGGCGCCTGCGGCGGCGGTGGGCCGCGGCCTTGCGGTCACGGCGGCTGCCGTCGGGGGCCGGGTCCGGGTCCGGGCCGCCGTAGGGGTCCTCGGGGTCCGAGGAGTCCGCGGGGGCCGTAAGGTCCGCGGGGTCCGCAGGGGACTCGTGGGCGGCGCGCCGGTCGGCCTGTCGGGGGACCTTCGGGGGATCGGGAGTGGCGGGAGGTCCGGGGGTGGGGGCCGGGGTGTCGTGCCCGTAGGGGGACTCCTGCCCATGGGGGACGTCCTGCCCGTAGGGGGCCGGTGGGGGGCTCTGCCCGTAAGGGTCCGCCACCGCGCCAGAGGGGACGGCGGCGGCCGGCGCGACGGCTGTCAGAGCGGGCGCGCCGCAGCCTGGGCAGACCAGGGCGCCGTTGAGGTGCCGTCGGCACGGGTGGCAGTAGTCCATGACGCGGGAAGACTAGATTCCACTCGGGTCACGTTCCTAGGTGCCACTGTGAAGGTTTGGTGCGGGAGAGACACCTGCGCCCACGCCTTTGCCGGAACCGTTACGTGTTCGCCCCATTGACACCCCCGGCGCCCCCTGCCTACTGTCACGCCGCCATTTCGAACGCATGACGAAATTTCTCCCGCTGCCGGCGCCTGCCCTGGGCCTCCTGTGCCGCAACTCAGGCTGTTCGCGCTGAAGCCGGCCGCGCTGATGGCGGCGATCCTCGTCCTGGCACTGCTGCCGGCGGTCGGCTTCGACGTGTGGAACAAGCGCAGGTCGGGGGCTTGAGGGACGTACGCCGGGTGATAGAGGTCACAGCGGCGGCGAGTTGAACACCACCCCGGAGTCCTCCGTATGCATGGGTGGCCCGCGCCCCCCGCGCGGGCCACCCATCGACGGAGGTCCCCTTGCCCGACAACGTCACCTCGTTGTTCCGCAGCGCCGCCGCGCACAGCCCTTCGACGGCGGCGCCGGCACGGGAGAGCGACGGAACGGGTCCGGTGGACTTCTGCACCCCCTGCAACCCCTACTTCCCGACACCGGCGATGTTCGAGGAGATGGCGTCCCGGCTGCGCGAGATCATCACGTCCTGCCCGAGCAGTGCCGACGCCGTCACCGCCGAGCTGTGCGAGTTGCTCCAGCTGCCGCCGCAGTGCGTGGCGATGGGGAACGGCGCGACCGAGCTGATCACCTGGATCGACCATCTGCTGGTCCGCGAGTCGCTGGCGGTGCCGGTGCCGGCCTTCGGCCGCTGGACCGACCAGCCGATGGAGACGGGCAAGCGGGTCGACATGTTCCCGCTCCAGGAGTCCAACGGGTTCGCGCTGGACCTCGGCCGGTACGCCGAGTTCATCCGGGCGCGCGGGACGCGGGTGGCGGTCATCTGCAACCCCGGCGACCCCGACGGCGGTTTCCTGCCCCGGCAGTCGGTGGTGCAGTTCATGGACGCCATGGCCGACCTGGACCTGATCGTGATCGACGAGTCGTTCCTGGAGTTCGCGGACGCCGAGGCGGAACCGAGTGTGGTGCAGGAGGCGATGCTGCGGCCCAACGTGGTCGTGCTGCGCAGCCTCGGCAAGAGCTTCGGGCTGCACGGCATCCGGTTCGGGTATCTGGTGGCCAACCCGGGGCTGGCGCACAAGGTCCGCTCGATGCTGCCCAAGGGAAACCTCAGCTCCTTCGCGGAATACGTGGTGTTCATGCTGAGGCAGCAGGGCGCCGAGTACACGCAGAGCCTGCTCCAGGTGCGGCGCGACCGGCTGGAGATGGCCGGCCGGCTGTCGGGGCTGCCGGGCCTCACCGTCTATCCCTCGCAGGGCAACTTCCTCTTCGTACGCCTCCCCGTGGGCGCCGAGGGCACCGTGGTCCAGGACCGGCTGCTCACCGAGCACCGGATCCTGGTCCGCGAGTGCGGCGACACGATCGGTTCGTCCAGCCGCTTCCTGCGGCTCGCGGTGCGTCCCGAGACCGACGTCCACCGCCTGGTGGCCGGCCTCGAGCAGGTCCTCTACGACCCCGCCGTGCCCGAACCGGGCTACAGCTCGGGCACGGCGGCGGTGGACCGCCTGGTCGGCGGGACGAACGGAGCGGGAACCCGTCTTACGGCCTCCTCCGGCTCCCCCGTCATCGCCGCGGCCCTGGCCGCCGGTGCCGGCATGCCGCTCCCCGCCGCCCCACCCCCACCGGGCGCCGGGATGCCGGTACCGGCCACCCCCGCGCCCCGGCAGGCGCCCCCTGAGCAGTCCCCCCGGCCACCGGCACCGCAACCGGCACCCGTGGCGCCCCCGCCCCCGATGGCACCCCCGCCCATCCCGGCACCCGCATCCCCGTACCCGGCACCGGCGGCGGCCGCAGCCGGTGCCCCCGTGGCCGTCCCCACCCCGATGGCCGCCCCGGCCGCCACTGTGGGCCCCACCCCACCCGGCGTCCCGGCGCGCGGCGGTCTCACGGCCGCCCAGGTACGCGGAATGACCGCGCCGGGCACCCCGGCCACCCCCGAGTTCGCCCCCGCCGCCGCCTCCGGCTGGCCCAACGCCCAGAGCTGGCCGAACGCGGCGGGCGCGGTGGCACCCGCGCCGACGGGCTGAGTCCGGCGCGGCGGAGCGGGGCACGGACACCGGGTCCGCTCGGCGCTCCCCGCCCGCGCCGCGACCCGGTACACGCGTACGCACACCCGTACCTCCCGCGATTCGCGCCCGCGTCACCAGCGCGCCACGCCCGCGTACCGGGTGATTCACCCGCGCCGGGCCCCCCGTGGTCCGCCACGAGCTGACGGGCCGTGGAGAATGGCCCTGCCACGCTACTCATGGGGGCCGACCGGAGGACGACCTTGGCGCTCAGCAGACGTACTTTCAGTGCCCTGACCGGGTGTGCCGCTCTCGGGTTCGCCATGGGCGGGAGCGGCGGGCCGGGCGCGCCCTCGGCGTTCGCGGCGAGAGGGGTGCCGACCGGACCGGCGCCCGCGCCCCCGCGGGTGGACGGGCGGCGGCACACCATCGGGTACGACCCGTACTCGCTGCTCGTGGACGGGCGGCGGCTGGTGGTGTGGTCGGGCGAGATGCACCCGTTCCGGCTGCCGAGCCCGTCGCTGTGGCGGGACGTGCTGCAGAAGATGCGGGCCCACGGCTTCAACGCGGTCAGCGTCTACGTCTCCTGGAACTACCACTCCCCCGCCCCCGGCCGCTTCGACTTCACCGGCGTCCGTGACCTGGACCTGTTCCTGCGCACGGCCGCCGAGACCGGTCTGTACGTCGTCCTGCGCCCCGGCCCGTACATCAACGCCGAGGTCGACGGCGGGGGTTTCCCCGGCTGGCTGACGGTGACCAGGGGCACCGCGCGCACCGCCGACCCCACCTACCTGCGGCACGTCGACGCGTGGCTCACGCAGGTGAACCGGATCGCCCGACGGCACCTGTACACCCGTGGCCGGGGCACGGTCCTGCTGTACCAGCTGGAGAACGAGTACGACTCCCACGTCACCGAGCCGACCGGCCGGGCGTACATGTCCCATCTGTACAAGAAGGTGCGGGCGGACGGCATCGACGTGCCCCTCTTCCACAACGACAAGGGACGCAACGGCCACTGGACGCCGGGCTCCTTCGACACCGGTGGCGAGAAGCGGGGTTACCTGTACGGCTTCGACGGCTACCCCTCGCCCTCCCAGACCCCGCCGGACTGGGGGAGGTTCGGAAAGGGCGGGCCTACCGGGGGCTCCACCGCCTCGCCCGGCACGCCGGGATTCGTGCCGGAGTTCGGCGGCGGCTGGTTCGACCCGTGGGGCGGCGCGTGGTTCGACGGCAAGGGGTACCCGGAGGCGCGGCGCACCCGTGACTCGGCCTACGAGCGCCGTTTCTACCTGACCAACCTGGCCAACGGCCTCACCCTGCACAACGTCTACATGACGTTCGGCGGCACCAGTTGGGGCTGGCTGCCCGCGCCGGTGGTCTACACCTCGTACGACTACGGCGCGGCCATCGACGAGGCCCGCAACGTCACCCCGAAGATGGCGCCGATGCACCAGCTCGGCCATCTCTTCCAGCGGGTACCGGACTTCGCGCGGCTGGACCGGGCCCCGGACGTGAAGGTGGCCGGGCTGAAGGTCTACCACCTGGCCAACCCGGACACCGGTGCGCACGTGTACGTCACGCGCAACGACGGCACCGAGCCGGTCACCGCCGAGCTGCCGGCCGACACCGGGAAGCTGCGGATCACCGTTCCCGCCCGCGACGCCCGCATGCTGGTCACCGGGCTGCGTCTCGGCAGGCGGAGGATGCGGCACAGCACCGCCCAGCCCGTCATGAGCGTGACGGCCGGCGCGCGGGACGTCGCCGTGTTCGCCGGCCGCCGGGGCGACATGGCCGACCTGGTGCTGGACTGCCCCGAGGAGCCGAACGTCACCCGGCTCGACCCGGAGGCCGGCTGGGCCTATGAGCGTGGGGAACTCCACGTCAGCGCCCCGCTCGGCGAGGCCGGGCTGAGCCGGGTGCTGGTCAGCGGCGGCGAGACCGAGACCCCGCTGGTCCTGCTCTTCGCGGACGACGACACCTCGCTGCGGATCTTCCCGTACGACACCGCCGCCGGAACCCTCGTGGTGTACGGCCCCGCGCTGCTGCGCCACGCCGAGGTGCACGGCTCGGAGGTCCGGCTCACCGGCGATCTGGACGGAGAGTCGGTGATGGAGGTGTGGGGCCCGCGCGGCGTCGACACCGTGGTGTGGAACGGGCGCCGGGTACCGACCCGGACCACCCTCTCCGGCAGCCTGATGACCACCGCCCCGCTGCCCGGGGTGCCCGAGATCCGCCTCCCGGAGCTGACCGGCTGGCGCATGCGCACCGAGAACCCGGAGGCGGGACCGGGGTTCGACGACTCCGGGTGGCGCCGGGCGGACCGCGCGACGTCGTACAGCACCACCCCGGTGCCCGAGGGCGGCCCGGTGCTGTTCGCGGACGACTACGGCTTCCACTACGGGGATGTCTGGTACCGGGGTACGTTCACCGGGAGTACCGGGATCGAGTCGGTCCGGCTGGCCTACAGTTCCGGTACCCAGGGGCTGCTGATGGCCTGGCTGGACGGGGAGCCGCTGGGCACCCACCGGCTGCCGGTGCCGGACGGCACGGCCACCATCCGCAAGGGCACCTGGGAGGCCACGGCCGCCTTCCCGGTCCGGCCCCAGCTGCGCTCCCCCGGTCGGCACGTGCTGTCGGTGCTGGTGCGGCGCATGCAGCACGACCAGGACGGCAAGGGCGACGACACCCACAAGGCGGCACGCGGTCTGACCTCGGTGTCCTTCACGGGAGCGGCGCCGAGGGTGTCCTGGCGGCTCCAGGGCGAGCGCGCCGTGGACCCGGTGCGCGGACCGCTGAACACCGGCGGGCTGTACGGGGAGCGGGAGGGCTGGCACCTGCCCGGCCTCCACGACGGGGACTGGAAGCCGGTGGCCTTCCCGAGAAAGGAGCGGCGGCAGGGCGTCACCTGGTACCGCACCACCTTCCGGCTGTCGGTGCCGGGCGATGTGGACGCCTCCGTCGGGCTGCGCCTAGAGGACGATCCGTACCGGGCCTACCGGGCGCAGATCTTCCTCAACGGCTGGAACATGGGGCAGTACATCAACAACGTGGGTCCGCAGCACACCTTCGTGCTGCCGAACGGGATTCTGCGCACACGTGGCACCAACACACTGGCGCTGGCGGTGCTGTCGGAGTTCACCACCCTGTCCGGGCCGGGCAAGGTGAGCCTGACCCTCATGGGCGCGGCCGCGGGCGGTGTCCCGGTGACTCCGGTGCCCTCCCCCGGTCACTGAACGGCCTTACGCGCACGGGTTGTTCTCGGTTGAACCACTCCCGCTGATCCGCATGACGTGGACACACCCGTGCGCGTACGCTCGGACGGTCCGGCGACGGCGTCGGGGCGAAGGAGGAGAGTGCGGCACATGGTCAGCGCGGACGCACGGCCGCGAGCGGTACGACTGGCCGCCCGGCTGCGCCCCTCCCGTCCGGCCCGTGCGATGCGTGCCCTGGCCGGGGAACTCGCCGCCGCGGTGGCCGGGTTGCCGGAACCACCGACCGAGGTGCGCGGGGTGTGCCGCGCCCTGTGCGCGGCGATGAGCGCGCGGCGCGGCGGACGGCCGGTGGAGCTGCGGTTCGAGCGCTTCCCGGACGAGATCGAGGTCACCGGGCTGTGGGTGGAGTTCCAGGACTTCGACCTGGTCATCGTCGAGGAACGGGCCGAGGCCGTGCAGCAGCTGGTCATCCTGGGACACGAGCTGTGGCATCTGCACGCCGGGCACCGCCACCAACCGCCGCTCGGCCCCGCCACCCTGGCGCTGGCGGACGGGTCCGGCTGGGAGGGGACCGCGCTGACGGTGGCCGCCCGTGACGGCTCCCGCGAGGCCGACGAGGCCGCCGCCGAGGACTTCGGCCACCGGCTGGCGACCCTGTTCCGCTCCCGGCTGGAGCGGTCCGCGGAGCCCCTGGACCTCGTGCAGCGTTCCCTCGGCTACCGAGGCCGGGGCGGGGCGGCACGGTGAGCGCGGCGGTCATGGAGCCCGCCGCCACCCTGCGGGACTTCTCGATCTCCTTCTGGATTCCCACGGCGGTGCTGGGCATCGCCCTGGTGATCAAGCTGCCCACGATCATCCGGCTGTGGCGGGACCCGCTGCTGCGCGCGGTCGGCGGGCTGCTGCTCCTGGCCTGCGCCGTCTTCGTGTTCTGCTCGCCGTCCACCATCGCCCGGGTGAACCGGCTGACCGGGGTGCCCAACATCTCGGCGCCGTGGTGCTACTCGCTGCTCACCGCGTTCTGCGGTTCCTGTCTGCTGCTGATCATCACCTGGCGCAACGGCCCCGGCCGCTCGGCGGTCACCCGGCGGGCCCGGCGCTGGGTGGTCTCGGTGTACAGCGGGGTGATCGCCGTGCTGTGGCTGCTGTTCCTGCTGGCCGACGTGCCGGTGGAGCGGCTGCGGGACCTGGACACCTACTACGCGACCACCCCGTTCATGCGCGAGGAGATCCTGCTCTACCTCTGCGCGCACGCCCTGGCCTGTCTGATCACCGCGCGCCTGCTGTGGAACTGGGTGCGCGCCGAGGGGCTGGACGCGTGGCTGCGCTGGGGGCTGAAGCTGCTCGGTGCGGGCTACGTGCTCAACCTGATCTTCGACGCGGTCAAGCTGGTCGCGGTCGGCGCCCGCTGGGCCGGCGGCGACCTGGACTGGCTGAGCACCGACCTCGCGCCGCCGGTCGCCGCGCTGTCGGCCATCCTGATCGCGGTCGGCTTCATCCTGCCGCACGCCGGCCAGTACGCGAGCGACCGCTGGCGCGTCCGCGTCGCCCACCGCCGGCTGCGCCCGCTGTACGTGCTGATGCGGGCGTCGGCCGGTGAAGGCGTGCCGTTGGTGCTGCGGGCGGCCCCGGAGCTGCGCCTGACCCGGCGCGAGACGTTCATCCGGGACGTGCTCCTGCCGCTGGCCCGGCACCTCGACACCGCCCTCGGCGCCCGCGCGTACGAGGCCGCGCTCGGCCTCGGCCATCCGCCGGACCGGGCGCGGGCGCTGGCGTCGGCGGTCACCATCCTGGACGCGGTCGAGGCGAAGGCCCGGATGCCGGAGCCGCCCGCGACGGTGGCCGCGCCGGACACCACCGACCTGCTCCAGGAGATCGGGGCCGTCTCCCGTGCCCTCCGCCGTCCCGACGAGATCGCGGCGGTCCGTGCCCGTGCGGCCGCCGACCCAGCAGGGAGCGTTGCCGTACATGAGTGAAGTGAAGCCCACGGCCGTCGTCCTCGGCGGCTCCCTGGCCGGCATGCTCGCGGCTCGCGCCCTGGCGGGCACGGGCGCCCGTGTCACGGTGGTGGAGCGGGACGCGCTGCCCGCCGGACCCGAGCCGCGCAGGGGACTGCCGCAGGCCCGGCACGTCCACCAGTTGTGGTCGGGCGGTGCCCGCGCGCTGGAGGAACTGGTGCCGGGCGCGCTGGAGGAGCTGAGCGCGGCCGGGGTGCGCCGGGTGCCGATGACCACGGACATGGTGGCGCTGTCGGCGCACGGCTGGTACCGGCGCTGGCAGGAGTCGGCGTTCATGCTGCCGGCCGGGCGGGACCTGCTGGACTGGGTGGTACGGGACCTGGTGCGGGCGGACGGCGCGATCGAGCTGCTGGACCGCACCGAGGCCCTCGGCCCCACCGGCACCGGCCGCGCGGTGACCGGGGTGCGGGTGCGGGCCGACGGCGCCGAACGCACTCTGGACGCCGGCCTGGTGGTGGACGCCACCGGGCGCGGCTCCCGTGCCGCGCACTGGCTGGCGGGGCTGGGCCTGCCCGAGCCGGAGCGCCGGGAGGTCGACCCGGGACTGACGTACGCCAGCCGGCTGTTCCGGGCGCCGGAGGGGGCACGGGACGGCTTCCCGGTGGTCAACATCGAGCCCGACCAACGGGGTGCGCGGATCGGGCGCGGCGGCGTACTGCTGCCGGTGGAGGACGGCGGGTGGCTCGTCACCCTGATCGGCGCCCGCACCGACCACCCGCCGTCCTTCGGAGCCGGGTTCCTGCGCTACGCGCGGGAGGAACTGCGGCATCCGCTGATCGGGGAGCTGCTGGCCGGCGCCGAACCGCTGACGGATGTCACGGTCACCCGCACGACCGCCAACCGGCGCCTGTTCTACGAGCGGTTGTCGCAGTGGCCCGAGGGGTTCGTCGTCCTCGGTGACGCCGTGTGCGCCCTCAACCCGGTGTACGGGCACGGCATGTCGGTGGCGGCCCTGTCGGCGCTGGCCCTGCGGGACACGGTGCTCCGGCGGGGCGGGCTCGGCGCGCCCGGTCTGGCCCGGCGGGCGCAGCGAGCGGTGGGCCGTACGGTGCGGGCCGCCTGGGACCTGGCGATCGGCGCCGACGTGTTCTACCCCGGCGCCACTCCGGCCGGCCCCACGGTCCGGGACCGGCTGGTCGCCGCGTACGTCGGCCGGCTGCTGCTCACCGCCACGGGCAACGGCCGGGTCGCGCGCCGGGTGACCGACGTGACCTCGCTGGAGGCGGGCGCCGAGGCGCTGCTCGCCCCGCGCATGCTGCTGGCGGCCGCCGTGGGCCCGCTGCGCCCACCGCTGTCGGGACCCCCGCTGACGGCTGAGGAGCGGAAGGCGGCGGGGCTTCTCTGAGAGCGCTCCCGTGGTCCTCGGCGGACCGGCGCGCGGACCGGACGCGGTGCGTCGCGAGGCCGAGGGCCGGTCCTTGCGCCGGGTGTGTGCGGACGGTCCGGGGACGCGGCGAGGCGCCGCGGCCGTCGTCGCGCGCCCGCCGAGGACCGCGGGGCGGTGCTCAGCCCGCGAACGGCGGCTGCGGCAGCCCCTCTCCCGCGCCCGGTACCACCAGCACCGAGCCCGACAGCGGGGTGGGCGCGGTGAGGCCCACGCGGGCGGTGGTGACGTACAGGTCGGTCAGGCCGGGGCCGCCGAAGGCGCAGGCGGTGGTGCGCGGGACGGGCAGCCGGATCTCGCGGTCCAGGACACCGGAGGGCGTGTAGCGGCGGACCGCCCCGCCGTCCCACAGGGCAACCCAGACGCAGCCGGCCGCGTCGACCGTCAGCCCGTCCGGGAAGCCCGCGCCGTCCTCGACGACGGCCAGGGTGCGCCGGTTGCGGACGCCTTCGCCGTCGTGGTCGAAGACGTCGACGCGGCGGGTGGGGCTGTCGACGTAGTACATCAGCGTGCCGTCCGGACTCCAGCCGACGCCGTTGCTCACGGTGGCGTCGGTCAGGACCGGGGTGGCGGTGCCGTCGCCGGTCAGGCGGGTCAGGGTGCCGCCGCCGGCGGCCTCGTCGTAGCGCATGGTGCCGGCCCAGAGGGAGCCGTCGGGGGCGACGGCGGCGTCGTTGGCGCGGCGGCCGGGCACCGGGTCGCGGTGCAGCCAGCGGAAGGCCCCGTCGGGGTCGAGGAGGGCGACGCCGTCGCGCAGGTTGAGCACCAGGCCGCCGTGGGCCCGGGGTCTGGCGGCGCCGACGTGCTGGCCGGTGGTGCGGACGGTGCGGCGGCCGGTGGCGGGGTCGAGGGTGTGGACGCGCCCGCCCAGCACGTCGACCCAGAGCAGGCGGGCGGTGGCCGGGTCCCAGGTCGGGCCCTCGCCCAGTTCGGCCCGCGCCGCGACCGCGACCTCGCAGCCGCTCACGCCGCCTCCCGGCGACCGAGCCGCCCGGAGAGTTCGGCGGCGCCCGGGGCGGCGAGTGCCTCCAGCCCGGGACGGCGTTCCTCGCTCCAGCGGGTCGTCGGCACCGAGATGGACAGCGCGGCCACCACCCGCCCGGTGCGGTCGCGGACCGGGGCGGCGACGCAGCTCAGGTCCGGGCTGGACTCCCGGCGCTCCACCGCGACGCCCCGGCGCCGGATCTCCGCGAGCGCGCCGCGCAGTTCGCCGGGGTCGGTGAGGCTGTCCGGTGTCATCGCGGCGAGCTCGACGCCGTCGGGTACCCGTGCGGCCGGCTCCGGCGCGGGCAGCGAGGCCAGCAGCATCTTGCCGACGGCCGTGCAGTGCGCGGGCAGCCGGCGCCCGGCGGCGGAGACCATGCGGACGGCGTGCGTGGAGTCGACCTTGGTGATGTGGATGACGTCGGTGTCCTCCAGCAGTGCCACGTGGACCGTCTCGTCACAGGTCTCGGCGACGGTACGGGCCACCTACCGGCCCTCCGCTGCGAGGTCGAGCTGCTCGGCGTACCGGCCGCCCGGCTGGTACGGGCGCACGCCGAGCCGGCAGCGGCCGGGCTGTCCGGGTACCGGTACCAGGTAGGAGCGGGCGGCGAGGGTGGTGACCAGTTCGTGCACGGTGGTGCGCGGGAGGCCGAGTCTGCGCACGATGTCCGGCGCGGAGAGCGTGCCGTCCCCGTCGAGGAACAGCTCCAGGATGTCGAAAGCCCGCGTCACGGCGGGCACGAGGCGTCCCACGTCCGGCCTCCTTGCCTGCTCGACGGGCGCGACGCCCGTGTTCGACACCCCGACCGGCGACCGGCGGGGCGAACAGGCTAGCCACCGCGGGTCGGACGGGCAATGGCCGCCCGCGTGCCGGGCACCATGGGCGGCATGGCTCTCGACTTCTCCCTGGTGCTGCTGCGCCGCATGGCCGACCACAACCCGGAGCTGGCCGAGGACGCCCGCAGGCGGCTGGGCGCGTCCGCGAGCGAGATACGGGAGGCGAACAAGCACTGGCAGGCGATGGCCCGTTCGCCCAGGTCACGCCCGGCCGTCTCCCGGTACCGCGCGGTGCTGGGCGAGCCGGAGTCGGTGGAGCCGCGCCGCGTCGGCGACCTTCAGTGCGAGGCGTGGCGGTGGCCGCTGCCGCTCTGGCCGGACCTGCGCTTCGAGCTGGTGACCGGCCCCGGCGGGGCGGTCCTCACCGAGTGGCTGGTACGTGCCCCCGGCGCCCCGGCACCCGGGCTGCGCACGCTGGAGGACCTCACTCCGTGGTCCTGCACCCTAGAGGAGGTGGCCCGCGCCTTCGCCCCGGCCCGCCCGGTCCAGGGCACCGCCCCGACCCGCCAGGCCCTGGTCTTCACCGCGCCGGACCGCGACGGGGTGCGGCACCAGACGGCCGCCGAGTTCACCTGGGGTCTGCTCCAGCGGACCGCGCTGCGGGACTGAGCCTCAGCCGCGCTGCGCGGCCGCGATGACGAGCCGGGACACGCGGGGCGTCGACTCGGGATGCAGATCGAGGAAGAGATGGGGCTCGATGAGTTCCAGCTCCAGCACGCAGGGCTGCCCGTCCTCGCCGTCGACGAGGTCGACCCGGCCGTAGAGCAGTTGCTCGGCGCCACCGGGTACGGCCGCCAGCGCCTTTTCCGCCACGTCGAGTTCGGCGGCGGTCGGCTGCCACTTCTCCCGCCCCGGATGAGGGGTCTTGACGGCGTCGAAGGGCGTGCCGGCGACGAGGACGGCACCCTTGCGGCTGGCGTGCAGCGGACGCCCGTCGAAGAAGTGGAGGGCCCGCTCGCCGTGCCGGTCGACGCCCCGCATGTACGGCTGCACCATCGCGGTCAGGCCTTCGGCGTGCATGTGCGCCAACTGCCTCACTGCTTGGTCGCGTTCGTCCGGCGTGTACCGGGCCGCGTACCGGGCCCCGGCACCCGAGGCGGGCTTGATCACGTACTCGTGCCCGCTCGGCAGGTCCGGCTCGGCGCCGGGCGGGAGGTAGCGGGTGGGGACCGTCGGCACACCGGCCGACGCCAGCTGGCCGAGGTAGCGCTTGTCGGCGTTCCAGTGGACCACTGCGGCCGGGTTGAGCAGCCGGGTGGCCGCGTCGACCCGGTCCACCCAGGCGAGGAACTCGGCGGGGCGCCAGGTGTAGTCCCAGGTGGAGCGGATGAGGACGAGGTCGTAGCCGGCCCAGTCGGCGTCCGGGTCGTCCCAGAACCGGGCCTCCGCGTCGGCGCCCGCCGCCCGCAACTCCGCGACCAGACCGGCCAGGTCGGGGTCTCTGGTGGGCGCGGCGCCGGGGTCGTAGGTGGCGAGGGCTATACGCGGCACGGCGGGCTCCCTGGGCGTCTGCGTCGGCTCGGTGATCGCGAGGCTAGCAAGCACCCCGGAACCGGCACACCCTGGTCGGCCTTCCCCTACGGTCAGGCCCCCGCATCGGTGGCGAAGCGCGGAACCGGATTTTCCAGCAAGTCCGGACGGACATGGATCTGCTGGCCATCGGCGCGTTCGCCAAGGCGTCCGGGCTCTCACCGAAGGCCCTGCGGCTCTACGAGCGGGTGGCTCTCGGCCTCCGCCGGGTCAGGCGCCGCTCGTCCAGCAGGGACTGGACCAGGCTGTGGTCGTGGGTGATGCGGAACAGGCCGCCCTCGCGCAGCAGACAGGCCCGGCTGTCCCCGATGTGCGCCGGCGCCAGCCGCGACCCGGATCGTCCCCGAGGGCCGGATCAGGGAGCTGCTCGCCGCGGCGGCGGACCCGGAGACGGCCGTGAGGCCGCTCGTCGACGCGGCGGACACGGCGGGCGGTCCGGACCACGTGAGCTGTGTGGTCGGGGACATGGTGCCGCCCGTGGGGTAGGAAGGGGCTGTCGAGCCCCGGCAGCGAAGGAGTCCCGCGTGTCCTCCCTGTTCCCCGCCCTCACGGACCCACGGACGGCCGGAAGGACGGCCCTGCGCTTCGGCGCCCGGTCGCTGTCGTACGCGGAACTCGCCTCCGCCGCCGGGGCGGTGGCCGGGCGGTTGCGGGGCCTCGGCCGGGTGGCGGTGTGGGCGACGCCCGAGCTGGAGACCGCCGTGGCGGTCACCGGGGCGCTCCTCGCCGGAACGGCCGCCGTTCCGCTCAACCCGAGGTCGGGAGAAGGGGAGTTGGCGCACATCCTCGCCGACAGCGACCCGGCGCTGGTGCTCACCGCGCCCGGCGCCGAACTCCCGCCCGTCCTCGCGGATCTGCCCCGGCTGGAGGTCTCCGGCACCGGGCCGGTCCCCGAGGACACCAGCGGGGAAGAGGACCCGGCACTGATCGTCTACACCTCCGGCACCACCGGCCCGCCCAAGGGTGCCGTCGTCCCCCGCCGGGCGCTCGCGGCGACCCTGGACGCGCTGGCCGACGCCTGGCACTGGACCGGGGACGACGTGCTGGTGCACGGGCTGCCCCTGTTCCATGTCCACGGGCTGGTACTGGGCGTCCTCGGCCCGCTCCGGCGCGGCGGTTCGGTCCGCCACCTGGGCCGCTTCTCCCCCGAGGGCGTGACCCGCGAGCTGAACGACGGCGCGACCATGGTCTTCGGCGTGCCCACGATGTACCACCGGCTGGCCGAGGTCCTGCCGGGCGACCCGGAGCTGGCCGAGGCGCTCGGCCGGGCCCGCCTCCTGGTGTCGGGCTCGGCCGCGCTCCCCGTGCACGACCACGAGCGGATCGCGGCGGCGACCGGGCGCCGGGTGATCGAGCGGTACGGCATGACGGAGACCCTGATGAACACCTCCGTACGTGTCGACGGCGAGGCCCGCGCGGGTACCGTCGGCGTGCCGCTGCCCGGTGTGGAGCTGCGGCTGGTGGAGGAGGACGGCACCGAACTGACCGCGTGGGACGGGGAGGGCGTGGGCGAGATCCAGGTGCGCGGCCCGAACCTGTTCACCGGGTACCTGAACCGGCCGGACGCGACCGAGGCCGCGTTCACGGCCGACGGCTGGTTCCGCACGGGGGACGTGGCGGTGCGGGAGGCCGGCGGGTACGTGCGGATCGTCGGCCGGAAGGCCACCGACCTGATCAAGAGCGGGGGGTACAAGATCGGGGCGGGCGAGATCGAGAACGCCCTGCTGGAACACCCGGCGGTCGCGGAGGCGGCCGTCACCGGTGAGCCGGACGCGGACCTGGGCGAGTCGGTGGTGGCCTGGGTCGTACCCTCCGACCCCGAAACCCCGCCCACGCTCGCGGAGTTGGCCGGCCACGTGGCCACCCGTCTGGCCCCGCACAAGCGGCCCCGCGTGCTCCGCCTGCTCCCGGCGCTCCCCCGCAACGACATGGGAAAGATCATGAAGCGGGCGCTGACACCCCCGGCCGCCGAGGGCCAGCCCGACACGGCATAGCCGCGCGGAAACCCCCCATTCAGCGGCGCCCCACCCGGCCCCCTCCAGAAGGCACCCGCGCCGGTGCCCGCGCAGGATTCCAGTGAGGCCCGCCGAAGCCGGCGGCCCGCCCATGGTCAGCGCACTCGGGAGGAACTGCCGTGACCGTCAGCCTGGAGCAGTTGAGCCGCTGCCACTTCGCCGTCGATCTGGGCGCGGCCCGCGCCCGCGTGTGGGTGAAGGGCGCCGGGCTCGTCGTCGACCAGCCCTCGGTGGCGGCCGTGAACACCCGTACCGGCGCGCTCATCGCGGTCGGCGACTTCGCGGAGCAGATGACCGGGCGCACCCCGCAGTACATCCGGGTGGTGCGGCCGGTGTCGGGTGGCACGGTGGTCGACATCGAGATGGCGCAGCGCATGCTGCGGCACCTGATCGGCGACCCGATGCGCCGGGCCCTGCGCCGCAAGCCCCGGCTCCGCGCGGCGGCCTGCACCCCGCACGAGGCCGATCCGCTGGCCCGCCGGGCGACGATCGAGACTCTGGTCGGGCTGGGCGCGCGCCGGGTGGAGCTGGTGGACACGCTGATCGCGGCGGCCGTCGGCTGCGGGCTCCCGGTGGAGCGTCCGGAGGCCACCATGGTCATGGTGTGCGGGGCGGCGGCCACGCAGGTCGCGGTGCTGTCGCTGGGCTCGATCGTCACCGCCGAGCGCATTCCGGTCGGCGGCGAGGCGGTGGACCGGGCCATCGTGCAACACCTGCGGCACGAGCACGATTTGATGCTGCCCAGCCAGTCGGTGCGCCCGCTCCAGATCGCTCTGTCGGACAACGGCCTGACCTCGCAGGGCCCGCCGTCCACCGAGATCCACGGCCGGGACGTGGCCACGGGCCTCGCCCGCAGCGTGCGGGTGGACACGGCCGCGATGCGCGAGGCGATCCACACCCCGCTGCTGGCCGTCCTCGACGGCATCGGCAAGGTGCTGCGGGAATGCCCCCCGGACCTGGTGGCCGACCTGGTGGACCGGGGCATCATGATGGTCGGCGGCACCGCGCTGCTGCCGGGCCTGGACAAGATGCTCCAGGAGGCCATCGGCATCCCGGCGCACATCGCGGAACGCCCCGACATCTGTGCCGTACAGGGCCTGGGCGCCATGCTGGAGGGACGGATCGCCCCGCTGGTCCTGACCCCGCTGGCCGCCTGAAGCCCCTCCCGGCCGCCACGGCGGCCCTGGTCTCAGTACGGCAGGACCCGCCCCGACGGCGTCCTGCGGTCGATCTCCTGGCCCCGCGGAGCCGCTGGCCGACGACTGACCCGCACTCGAATCTGACGCTCCACGTCACCCTCCTCCCCACCGACACCGAACACCGGTAGGAGGACGGTGCCCAGAACGCGACCGCCCCAAGCCCGCCCGGCCGAAGGAATGCGATCACCCCGTTCCCCGGCCGCACCGCCGGGGAGCCGGCGCAACCGGCCCGCAACACCCGCCCGCACCCGTTGCATTGGAGTGCTCTCACCTCGTACGCCCGCCGTCCCGGAACCGGACGGCCGCCGCACGGGAAGTCACATCGTTCACCTCGCGCCGCGCCGTCCGCGCGCCGTGGGGCATGAGTATCCGGGGTGGGGATGTCCAGCCATCGGCTATCCAGGAAGAGTCGTCACCTCGCCTGGGCCACCGCCGGCGTCGCGGTCGTCGCGGGGGCCGGCATCGCGGCGCAGGCGTCCAGCGCGGCCACCGTCTGGCCCGCGCAGAGGACCTTCACCGGCCGCGCCTTCGACACCTGCACCGCGCCGTCCGCCGCGGCGATGAAGGCGTGGAAGACCGGCTTCTACGGCGCCGCCGCCGTCTACATCGGCGGCAAGAACCGCGGCTGCGCCCAGCCGAACCTCACCGCGTCCTGGGTGAAGACGGTCAACTCCCAGGGCTGGAAGCTCGTCCCCCTCTACGTCGGCGCCCAGCCGCCCTGCCAGAAGAGCGCCAACCCGGAGAGGATGACCACCACCAACGCGACGTCGCTCGGGGCCACGGACGCCGTGGACGCGGTGGCCAAGGCGTCCGCGCTCGGCATGAAGCCGGGCAGCGCGGTCTACCTCGACATGGAGCCGTACGACATCACGGACAAGGCGTGCAACAACGCCGTGCTGTCCTACGTCCGTTCCTTCACCAGGACGCTGCGCGGCAAGGTCTACCGGGCGGGCTACTACGGCTTCACCAGCTCCAGCGCGAAGGCCGTGGCGACCGCCACCGACAGGACGGACCTGCCGGGCAACCTCTGGTACGCCCTGTGGGACCAGCAGAACACCACCACGACCGACTGGCCCTGGGACCCCAAGACCTTCACCAACCACAGCCGCGCCCACCAGTACATGGTCAACAGCAAGGAGTCACGCGGCGGTTACACGATCACCGTGGACCGCAGCGCGTGGGACGCACCGGTCGCGATCGTCGGCTGACGGGGCGCGCTGCCTGGTGCTGTGACTGGAAGGGTCCGCCGGAAGGCTCGCGGCGTCCGGTGCGGTGCATCGCAAGGCGGAGCATCGCCCGCGTACGGGACGTACTCGGGCGATGCGGCAACGCGGCGAGGTGCCGTGCCGGAC
>NZ_JBSFFI010000011.1:0-183820 GCF_053596035.1 Streptomyces sp. NPDC001781 | reverse complement strand
GCGCCGGCCCGCCCTCCCTCGTCTTAGCTGCCCCCCCCCCCGGGGCGCGGGGCGGCGGGGCCCCCCCCCCCCCCCGCGCGGCGCCCGCCGTACCGCTCGCACAGGACTTCAGGGATCGCCGAGGAGCGCGATGAGTGCCGCAGACACGACCACGCCTGCAAAGGTGCCGCCGCGGCGGCAGGCGCCCCCGCCCGGCCCGCCGCCCCGGTCCCGCCGCCCGGCCTCTGCCAAGGGCGGCGCCGCCACTCCCTGGCTGCTGCTCGCGCCCTGTCTGCTGATCCTCGCCGGTGTCATGGGCTACCCCCTGGTGCGGCTGGTCACCCTGTCGTTCCAGAAGTTCGGCCAGTCCCAGCTCTGGGGCTTCCAGGAGCCCGAGTCCGTCGGCTTCGGCAACTTCTCCAAGGTGCTGGGCGACGGCGACTTCTGGCAGGTCGTGCTGCGCACCATCGGCTTCACCGCGGGCGCCGTCGTCTTCACGATGGTCCTCGGCATGCTGATCGCCCTGCTGCTCCAGCGGGTCTCCGGCTGGGTGAAGACCCTCATCAACATCGCGCTGGTGGCGAGCTGGGGCATGCCCGTCATCGTCGCCACCACCGTCTTCAAGTGGCTCTTCGACGCCGACTACGGCATCCTCAACGCCCTGGTCAGCAAGCTGCCCGGCGTCGACCTGATCGGCCACAACTGGTTCGCCAGCGGTCCCGAGGGACTCGCGGTGATCATGCTGCTGGTGGTCTGGGGCGCGGTGCCGTTCGTGGTCATCACCCTCAGCGCCGGACTCACCCAGGTCCCAGCCGAGCTGGAGGAGGCCGCCCGGCTGGACGGCGCGGGCTCCTGGGGCGTCTTCCGGTACGTGACCCTGCCGGTGCTCAAGCCGGTGATCGTCATGCTGACGACCCTGTCGGTCATCTGGGACATGGGCGTCTTCCCCCAGGTCTTCGTGATGCGCAACGGCCACCCCGAGGCCCAGTTCCAGCTCCTGACCACCTACTCCTACGACCGCGCCTTCGTGGTCAACGACTACGCCCAGGGCTCCGCCATCGCCCTCATCACCGTGGTGCTGCTGCTCGGCGTCGTCGCCGTGTACATGCGCCAGATGCTCAAGATCGGAGAGGTCGAGTGACCAGCACGGCTTCCCCCGCCCGCCGGACCTCCAGGGCCGGCTGGAACATCCTCGGCCTCCTCGTCTTCGCCACCGCGGGCTTCCCCGTCTACTGGATGCTCGACACCGCGATCAAGCCGGCCAAGGACGCCATCGATCCCGACCCGAGCCTGCTGCCGACCGGGTTCACCCTGGACAACTTCAGCCGGGCCCTCGACATCGCCGACTTCTGGGGGCCGGTCGGCCGCAGCCTGCTCGTGTCGCTGTCCGTGGTCCTCATCGGCGTCGTCGTCGGCATGCTCGCCGCGCTCGCCATCTCCCGGTTCGCCTTCCGGGGACGGAAGATCGTGATCGTCGGCATCCTCGCGGTGCAGATGGTCCCGCTCGTCGCCATGATCATCCCGGTCTTCCTGCTGCTGAACGACCTGCACCAGTACGACAGGCTCACCGGGCTGATTATCACGTACCTGACCTTCATCCTGCCGTTCACGGTGTGGACCCTGCGCGGCTTCATCGTCAACATCCCGCGCGAGCTGGAGGAGGCGGCCATGGTCGACGGCTGCTCCCGCACCGGCGCCTTCATCCGCGTGGTCTTCCCGCTGCTCGCCCCCGGCATGGTCGCCACCTCGGTCTACGGCTTCATCCAGGCGTGGAACGAGTACCTCTACGCCCTGATGCTGCTCAGCCAGGAGAACCAGACGGCCACCGTCTGGCTCGGCAACTTCACCACCAAGCACGGCACCGAGTACGCCCCGATGATGGCCGGCGCCACCATGATGGCCGTGCCGATCGTCGTGCTGTTCCTCCTCGTCCAGCGCAAGATGGCCGCGGGCCTGACCGCGGGCGCAGTGAAGGGATAACGCCACCCGATGACGACAATCGCCCGCAGTACCGACACCCTGACGCGCGACGCGCTCACCGTCCTCCAGCCCGGCTTCACCGGCACCACCGCCCCCGACTGGCTGCTGCGCCGGCTCGGCGAGGGCCTCGCCTCGGTGGGTCTGTTCGGCCGCAACATCCTCTCGTCCGAGCAACTGACCTCGCTGACAGCCCAGTTGCGAGTTGAGCGGCCCGACGTGCTGGTGGCCATAGACGAGGAGGGCGGCGACGTCACCCGCCTGGAGGCCCGCACCGGCTCCTCCTTCCCCGGCAACCACGCCCTCGGCGCGGTGGACGACGTGGAGCTGACCCACGCGGTCGCCCGGGAACTCGGCCGCCGTCTCGCCGACTGCGGGGTGCACCTCAACTGGGCTCCCTCGGCCGACATCAACTCCAACCCCGGCAACCCGGTCATCGGGGTCCGCTCCTTCGGCGCCGACACCGGCCTGGTCGCCCGGCACACCGCCGCCTATGTCACCGGTCTGCAGTCCGCCGGGGTCGCGGCCTGCGCCAAGCACTTCCCGGGTCACGGCGACACCGCCGTCGACTCCCACCACGCGCTGCCCCGGATCGACGTGGCCGCCGACGTGCTCCAGGCACGCGAGCTCGCGCCCTTCCGTGCCGCCCTCGCGGCGGGCACCCGCGCGGTGATGAGCGCCCACATCCTGGTCCCCGCCCTGGACCCGGACCGCCCCGCGACCCTCTCCCGGCCGGTCCTCACCGGCCTGCTGCGCGGCGAACTCGGCTTCCAGGGGCTGATCGTCACCGACGGCATGGAGATGCGCGCCGTCTGCGGCACCTACGGCATCGAGCAGGGCAGCGTCCTCGCCGTCGCGGCCGGCGCCGACGCGATCTGCGTGGGCGGCGGCCTGGCCGACGACGAGACGGTACGGCGGCTGCGCGACGCCCTGGTGGCCGCCGTGCGCTCCGGAGAACTCCCCGAGGAGCGCCTCGCGGACGCGGCCCGCCGGGTACGCGAACTGGCCGCCTGGACGGCGAACGGCACGACCGGGGACACCGCACCCGACCCCGATGCCGGACTGCGCGCCGCCCGCCGGGCCCTGACGGTGACCGGCGGTGAGTCCTACGCTCCGCTCGCCGAGGCGCCCTACGTCGCCGCCTTCACCCCGGTCGCCAACATCGCGGTGGGCGACGAGACCCCCTGGGGCGTGGCCGCCGAGCTGTCCGCACTGCTGCCGGGCACTCTCACCGGAACCTTCACCGGCGACTCGGCCGGCACCGACGCCCTCGCGGCGGCGGGGGAGCGCCGGCTGGTCGCGGTGGTCCGCGACGAGCACCGCCACCCCTGGATGGCCAAGGCCCTGGCCACCCTCCTGACCGCTCGCCCCGACACGGTGGTCGTCGAGATGGGCGTTCCCCAGTCCCCGCCCCGGGGCAGCCTCCACCTCGCCACCCATGGCGCGGCCCGCGTCTGCGGCCGGGCGGCGGCGGAGGTCATCGCAGGGGTGTGAGCCCGTGCTCCCGGTCCCCGTGGTGCGCCCACGGGGGCCGGGGCGTTCCTACAGTCCCTGCCACTCGGGCTTGTGGGCGTACGTGTGGCGGAAGTAGTCCGCGAGCTTCAGCTTGGCGGCGGCGGCCTCGTCCGCGACGACCGTGGCGTGCGGGTGGAGCTGGAGGGCGGAGGCGGGGCAGATCGCCGCCACCGGGCCCTCCACCGTGGCCGCGACCGCGTCCGCCTTGCCCTCGCCGGTGGCGAGCAGGACCAGGTGGCGGGCCTCCAGGATGGTGCCGATGCCCTGCGTGATCACGTGGTGCGGCACCTGGTCGATGTCGCCGCCGAAGAAGCGGGCGTTGTCGATCCGGGTCTGTTCCGTCAGCGTCTTGATCCGGGTGCGCGAGGCCAGTGAGGAGCACGGCTCGTTGAACCCGATGTGCCCGTCCGTGCCGATGCCGAGCAACTGGAGGTCCACGCCGCCGGCCGCGGCGAGCGCCCGGTCGTACGCCTCGCACGCCGCCCGCACGTCGTCGGCGGTGCCGTCCGGGCCGGTGAACGCGTCCATGGGGATGCCGAGCGGCTCCAGCACCTCGCGGCTCAGCACCGAGCGGTAGGACTCGGGATGGTCGGCGGGCAGACCCACGTATTCGTCGAGCTGGGCGATCCTGGCCCGGCGGGCGTCCACCGCGCCCGCGCGCACCTTGGCCGCGAGGGCCTGGTAGACGGGCAGCGGGGTGGAGCCGGTGGCCACCCCGAGCAGGGCGTCCGGCGTGCGGCGAAGCAACCGGGCCATGGATTCGGCTATCAGCTCGCCGCCCGCCGCGGCGTCCGGGACGATGACAACTTCCACGCTGGGCCTGCCGATCTGGAAGAGGGCTGGGGGTCGCAGGGGACCGGGGGAGCGCTGGCTATGTGGTTTAGACCAATCTAGCAGAGCGGTACCCGCCGCAGGTGGCGGAAACCGGCGGACCGAAGACCCCCGGCCGGGCTGGTGCTGTGACTGGAAAGGTCGCCGGAAAGCCGCCGGACGCCGCGAGCCGGTGAATCTTTCCGGTCACAGCACTAGGCTGCCGGTACGGTGCGGCCCCGCCGCCCACGGGTTCGGGCTCCTCGGGGCATGGACACGCCCGCGTGGTCTAGTCCAGAATGCGAGAGAGGCTCTACGCAGGACGACAAGCTGACAAGCCTCCGTCTTCCCCGCACAGGAAGGCGGATCGAGGAACCGGCGCTCTCTGCCCTGACTGCTCCGGCTCCTCGGCCTTCGGCCGACCGGGACCGCACACCCCACGGCCGATGATGCTCCGGGCTGCGGCGCGGGGAGGGCTGAGGGTCCCTCTCAGGCGCCGCGGCCCGCGGGTGTCTTTCCGGCCGGTGACGCGCCCCCGGTACGCTCGCAGCGTGCCCTCCATGAACGAACTCGTCCACCAGCACACCGCCCTCGGGGACAGCGACCTCGAGTGGCTCCATCTGCTGGTCTCGGAGTGGCAACTGCTCTCCGACCTCTCCTTCGCCGACCTCGTCCTGTGGGTTCCCACCAGCGACGGCACCCGGTACGTCTCCATCGCCCAGATGCGCCCCAACACCGGCCCGACCTCCTACCAGGACGACATGGTCGGCCACCTGGTCCCGCGCGGCCGCCGCCCCATGCTGGACGCGGCCCTCGACGAGGGCCGCATCGTGCGCGAGGGCGACCCGGAATGGCGCGAAGAGGTCCCCGTACGGGTCGAGTCCATCCCGGTACGGCGCGAGGGCCGCGTCCTCGGGGTGATCGCCCGCAACACCAACCTGCTGACCGTGCGCACCCCGAGCCGGCTGGAACTCACCTACCTCCAGAGCGCCTCGGACCTCGCGCAGATGATCGCGGCCGGCTCCTTCCCGTTCCCCGACCAGCAGGTCGACATGGACGCCTCCCCGCGCGCGGGCGACGGCCTGATCCGGGTGGACGCCGACGGGACCGTCCAGTACGCCTCCCCGAACGCCCTCTCCGCCTACCACCGGCTCGGTCTGGCCGCCGACCTGGTCGGCCACCACCTCGGCCGCACCACCGCCGAACTCGCCCCGACCAGGGGCCCGGTGGACGAGGCGCTCGCCAAGGCGGCCAGCGGCTACGCGCCCCGCGAGTTCGAGATCGAGGCGAAGGACGGGGTCATCCAGTTCCGGTCCATCCCGCTCAAGCCCAAGGGCACCCGCATCGGTTCCCTGGTGCTCTGCCGGGACGTCACCGAACTCCGGCGCCGCGAGCGGGAGCTGATCACCAAGGACGCCACCATCCGGGAGATCCACCACCGGGTGAAGAACAACCTCCAGACCGTGGCCGCGCTGCTGCGGCTCCAGGCCCGCCGCATCGACTCCGAGCGCGGCCGGGAGGCGCTGGAGGAGGCCGTGCGCCGGGTCGGCTCCATCGCCATCGTGCACGAGACGCTGTCCCAGAACCTGGACGAGCGGGTGGAGTTCGACGACATCGCCGACCGGGTGCTGGCGATGGTCGCGGAGATCTCGCCGGGCAAGGTGACCGGCCGGCGCAGCGGCCGCTTCGGCTGGCTGGACGCCGAGGTCGCCACTCCGCTGTCGATGGTGCTGACCGAGGTGCTGCAGAACGCCCTGGAACACGGCTTCCGCGAGGGCGACACCGGCACGGTCGAGGTCTCCGCGGTGCGCGGCGGCACCACAAAGGAGGCCCGGCTGATGGTCACCGTCCAGGACGACGGGGTCGGTCTGCCCGAGGGCTTCGACCCGCACACCGCGGGCAACCTCGGCCTCCAGATCGTGCGGACCCTGGTGGAGGGGGAGCTCGGCGGCACCTTCGACATGGTCCCGGCGCCGGAGCGCGGTACCAGGGTCGTCCTCGACATCCCGGTACGCCCGCAGAAGTGAGGCGGGCTCCGGAGCCGGGCACCGGCACGGGCAAGCGAAAAGCCCCGGACCAGTGATGGTCCGAGGCTGGTGCTCGTTGCTGAGCTGCTCCGCCGGGGCGGAGCCCCCCTGGTCCGGCTGAGCCGGGACCCGGGGAAAGCATCGGGGGTACTGCGCGCTGCGGCTCGGGGGCGGGAGAAGCGTGGTGCCCGGTACGGGAGTTCCCGTCGGGCCCACGCGCCGCCAAGCTCAGGCTGTCAGCAGGGGTGACTCGTCAGGCGGAAGCCTGGCGAGCACGGTTGCGGGCGGCGCGGCGCTTCATGGCGCGACGCTCGTCCTCGCTCAGACCACCCCAGACGCCGGAGTCCTGGCCGGACTCGAGCGCCCACTGCAGGCACTGCTCCATGACGGGGCAGCGACGGCAGACGGCCTTGGCTTCCTCGATCTGCAGCAGCGCGGGACCGGTGTTGCCGATGGGGAAGAACAGCTCGGGGTCTTCCTCGCGGCAAACGGCGTTGTGACGCCAGTCCATGGCTGCTACCTCTCCTTGGTATTACATGCAGATTGCTTGTGAATGTGAACGCTTTCACGAGTCCCTCAACAAGTGAAGGGCCGATCACCGGGTCTCCCCGGCGTGGACCTTTGTTTTGAAGAGGGGTTCTGGCGATCACTGGAAGCCGGTCTTGCGGGCCGTCCCGATCGCCATGTAGAGACTCGCAAACCTCGGCGGCGGATACAACCCCTTCCCGAAGATTTTTTTTGATTCCTCGGTGTCGACTAGGTCACAGCCGTACTTCCATGGGGTGGACGGTGGCCTAAACGTTCGAGTGAAAGGACTTTGGCCCGTTCCGCTCACACAATCACACGCAGTGCACGGCGAACGCCTGTGAACGTCACGCTCGTCCGCAGCCCCAGGTGGTCACCGTCCATCTGAAGGGGCAGGGGGACCTTCGAATGCAAGGTGAAGCGGTCCAGATCGTGCAGCGAGACCGCATGTCTTCCATGGGGTCCGCGCTCGGGGGACGAAGTGAGCAACTGGGTCGCATACCGGGCAACCGCGGCCGTGGAGAGCCGCTTCAGCCCGAGCACGTCGATGCCTTTATCGAACGACGCCTTAGGCGATGTGTACATCGGGCGATTGCCGAGATACGTCCACGGCGACGTGTTCGAGACTATGGCGACGGCGAGGTCCGGCACCGGTTCCGCACCCGGTCGTTCCAGGGTGATGGTGCCGTGCCTTCGATTCGGTTCACCCATGAACTGCCTTGCTACTTGGCGGACATAGAGCGCGTGCGTCGACTTCTTGCCGCGCTCCCGTTCCCTTTCGACCCTGCCCACAACTCCGGCGTCGAAGCCCAGTCCGGCGTTGAAAGTGAACCAGCGTTCCGGCACCGCCTCGTCCGGCGTGCCCGGCGTGCCCGAGGTGAGGCCGAGGCCCACCACGCGTTCGCGGCGCTCGCGCAGGGCGTCCAGCAGGGCACCGGTCGCCTCGACGGGATCGTTGGGCAGGCCGAGCGCGCGGGCGAAGACATTGGTCGAGCCGCCGGGGACCACCGCGAGACCGGGCAGCCGCTCGGGGTCGGGGCCGGCGTGCAGCAGGCCGTTGACCACCTCGTTCACGGTGCCGTCGCCGCCGAGGGCCACCACCATGTCGATGTCGTCACTCTCCGCAGCCGACCGCCCCAGATCGCGCGCGTGGCCGCGGTACTCGGTGTTGACGACCTCCAGCTTCATCTCGCTGGCGAGGGCGTGGATCAGTACGTCGCGTCTGCGGGCGCTTGTGGTGGTTGCCGCCGGATTGACCACGAGAAGTGCACGCATGCATGGCAGCGTACCTACTGGGGGGTATCCGGCCCAGGGCGAGCCGGAGATCCATGGACGAAGAGGGCGTGAGCCTCACCACGCACCTTCCGGTGCGCGTCGCGCACGGGGCTACCCTTCTCGGGTGAGCAGTGAGCAGACCCCCGAGCAGACCCCCGCGCCGGAGACCGCCGACACCGCCTCGCCCGCCGGAGAGCGCCCGCGCCGCCTGACGTACGCCGCCGGGCTGGCCGCGCTGGAGGGAATCGCCCTCGTCGTGGGCGGCGGGTGGATTCTCGCGCTCGGCCTGGCCGGCAGCCCCGACGACCGCGGGCAGGCCGTCACCGGGGGGATCACCCTGCTGGTGCTCGCCCTGCTGCCGCTGCTCGCCGCGCGCGGTCTGTGGCGGGTGCGCCGCTGGAGCCGGGGCCCCGCCGTCATCACCCAGATCCTCGCCCTGCCGGTCGCCTACAACCTGCTCCAGGCCGACAGCATCGCCATCGGGGCGGGTATCGCGCTGGCCGTGGTCTCGGTGAGCGCGCTGGTCCTGCTGGTGAACCCGGCCACGACCCGCGCCCTCGGGATCACCGGGCCGGGCCGCGCCGGATAACGCCCCGCCCGGGCGCTTCTACTCCTCCACCAGGAGCTTCTCCCGCAACTGGGCCAGGGTGCGGGCCAGCAGCCGGGAGACGTGCATCTGCGAGATCCCGACCTCCTGCGCGATCTGCGACTGGGTCATGTTGCCGAAGAAGCGCAGCAGCAGGATGCGCTTCTCGCGCGGGGGGAGGTCCTCCAGCAGCGGCTTGAGCGACTCCCGGTACTCCACCCCCTCCAGCGCCTCGTCCTCCGCGCCGAGGGTGTCGGCGACCGCCGGGGACTCGTCGTCGGTGTCGGGCACGTCCAGCGACAGCGTGGAGTACGCGTTCGCCGACTCCAGCCCCTCCAGCACCTCCTCCTCGGAGATCGCCAGCTTCTGGGCCAGCTCGTGCACGGTGGGGGAGCGGCCGTGCAACTGCGACAGCTCGGCCGTCGCCGTGGTCAGCGCCAGCCGCAGCTCCTGCAGCCGGCGCGGCACCCGGACCGCCCAGCCCTTGTCGCGGAAGTGCCGCTTGATCTCGCCCACGACCGTGGGAGTGGCGTAGGTGGAGAACTCCACGCCCCGCTCCGGGTCGAACCGGTCCACCGACTTGATCAGACCGATGGTGGCGACCTGGGTGAGGTCGTCCAGCGGCTCGCCGCGGTTGCGGAAGCGGCGCGCCAGGTGCTCGACGAGCGGCAGGTGCATGCGGACCAGCCGGTTGCGCAGCTCGGCGTACTCGGGGCTGCCGTCCTTCAGGGTGCGCAGTTCCACGAAGAGCGCCCGCGCCCCGCTGCGGTCCTGCGGGTCGTGCCGTGCCGCCCGGACGGTGTCCGCGCCGGGCACGGTGTCCTCGGCGTCTCGCTCGTGCTCGCTCATCGTCCCGCCCGTAGCCCTTCCCCGAGCCCCCGCCCCCGCGCGGTCGGCGGGCCGCTCCCCGCCGCGCCCCGCCGAAGGCGCGCTCCGCACGGCACCCTCGCCGCCGGCCTGCGCGGAGTCGTCCTCCGGGTGGGGCCGTGCCTGCTCGGGGATGCCGTCGACGCCGTCGGCCATGTGCCGGGGGCCGTCCTGGGGGACCGCCCGCAGGCTCTCGGCCTTCTTGGCCGGCAGTTCTCGCGCGCCGCGCTCTTCGTCCCGCACCGGACCGTCCCCGTTCCTCACGCCGGGCCGGGGCCCGCGCCGCGCTGTTTGTAGAGACTGATCGACACGGTCCGGTCCTCGTCCACGGCGGACGACACCTTGCCCGCCAGGGCCGACAGCACGGTCCAGGCGAACGTGTCGCGCGACGGCGCGTGGCCGTCGGTGGTCGGAGCCGACACCGTGACCTCCAGCGAGTCGTCGACGAGGCGGAAGACGCAGCTCAGCACGGAGCCCGGCACGGCCTGCTGGAGCAGGATCGCGCAGGCCTCGTCGACCGCGATGCGCAGGTCCTCGATCTCGTCCAGGGTGAAGTCCAAGCGGGCCGCCAGACCGGCCGTGGCCGTCCGCAGCACCGACAGGTAGGCACCCGCAGCCGGAAGCCGGACTTCCACGAAGTCCTGGTTCGCCGTGGGCTCGCCTGCGATCTGGGACACCCTCACCTCCATGGTGGTACAAGCTTCACGGGGCCGAGGGTCGCCCCCCGGGGTAACGCGTACGTGGTTCCGCGGTGACGCTATCGCGCTCGGAACGTTCCTGTCCCCGCGCCCCCGGCCCCCTGGCGTTACTCACAGTAAAGCTCTGTATACGCTCCGTGTCTAGGGGGTGGGGCGGATTCAAATGGGAAGAGCGTGCGCCGGGTTGACGTACCCAGGCGTCGGGCGCTCGAACCACCGGGAACACCGCCGTACCGTCCACTGTCACACGAGTACGTGGTCCACGAAACACCACCGCCAGTCGTCTTCCGGTTCGAACGTCCGCATCACCGGATGACCCGAGTCGGCGTGGTGCTTCGTCGCGTGCCGGTTCGGCGAGGAGTCGCAGCAGGCGACGTGCCCACAGGTGAGGCAGAGCCGCAACTGCACCGGGTCGGTCCCTTCCGCGAGACACTCCAGGCACGTCTCGCTCAGCGGACCGGGCGCCGGGAGCGGCAGCGCGGCAACGTGCGTGCACTGTTTCATGATTGCCAGATTACGTCGGGAGCGCGGGGAGCCGCGCGGAGAACGAGGGTGGGCGAAGGACATGGACGTGATGCCGCTCCTGCTGCTGATCGCCGGGAGCGCGGCCGTCGCGGGCGTCGCCCGGCGCGGACCGGTACCCGCGCCGCTGTTGCTGGTGGGTGTCGGCCTCGCCGCCTCCTACCTGCCGGGCGTGCCGGACTACACCCTCGACCCCGAGGTGGTCCTCCCGCTGCTGCTGCCACCACTGCTGTACACCTCGGCCGGCGACAGCTCCTACCTCGACCTGCGGGCCCAGTTGCGGCCGGTGGCGCTGCTGTCGGTCGGCTACGTCCTCTTCGCCACCGTCGTCGTCGGCTGGGTCGCGCATCTGGTCGTGCCCGGCCTGCCGCTGACCGCCGCGCTGGTGCTGGGCGCGGTGGTGGCGCCGCCCGACGCGGTCGCGGCCACCGCGGTCGCCCGGCGGCTGGGGCTGCCGTCCCGGATCACCACGATCCTGCAGGGCGAGTCCCTGTTCAACGACGCCACCGCCATCACCGCGTACAAGGTCGCGCTCGCCGCCGCCATCGGGGAGGGCGCCACCTGGGCGGGCGGGCTGGCCGAATTCGCGATCGCCGCCGTCGGCGGGGTCGGGGTCGGCCTCGTGCTCATGGCGCCGCTGCACTGGCTGCGCACGCACCTGCGCGAGCCGCTGCTGCAGAACACCCTGTCGCTGCTGATCCCCTTCGTCGCCTACGGCGTGGCCGAGCAGTTCCACGCCTCCGGGGTGCTCGCGGTCGTGGTCGTCGCGCTCTACCTCGGCCATCGCGCGTGGGAGGTCGACTTCGCCACCCGGCTCCAGGAGGAAGCGGTGTGGAAGATGGTCGCCTTCATCCTGGAGTCCGCCGTCTTCGCCCTCATCGGTCTCCAGTTGCGCGTCGTCGTGGAGGGACTGGGCGCCAACGAGGGCGTGCGGGCGGCGCTGTACGCGACGGTCCTCTTCGTGGTCGTCGTCGTGGCCCGGCTCGCCTGGGTCTACCCGGCCGCCTTCCTGCCCCGCCTGCTGTCCGCCCGTATCCGGGAACGCGAGGAGAACCCCACCTGGCGGGGCGCCCTGGTCACCGGCTGGGCCGGTATGCGGGGCGTGGTCTCCCTCGCCATCGCCTTCTCCATCCCGCTCACCGTGCACGGCGGGCACCCCTTCCCGCAGCGCAACCTGATCCTCTTCCTGACCTTCACCACCGTCATCGGCACCCTGGTCGTCCAGGGACTCAGCCTGCCCCCGCTGATCCGCGCCCTGCGCTTTCCGGGCCGCGACCCGCGCGCGGACACCCTCGCCGAGGCCAACGCCCAGGCCCAGGCGTCCCGCGCGGCCGAGTCCCGGCTCGACGCACTCCTCACCGACGAGCGCAACGCCCTGCCCACCCCGCTCGCCGACCGGCTGCGCGCGGTCATGGAGCGTCGCCGCGACGCCGTCTGGGAGCGCCTCGGCCAGGCCAACCCGGTCACCGGCGAGTCCGTGGACGACACCTACCGCCGGCTGTCGCGGGAGATGATCAGCGCCGAGCGCGACGTCTTCGTACGCCTGCGCGATCACCGCTACATCGACGACGAGATGCTCCGCGCCCTGCTGCGCCGACTGGACTTGGAGGAGGCGGCCGCGTACCGGGAAGTGGCCTAAAACGTACTGTCCGGGAAGGGTCGGCCGGTGATCACCGCGGCCACGGCGGTCCCGCGCGGGAAGGCTCCCTCCCCGGCCAGCACCGTCAGCGCGTACAGCAGCTTGGCGACGTACAGCCGCTCCACGGGCATTCCGTGCCGGTCCTCGAAGTCCGCCGCGAAGGCGACCAGTTCCGGGGTCGTCCGGGCGTAGCCGCCGAAGTGGAAGCGCTCCTCCAGCGACCAGTCGCCGGTGCGGGCGCCGAAGGCCCGCTCCTGGAGCGCGGCCACCTCGTCCGTGAGGAAGCCGCCCCTGAGCACGGACACGCCGAGCGCCCGCTGTCCGGGGGCGAGTCCGGCGGCCAGCCCGGCGAGCGTGCCCCCGGTGCCGCAGGGCACCGCGGCCACTTCCGCGCGGCCCGCCAGTTCCTCGCCGAGCGCCACGCAGCCGCGCACCGCCTCGGCGTTGCTGCCGCCCTCCGGGACGACGTACGCGCCCCGGGCGCCGGCCGCGTCCAGGAGCGCGGCCAGGGTTTCCGGCTCGCTCTTGCGCCGGTAGGCGGCGCGGTCGGTGAAGTGCAGCCGCATGCCGTCGGCCGCGCACCGGGCCAGGGACGGGTTCAGCGGGCGCCCGGCGAGTTCGTCGCCTCGCACCACACCGATCGTCGGCAGGCCGAGCAGCCGCCCGGCGGCCGCGGTGGCGCGCAGGTGGTTGGAGTACGCGCCACCGAACGTGACCAGCGCCCGGCCCCGGGCCGCCTCGATGTTGGGCACGAGTTTGCGCCACTTGTTGCCGATCAGCTCCGGGTGGATCAGATCGTCCCGCTTGAGCAGCAGCCGTACGCCGTGCCGGGAGAAGCGGTCGTCCCGCACCTCCGCGAGGGGGGAGGGGAGTGCCGGGGCGAGGGGGTCGGCGCTGGTCATCCGGCCATTGTCGCCCCAGCTTCCGGGCGGGGACCTCAGTCCTTCAGCCGCGCCTTGATCCGTGCGCGCAGCGAGGCCATGGTGAAGCCGCGCGGGTCCACCTTGCCGGGCTGCCACTCGAGGTGGCCGATGACCGAGCGTTCCGTCCAGCCGTGGTGGCGGCAGATCGCTGCGGCGGTCCGCACGATCGCCTCCGTCTGGGCCTCGGGCCAGGGGTCCTCGCCGTCGCCGAGGTTCTCGCACTCGAAGCCGTAGAAGTACCGGTTGCCGTCGGTGTTGGACTCGTTGTCGGGCGGCAGGCCCTTCTCGGCGATGACCGCGCGGAGCACCTCGTCGTCACCGAGGCCGGCGTGGTTGGCGCGGCCGTGGCCGACCAGGTGGACCTTGCCGTCCTTGGTGATCACGCCGTGGCAGAGCGGGCCGGGAAGCTCGTCGTAGCCCTCGCGGCACAGCTCCACGGTGCGGGCGCTGCCGCTGGTGACGGTGTGGTGGATCATGACGCCGTGCACCGGGCCCCAGGGGCCCTTGTGGTTGCGGTTGTGGGTCCGCCAGTTGCCTACCTCCACGACCTTCAGGCCCTCGGCCTTCAACGCGCTCAGAAACCCGCTCGCGGACATGGGTGGGGACATGGCCGCCTCCTTCGTGCCGTCCGGGATGTTCCGTGCGGGCCGGCTGCACCGGCCCGCTCACGGTGCTTGTACCGACGTGCGGGTGCGGGGACCACATCGTTCGCTCGCTGTGCGAGCCGATCCGGCCAATTCCGCGCCGGGGTCGACACGATCGCCCAGTCTGCCCAGTAGTCCGATGATCCATTCCCCTTCTTTCGGGTAATGGTGCGAGCACACTCCGTGATGACAGGCTCGGCCCCGAGACCGGTGCCCAGCGAGACTCGGCACGGGCATACATGGGAGGGCAATTCTTTATGTCGGTAGGCGAAGAGGTCCGCACGGAACAGGGCAAGCCGCAGCAGTCCCTGGGCACGGCGGCCGCGCGGAACCTGGCCACCACCACCAAGTCCGCACCCCAGATGCAGGAGATCAGCTCCCGCTGGCTGCTGCGCAACCTGCCCTGGGTGGACGTCCAGGGCGGCGCGTACCGGGTGAACCGCAGGCTGACGTACGCCGTGGGGGACGGCCGCATCACCTTCGTGAAGACGGGGGACCAGGTCGAGGTCATCCCGGCCGAGCTGGGCGAACTGCCCGCGCTGCGCTCGTACGACGACGAAGAGGTGCTCACCGAGCTGGCCCGGCGCTGCCGGCAGCACGAGATCGCCGCGGGCGAGGTGATCAGCTCCTTCGGCAGCCGCACCGAGAAGGTGTACCTGCTCGCCCACGGCCGCGTCGAGAAGATCGGCACGGGCCCGTACGGCGACGACGCCGTGCTCGAAGTCCTCGCCGACGGCGCCTACTTCGGTGAACAGGCCCTGCTGGACCCCGAGGCCATCTGGGAGTACACCGCCCGTGCCGCCACCGCGTGCACGGTGCTCGTGCTCAGCCGCTCGGACTTCGAGCAGGTAGCCGAGCGCTCCGACTCCCTGAGCGAGCACGTCGGCCGGCTGCGCGCACTCCCGGACCAGCCGACCAACAAGTACGGCGAGAAGGAGGTCGAGCTGGCGGCCGGCCACTCCGGCGAGCCCGACATCCCGCACACCTTCGTCGACTACGAGGCGCGTCCGCGCGAGTACGAGCTCAGCATCGCCCAGACCGTGCTGCGCATCCACTCCCGCGTGGCCGACCTCTACAACCAGCCGATGAACCAGACCGAGCAGCAGTTGCGGCTCACGGTCGAGGCGCTGAAGGAGCGCCAGGAGCACGAGCTGGTCAACAACCGCGAGTTCGGCCTCCTGCACAACTGCGAGTACGACCAGCGGCTCCAGCCGCACGACGGCGTCCCCGGCCCGGACGATCTGGACGAGCTGCTCAGCCGCCGCCGGGGCACCAAGTTCCTGCTCGCCCACCCGCGCGCCATCGCGGCGATCGGGCGCGAGCTGAACAAGCGCGGACTGGTCCCGGAGACCATCGACGTGGGCGGCAACCGCATCCCCACCTGGCGCGGGGTGCCGATCTACCCGTGCAACAAGATCCCGGTCAGCGAGGCCCGCACCACCTCGATCATCGCGATGCGCACCGGCGAGTCCGAGCAGGGTGTCATCGGCCTCCGCCAGTCCGGCCTCCCGGACGAGATCGAGCCCAGCCTGTCGGTGCGCTTCATGGGCATCAACGAGCAGGCCGTCATCAACTACCTGGTGACCGCCTACTACTCGGCCGCCGTGCTGGTCCCCGACGCGCTGGGCGTGCTGGAGAACGTGGAGATCGGCCGGTGGCGGTGACGCGATCACCTGCTTCCCGTCCCGGCGGCGAACACCGGGACGGGAGTGCGACCGTGCAGGCCGGTGAGGGGGAACGATGAGCGAATCCACCCTGGAGACCGGGGCATGCCCGGCGCCGGTGCCGCCTGACGCGGTCCCCAGGCCACGACAGGCGACGGAGGACACTCCGGCGCACGAGGCGGTCATCCTGCTGGAGCGCACACGGGGTGTCGTGGACCCCGAACTGCGCGCCGCCGTCGAGTCGTTGCCGCCGCAGCTGCGCCGGATCGTGCTCTACCACTTCGGCTGGAGCCACGCGGACGGCACCCCGGCGGCGGGCAACGCGGGCAAGGCGATCCGTCCCGCTCTCGTCCTCGCCGCGGCGTCCGCGCTGGGCGGCGGCGAGGCGCGGGCGGCGGCCGTGCGGGCCGCGGCGGCGGTGGAGCTGGTCCACAACTTCTCACTGCTGCACGACGACGTGATGGACCGCGACACCACCCGCAGACACCGGCCCACGGCCTGGACCGTGTTCGGTGATCCGGACGCGGTCCTCGCCGGGGACGCCCTCCAGGCCCTGGCGCTGCGGCTGCTCGCCGGCGACCGGCACCCGGCCTCCGGAAGGGCGGCGGCCCGGCTCGCGGAGTGCGTGATCGAGCTGTGCGCCGGGCAGCAGACCGACACGGCGCTGGAGCAGCGCGCACCCGGCGAGGTCGCCCTCGCCGAGGTGCTCGCCATGGCCGAGGCTAAGACCGGTGCTCTGCTGGGCTGCGCCTGCGCCCTGGGCGCGCTGTACGCGGGCGCGGAGGACGAGGTGGTGGACGCGCTGGACGCCTTCGGCCGGCAGGCCGGGCTGGCGTTCCAGCTCATCGACGACGTGATCGGCATCTGGGGGGATCCCCGGCGCACGGGCAAGTCCGCCGGTGCCGACCTCGCCGTCCGCAAGAAGTCCCTGCCGGTGGTCGCCGCGCTGACCTCGGGCACCCCTGCGGGGGCCGAACTGGCCGCGCTGTACGCCCGTCCGCACACGGCGGGGGACGGCGCCGAGATCGCCAGGGCGACGGTCGCGGTGGAGCAGGCGGGCGGCCGGGACTGGGCCCAGGCGGAGGCCGCGGACCGGATGGCCGGCGCGGTCCAGGAGCTGGCCCGGGCGGTCCCGGCCCCGGAGGCGGCGGGGGGTCTGCTGGCCCTGGCGGAGTTCGTCACGCGGCGCAGTAGCTGAGCATGTCCGCCGGGTCCCGCGCATCCCCACGGCGCGCGGGGCCCACCCGTCCTACCCTTGGTGCATGGACAGGGAAGTTCATGTCTGCCCCACCTGCGGCGAGTCCGTCGACGTGGTCGCCGGCCGCCGCAAGACGCTGGGCGCGTGGGTCCCGGTGTGGAAACCGGGACCGTGCCACAACCCGGCCTGTGCCTCGGCCCGTACCGTGGCCTCCATGACCCAGCAGTCCGAGACCCAGCCCCCCGAGATCCTCCACGTCACCGAACGCGCCCTCTGGGAAGCGGCCCGTGAGCAGGGCTCCTACGAGGTCTCCACCCGGGGCCGCACCCTCCAGGAGGTCGGCTACATCCATTTCTCCACGCGGGCCCAACTCCCGCGCGTGGCCGCCTTCCTGTACGGGGAGGAACCAGGCCGGGACGACCTGGTGGTCCTGGTCGTCGACCCCGCCCTGCTGGACGCCCCGCTGAAGTACGAGGCGATGCCCCCTACGGGGGAGGAGTTCCCGCACGTGTACGGGGCGGTTCCGGTGTCGGCGGTGGTGGACGTCCAGCAGTGGAAGGCGGCCGGTTAGGACCCTCGGGTCAGGACTCCAGCCGCTTGCGGTCCTCCTCGTCCCAGGCGCGGGTGTCGCGGGGCTCGACGTAGGGCTCCTCGTCGGCCGGGTGGCCGCCGGCGATGGCGCGGTGGCGGATCGTCTCCGCGTCGAATTCCAGGCCGAGCAGGATCGCCAGATTGGTGAGCCACAGCCACACCAGGAAGACGATCACGCCCGCGATGGCGCCGTAGGTCTTGTTGTAGGAGGAGAAGTTCGCCACGTACAGCGCGAAGGCCGCCGACGCGATCAGCCAGAGGACCAGGGCGAGGAAGCTTCCCGGGGTGATCCAGCGGATGCTGTGGATCTTCGCGTTCGGGGTCGCCCAGAACAGGATCGCGATCATGATCGTGACCAGGACGGCGAGCACGGGCCACTTGGCGATCGACCACACCGTCAGGAACGTGTCGCCGATGCCCAGCGTGGTGCCGACCTGCCGGGCCACGCTGCCGGTGAGGACCACGATCAGCGCGCTGATCACGGCGATGACCATGAGCAGCACGGTCACCCCGAGCCGGACGGGCAGCAGCTTCCACACCGGACGGCCCTCGGGCACGTCGTACACGGCGTTCGCGCTGCGGATGAAGGCCGCCACGTAGCCGGAGGCCGACCACAGCGCGAGCGCCAGACCGACGACCGCCATGACGGAGCCGATCCCGCCCTTGTCCTGCATCTGCTGCACCGCGGCGCGCAGGACGTCACGGGCGGGCCCCGGGGCGAGCTGCTGGATGTTGTCCAGCACCTTCCGGGTCGTCGACCGGCCGGCGAGTCCCAGCAGGGAGACCAGCGCCAGCAGTGCCGGGAACAGCGCGAGGACGCCGTAGTAGGTCAGCGACGCCGCCCGGTCGACCAGCTCGTCCTTCTGGAACTCCTTCAGGGTGCCCTTCAGCACCTCACCCCAGGAACGGGCGGGCAGATCCGTCAGGGAGTCCGGCGCCCGCCGCTCCACCTGCTCCGTCGGCCCGACACGGGTGCCGGGCCCGGCCGACGCGTCCTCGTCGCGGGGCCCGAGTCCACTCAGCGATTTCTCCATGCCTGGCGGATAACCCGTGAAGGCCCGCCTATGTCGCCGCGGCGCCCGCGCCTGGGCCGGCAATGCCCCGTACCCGTCAAAAGACCGCACCCGGTCCCCGCGAGGGACCGGGTGCGGTCACACAGCCAGAAAAGCCGGACCCGGAGGATCAGGCCTTCTTCGTCTCCCAGAAGATCTTGTCGATCTGGGCGATGTAGTCCAGGGCCTTCTGGCCCGTCGCCGGGTCCGTGGAGGCCTTGGCGGCCGAGAGGGCCTTGACGGCCTCGTTGACGAGCGTGTGCAGCTCGGGGTAGCTCTCGAAGTGCGGCGGCTTGAAGTAGTCGCTCCAGAGCACGTCCAGGTGGTGCTTGGCCAGCTCGGCGCGCTGCTCCTTGATCACCGTGGCACGGACCTGGAAGTGCGGGTCGTCGTTGGCGGCCATCTTCTCCTGGATGGCCTTCACCGACTCCGCCTCGATGCGGGCCTGGGCGGGGTCGTACACACCGCAGGGCAGGTCGCAGTGGGCGCTGACCTTGACCTTGGGGGCAAACAGGCGGGAAAGCATGGAGCGTTCCTTCCTCGTGATCGTCTTCTCAGGTGGGACATTACTCCCTGGGGGACCGGTTTTCCCGAGTGCCCCCCAGGGCTCGGGGCAAAAGTCCGGGGTCAGACTGGGACTGTGGAGGAACGGACCGGGGAGGTGCCGGGAATGCCGGAGCTGTCGCGGGAGAGCGAGCGGGACAGGGCACTGCCGCCCTTCGGGCTCGCCGAGGTCACGGGCCCCTCCATGGTGCCCACCCTCCACCACGGGGACCGCCTGCTGCTGCGCTACGGCGCCCCTGTCCGGCCGGGCGGGATCGTCGTCCTGCGTCACCCCTTCCAGCAGGATCTGCTGGTCGTCAAGCGTGCGGTGGAGCGGCGCGAGGGCGGCTGGTGGGTGCTCGGCGACAACCCGTACGCCGGCGGGGACAGCACCGACTACGGGGTCGTACCCGACGAGCTGATCCTCGGGCGGGCCTGGCTGCGTTACCGTCCGCCGGCCGGGCGGCGCTCGCCGCTGGCGGTGGTGCGCTGGGCGTTCTCCGCGGTCAGACCGCTGTTGTCGGACCGGTCGGCGGCCAGGCGCTTCCGGGCGCGGTAGGCGGCGACGTTCGCGCGGGTCGCGCAGCGGTCGGAGCAGTAGCGGCGGGAGCGGTTGGTGGAGGTGTCCAGGTAGGCGTTCCGGCAGGGAGCGGCCTCGCACAGGCCCAGCCGGTCGACGCCGTACTCGGTCAGATGGAACGCCAGTCCCATCGCGGCGATGGCCGCGTAGCCGGCGGTGGCGTTCGACGGGTGATCGGCCAGGTGCATGTGCCACAGCGGGCGGCCGTCGTCGTCGCGGAAGTCGTGGCCGGAGATCTGCGGGCTCACCGGGAACTCCAGCAGCAGGGAGTTCAGCAGGTCCACGGCGAGCGTCTCGTCCCCCTCGTCCGCCGCCTCGAACACCGCGCGCAGCCTGCCACGGACGGAGCGGAAGCGGGTGACATCGGCGTCGGTGGCGCGGCGGCCCGCGGAAGCGTTCACGCCGAAGAGGTCGCGGACGGCCTCCACCGAGGTCAGGGAGTCCTTGCCCTGGCCCGGCTCCTCGCTGTTGACGAGGCGTACGGCATAGTCCGAGTAATGGGCCAGTTCCACTTGTAGTCCTTACGGGAGCGCTCTATGGTCGTGTCCGCGGTCGGGTAATAGCCGGGCGCGATTCCAGGGTATTACGCGTGCGCGGAAGGGGCTGGGAAATCGTGACCACCGCAGGGACGGGGACGGACTGGGCCGCCTGGCAGGAGAGCTGGGACCGGCAGCAGGAGTGGTACATGCCCGACCGCGAGGAGCGGTTCCGGGTCATGCTCGACATGGTGGAGGCGTTCGCCGGTACGGCCCCGCGCGTGCTGGACCTCGCCTGCGGTACGGGCACGATCACCGCGCGGCTGCTGGCGCGGTTCCCGGAGGCGACCAGCACCGGGGTCGACCTCGACCCGGCCCTGCTCGCCATCGCGCGGGGCACCTTCGCGGGGGACGACCGGGTCACGCTCGTGGAGGCCGACCTCAGGGACGGCGGCTGGCCGGCGGCGCTCCCGTACGACTCCTACGACGCCGTGCTCACCGCGACCGCCCTGCACTGGCTGCGCACCGGGCCGCTCACCACGCTGTACGGGCAGCTCGCGGAACTGGTGCGGGAGGGCGGGGTGTTCATGAACGCCGACCACATGGCGGACGGGTCCACGCCCCGGATCAACGCGGCCGAGCGCGCCCAGCGGCACGCCCGGATGGACCGGGCCAGGCGGGACGGCGCACTCGACTGGGCCGAGTGGTGGCAGCTCGCCGCCCAGGACCCGGCCCTCGCCGGCCCCACCGCCCGCCGCTTCGAGATCTACGGCGAACACGCCGACGGTGACACCCCGTCCGCCTCCTGGCACGCCCGCGCCCTCGGCGACCAGGGCTTCGGCGAGGCCCGGCCGGTGTGGTGCTCCCCCTCCGACACGCTGTTGCTGGCACTGAGGTGACGCACGGCCAAGGGGCGGTACGGATCACCCGTACCGCCCCTCGGTCCGTCCGGGACGCCTACAGCACCTTCGACAGGAACGACTGGGTGCGCTCGTGCCGGGGGTTGGTGAGGACGTCCCGGGGATGGCCGGACTCGACCACCACTCCGCCGTCCATGAAGACCAGGCTGTCGCCCACCTCACGGGCGAAGCCCATCTCGTGGGTGACGACGACCATGGTCATGCCGGACTCGGCGAGGTCGCGCATGACGTCGAGGACGTCACCGACCAGCTCCGGGTCGAGCGCCGAGGTCGGCTCGTCGAAGAGCATCAGCTTGGGCTCCATGGCGAGCGCCCGGGCGATCGCCACGCGCTGCTGCTGACCGCCGGAGAGCTGCGAGGGGTAGTTGCCGGCCTTGTCGCCGAGGCCCACCCGCTCCAGCAGCTGCATCGCCTGCTCCTGGGCCGCCCGCTTGGAGACGCCCTTGACCTGCACGGGCGCCTCGGCGACGTTCTCCGCGGCCGTCATGTGCGGGAAGAGGTTGAAGCGCTGGAAGACCATGCCGATGTCCCGGCGCTTCAGCGCGACCTCGCTGTCCCGCAGCTCGTACAGCTTGTCGCCCTTCTGGCGGTAGCCGACCAGCTCGCCGTCGACGTACAGGCGGCCGGCGTTGACCTTCTCCAGGTGGTTGATGCACCTGAGGAACGTCGACTTGCCGGAGCCGGAGGGGCCGATGAGGCAGAACACCTCGCCCGGCTTCACCTCCAGGTCGATGCCCTTGAGGACCTCCACCGCGCCGAAGGACTTGTGCACGCCCTCGGACCTGACCATCGGCACGACCGCCTTCGGCGGGGTGTCGTTCTTGCTCAGCGTGTCGCTCATGCCCCCACCGATCCTCGAGGCCGGCCCAGGGAGGTCATGTTCGCCTTCACCTTCTGCCAGGGAGTGTCCGGCAGCTGTCGGCTGGAGCCTCGGGCGTAGTAGCGCTCGATGTAGTACTGGCCGACGCTCAGGATCGAGGTCATGATCAGGTACCACGCGGCGGCGAGGAAGTACATCTCCACCGGTGCGCCCGAGTTCTGTCCGATGTCCTGGGCGTAGCGGAAGAGTTCGGGATACTGGACGGCCGCCACGAGCGAGGTCGTCTTCAGCATGTTGATCACTTCGTTGCCCGTGGGCGGCACGATCACGCGCATCGCCTGCGGGATCACGACCCGGCGCAGCGTCTTGGCGTGGCTCATGCCCAGCGCGTGGGACGCCTCGGTCTGGCCCTCGTCCACCGCGAGCAGACCGGCGCGGCAGATCTCCGCCATGTACGCGGCCTCGTTGAGGCCGAGGCCGAGCAGCGCCGTCAGCAGCGGCGTCATGAAGTCCGACCAGTAGTTCTTGTAGATCGGGCCCAGGTTGATGTACTCGAAGACGAGCCCCAGGTTGAACCACAGGAACAGCTGCACCAGCACCGGGGTGCCGCGGAAGAACCAGATGTAGAACCAGGCGATCGACGACGTCACCGGGTTCTTCGACAGCCGCATCACCGCGAGGACGATGCCGCCCACGATGCCGATCACCATCGACAGGACCGTCAGCAGCAGGGTCTTGCCCACACCGGTCAGGATGCGGTCGTCGAAGAAGTAGTCGGGGATCGCGGCCCAGTTGATCTTGCCCTGGCTGAAGGCGTACACGATCGCCGCGAGCAGAGCGATGGCGACGACGGCGGACACATAGCGTCCGTAGTGCTTGACCGGGATGGCCCTGATGGCCTCCGGCGCGGCCGGGGGAGCGCTCTTGTCCCCGGCCGTCTTCTCGATGTCAGTCACAGGAATTGCCTCTCGGTGGCCGCTGAGGTTCCGCGGATCACTTGCCGCCGTTGATCGCGGCTTCCTTGACGGCGCCGTCCTGCGCGCCCCACTTCTGGAGGATCTTCGCGTACTCGCCGTTCTTGATGATCGCGTTCATCGCGGCCTTGAGCGCGTCACGCAGCTGCGTGTCCTTCTTGGCGACGGCGATGCCGTACGGGGCCGCCTCGACCTGGTCGCCGACGACCTCGAAGTCCTTGCCGCCGCCGGAGGTCTTCACCGCGTAGGCGGCGACCGGGAAGTCGGAGGAGGCGGCGTCCACGCCGCCGGAGCGCAGCCGGGTCTGGGACTGCTGGTCGTCGTCGAACGGCTCGATGCTGATCTTCTTGCCGCCCGGACACTTCTTGGTCTCCTGCTTGGCCAGGTCCTCGGAGACCGTGCCGCGCTGGACGGCGAGCTTCTTGCCGCACAGGTCCGACCAGCCGGTGATGCCCTTGGTCTCGCCCTTGCGCGTGTAGATGGAGACGCCGGCCGTCAGGTAGTCGACGAAGTCGACGCCCTCGCCGACCTTCTTGCCCGTGTCGGGGTCGACGCCCTCCTGACGGTTCTTGTTGTCCGTCATCGCGGACATGGCCATGTTGAACCGGCCGGAGCGCAGACCGGTGAGCAGGCCGTCGAACGTGCCGTCCTGGAAGCTGAACTTCACACCGAGCTGGTTGCCGAGGGCGGTGGCGAGGTCCGGGTCGATGCCGACGACCTTGCCGGAGGAGTCCTTGAACTCGACCGGGGCGTAGTGGATGTCGGAACCGACCTTGATCTCGCCCTTGTCCCGGAGGTCGGAGGGAAGCAGGTCGGCGAGGGGCGCGGTGGAGGAGGCGTTGCCGGAGTCCTTGCCCTTGGTCTGGTCGCCGCAACCGGTGAGGATCAGGGTGCCTGCGACCGCGATCGCACCGGCCGCTGCGATCCGGGACCGTGCGGTCGTACGACGGGTGGAGCTTGCGGTCATCGTGGTTCCTCCGGCGGATGGGAAGAGAAGACGTACCGGTGAGGTCGACGAGAACACACACCTTCGGGTGCCGCGACCTCGTGGGTTTACGGCATCCTGCCATTCGGGGTACGCCATTCAGGCCGGTCACAATGTCAAAATCGGATAACGGGTGGTCGAGAACCGCATCAGGTCGGTACATCAGCACTCGATTCATGCAGGATGATCTGCGGAAATGGGCTGCTCACACCGCAAGATCCGCAGGGGGTCTCACGATCCGGACGGCCGGTGTGCGGGGATTCGGGGGATTCGCGGGGCGGTTGAGGTTCCTCTGAGGTGCGCCCGCGGGGTCGCCGTGCAAGGGGGGCGCGGGGGGCCGGGCGGGCCGGGCGGCATTCCGGGGCGACATGTGACCTTGCGCCTAATGGACTCGTGGTCCGCCCGTCCGTCCGGTATGAAGGTTCTTTACACCCCTCATCCGGGGCTCAGGGCGCGTGTGCGGCGCGCCCGTCGCGTATGTGCTCGTACGTATCCGTCAATCGAGCCGTACGCGGTGCCCGCCCACTCCTCACCCGGAGTGGTCGACCCTCAACCATGCATACCTAAGGGGTAAGACAAAGTGGCAGCGGAGATCGTCAATCCTCGCAGCGACAGCGGTGCCGGACCGGAGGGCGGGGCCGAGCCCCTGGACTCCTTCGACCCCGCTTTCGCGCTGCACCGCGGCGGCAAGATGGCCGTGCGGGCCACCGTGCCGATCCGGGACACGGAAGACCTTTCCCTCGCGTACACCCCCGGCGTCGCGCGCGTGTGCACCGCGATCGCGGAAACGCCGGAGCTGGTCAACGACTACACCTGGAAGTCCTCGGTCGTCGCCGTCGTCACCGACGGCACGGCCGTGCTCGGTCTCGGGGACATCGGCCCCGAGGCGTCCCTCCCCGTGATGGAGGGCAAGGCGATCCTGTTCAAGCAGTTCGGCGGGGTCGACGCGGTGCCGATCGCCCTCGACTGCACCGGAGTCGACGAGATCGTGGAGACCGTCGTCCGGCTCGCCCCCTCCTTCGGCGGGGTGAACCTGGAGGACATCTCCGCGCCGCGCTGCTTCGAGATCGAGCGGCGCCTGCAGGAGCGGCTGGACATCCCGGTCTTCCACGACGACCAGCACGGCACCGCCGTCGTCACGCTGGCCGCGCTGCGCAACGCCGCCCGGCTCAGCGGGCGGGACATCGGGCAGCTCCGTGTCGTCATCTCCGGGGCCGGGGCGGCCGGCGTCGCCATCGCCCGGATGCTGGTCGAGGCCGGCATCGGGGACGTGGCGGTCGCCGACCGCAAGGGCGTCGTCTCCGCGGACCGGACCGACCTGACCGACGTCAAGCGGGAGTTGGCCTCCTTCACCAACAAGGCCCGGCTCACCGGCACGCTGGAGGACGCGCTGGCCGGCGCAGACGTGTTCATCGGCGTCTCCGGCGGCACGGTCGCGGAGGAGGCGGTCGCCTCCATGGCGAAGGGTGCCTTCGTCTTCGCCATGGCCAACCCGAACCCCGAGGTGCACCCGGAGGTCGCGCACAAGTACGCGGCGGTCGTCGCCACCGGTCGCTCGGACTTCCCGAACCAGATCAACAACGTCCTCGCCTTCCCCGGCATCTTCGCCGGGGCGCTCCAGGTGCGGGCCTCCCGGATCACCGAGGGCATGAAGATCGCCGCCGCCGAGGCGCTCGCCTCCGTCGTCGGGGACGACCTCTCCGCCGACTACGTGATCCCCTCCCCGTTCGACGAGCGGGTCGCCCCGGCGGTCACCGCCGCCGTCGCGGCCGCGGCCCGAGCGGAGGGCGTCGCCCGACGCTGAGCCTGCGCGCAAGTGTTCGACGGGAACGGCCTCGCCCCTTGAGGGGCGGGGCCGTTCGTGCTGTGCGGGGTCGGGCTTGCGGGGGCGCTCGCCCGTGCGGCGCCTTTGGCGGGGGGCGTGTGCGGTGTTTCACACGCGGGCTGCGAGGCGGGCCGGGCGCCGATCCGGTGGGGCGGGCCGGGCGGTGGCCGGGATGCTCGGGGCGGCGGTGGTGCCGCTGGGCCGAGGAAGCGGCGGGTGCGGGCTGTGCGCGGTGCCGGTCAGGGCGGGGGAGGCGGGAAGCGCCGGGCGCGGTATCGGCGGAGACGGTCGGTGCCGGTGAGCTCGCCGTCCCGCATCGGCCGCTCCCTGCGCCGCCCGGTGCCGGGCCCCTTCGAGGGTCGCTGCGCAAGAGGGTGTGTGTCACACCGTCGGGCGGTTCCGCCGGGGCGGGGCGGTATCTATCGTCGACGGCATGTTCGCCGCCTATGCCGCCCGCATCGACCGTGACCAGCCGCTCTCGGGCCTGGAGTTGGGGGAGCGTCCGGCCCCCGGGGCCCGGCCGGGCTGGAGTACCGTCGACGTCCGCGCCGCCTCCCTCAACCACCACGACCTCTGGTCCCTGCGGGGCGTGGGACTCCCCGAGGACCGGCTGCCGATGATCCTCGGCTGCGACGCCGCCGGGATCGACGAGGACGGCAACGAGGTCGTCCTGCACTCCGTCATCGGGCAGAGCGGGCACGGGGTCGGCCCCCGTGAACCCCGCTCCATCCTGACCGAGCGCTATCAGGGCACCTTCGCCGAACAGGTCGCCGTGCCGACCTGGAACGTGCTGCCCAAGCCCAAGGAACTGTCCTTCGCCGAGGCCGCCTGCCTGCCCACCGCCTGGCTGACCGCGTACCGGATGCTGTTCACCAACGCCGGTGTGCGGCCCGGTGACTCGGTTCTGGTGCAGGGCGCGGGCGGGGGTGTCGCCACGGCCGCGATCGTGCTCGGCCGGGCCGCCGGACTGCGGGTCTTCGCGACCAGCAGGGACGAGGCCAAGCGGAAGCGGGCGCTGGAACTGGGCGCCGTCGAGGCAGTGGAGCCGGGAGCGCGGCTGCCCCAGCGGGTGGACGCCGTCATCGAGACCGTGGGCGCCGCGACCTGGTCGCACTCCGTCAAGTCCCTGCGTCCCGGCGGCACCGTCGTGATCTCCGGTGCCACCAGCGGCGACCGCCCCTCGCACGCCGAGCTGACCAGGATCTTCTTCCTCGAACTCAAAGTGGTCGGCTCCACCATGGGGACCAAGGACGAACTGGAGGACCTGCTCGCCTTCTGCGCCACGACCGGGGTGCGTCCCGTCATCGACGAGATCCTCCCGCTGGACCGCGCCCGTGAGGGCTTCGAACGGCTGGAGTCCGGCGATCACTTCGGCAAGATCGTGCTCAGCAACTCCTGAACATCTCTTCGGAGCGGGCGGGTCCGGGATGCCCGGGCCCGCCTTCTTGCGGACCTCCTTGTCAACCTTGGTCGAATACGGGAGGCAGTGATGTTCGAATGCTCCACCAGGGACGGCCGTGAAGTCGTGCAGGGCGCGGTCACCCACGCGGACCGCGCCGGCGTACGAGCCGCCGGCGCCGAACATCTGCTGCTCGCCCCTCTCGACCGCGAGGGCGGCCGGGCCTCCTCCGCCTTCGCCGCGCTCCAACTCGCCGAACGCAAGGAATCCGTGCGCGAGGCGCCGGCCGAGGCGCGGCGCCGGGCGGGCCCGACCCGCGCGGACGCGTACGCCCTCGCCGGACTCGGGATCGACGTCACGGAGATCGTCTCCAGGGTCGAGCAGGCGCACGGCGCCGGTACCCTCTTTTGCGACCGCCGGGACGCGGGCGGCCGACCGGGCCGCCGGACCTTCGAGAGGGACGCCAAGGACGTGCTGCAGGGAGCGCTGCGCGCCGCCGCCGGCCGCCGTGACCGGCGCATCGGCGAGGAGCATCTCCTGCTCGCCCTCACCGCGCGGCCCGGAGTCCCCGCCGAGGTGCTCGCCGACTACGGCGTGACCCGGGAGTCGCTGCGGCGGGTCCTGTACGGCGAGGGGAGCGCGCAGGCCTGCTGACGCGGAACCCCTCCAACGCGGCTCAGACCTCGGGTTCGTGGAGTATCGCGCCGATGCGGGCCGCGGCCGCCGACAGATGACGGCGGACTCCCTGGAGCTGTGCCCCGGTGACGCCGTGGTCGCGCGCCGCGTCCCGCACGTCGTCCCGGAAGCGGTCCAGCAGGCGGTCCAGGTCGCGGGCCGGGTCGCCGGTGGGGGGCTCGTGGGTCCAGTCCGGCGCGTACTCCATCGGGAAGTCCGGCGGGGTCTCGGAGTACTCGGGGCCGGGCTCGGCCTCGGCGCTCCCGGCGCCCGCCGCGCCGGTCCGCCGGGCGTGCTCCTTGCCGAAGTCGCCGAAGTCGCCGAACTCCCGGGCCAGTTCGGCCAGGCCCTCGCGGACGCCGGTCGGCCAGTCCCCGCGGGTGAAGTGGTCCTGCACCCGCTCCTGGACCTGCCCCGCGAGGCGCCGCATCTCCTCCTGGGCCCGGGCGTCGGCCCGCGACTGCGCCTCCTGGGCCTGACGCCGGGCCTGCTGGGCCTCCTCACGGGCGCGGCGGCTCTCGTCCTTGGCGCGCCGGGCCTGCTCCTTCCACTCCTGCCTGGCCCGGCGCATCTCCTCCTTGGCGGTCCGCCACGCCTCGGCGTCGCTCCGGGCGCCCGACTCGCCGCGGGAACCCGGACCGGTGGTGCCCGTCCCGCCGGCGCGGGTGCGGGAGGCGGCCGCGCGCATCTCGCGGCGGAGGTCCCCCGCGGCGCCCCGGACGTCGGCCTTGATCTCGGCGGCGAGTTCCGCGACGGACTCGCCGATCTCCATCTCCAGGTCGGCCAGTTCACCGCTGCGGTCGGCCAGTTCGGCGCGGCCCGCCTCGGTGATCGAGTAGACCTTGCGGCCGCCCTCGGAGGTGTGGGTGACCAGGCCCTCGGCCTCCAGTTTGGCCAGGCGCGGGTAGACCGTGCCGGCCGAGGGGGCGTACAGGCCCTGGAAGCGCTCTTCGAGGAGCCGGATCACCTCGTAGCCGTGGCGCGGGGCCTCGTCGAGCAGCTTGAGGAGGTACAGGCGGAGGCGGCCGTGGGCGAAGACGGGGGGCATGTCAGAGCACCTTCTTGTCGGTCGTGCCGTCCGCGGGGGAGGCGGGGCCGGGGCCCGCTTCCCGGGCGGTGTCGTCGTCCTCCTCGGCCGGACGGCGCAGCAGGGCGATGGAGCCGGAGACGGTGGTGGCCCGGAGCTTGCCGGTGCCCGAGCCGAGGCGGCCGGTGATCTTGTGGGCGCCCCACTGGCCCTGGACGCGCAGGCCGTCGAAGGCGTTCGAGATCGAGCCGCTCGCGGTGTTCGCCTCCACGTCGGTGTCGCCAGGGTGCGGGAGCCTTATGGCGATCTCGCCGGACACGCTGGTCAGCCGCACGTCGGTGGGGCCGTCCGGATCCAGGTCGATGATCATGGAGCCGCTGACCGAGTCCGCGCGGACGGAGGGGCCCGCGCCCTCGACCACCGTCAGGTCGCCCGAGACCGACTTGAACCGCAGGTCGCCCCGGACGGCCTGGGCCTCCACGCTGCCGGAGACGGTGTCCGCGCGGACCGGGCCGGAGACGCCGACCAGGGTGGTGTCGCCGGTGACGCCCTTGACCACGGAAGGGCCCCGCACCCCGGAGACGACGGCGGCGGCGCCCACCACGCCCACCTCGACGCGGGTGCTGGCGGGAACGGCCAGCGTGACCACCGCGCTGCGGCGCCAGCCCTCGCGGTCCAGCCACTTCAGGAAGCCCTTCCAGGGCAGGTCCTCGTAGGCCACCGTCAGGGTGCCGTGCCGGTGCGTGACGATCAGGGGTGGGCCCTCGATGTCCGAGATCTCCAGGCGGGCGGAACTCTCCTCGGTCCCCACGACGTTCACCGTGCCGTTGACCACGCGGACGTTCAGCTCGGTCACGGGGGCGTCGAAGCTCAGCTTCTGGGGTTCGGCGACGGTCCACTCGGACACGGGTCCTCCTCGGGCGTGACGCGGACAGGCGGGCGGAGCTGGGCGAGGCGAGGTGAGCGGGCATCGCCCACCCTTCACGCCATATCGCGTCTCCTGTCATTCACGATATATCGTGGCCACGGGAAGTCAAGACACCCTTTCGGGGGACGAAGGGGCTGGACGGCGTCCGGGCATGCCGGAGCGGGCCCTGCCCCTTCGGGCGGGCCCGCGGTTCAAGCCGGCCGGAGCGGTCCGCCGCTCCGGGAAGCGCCCCGAGCGGTTACTCGTCGTCCTCGTCGTCCAGCCGGGCCAGCCAGGTGGCCAGGCGTTCCACCGGGACCTCGAAGTCGGGGTTCAGGTCGACGAACGTGCGCAGTTGCTCGGCGAGCCACTCGAAGGTGACCTCTTCCTCGCCGCGCCGCTTCTCCAGTTCTTCGATGCCTCGGTCGGTGAAGTACATGGATGACGCTCCGTCGGTCTGTGCAGGGGTAGGGCCGGTCCCGGGCGGGAAGAACCCTCATTCGCGGACGTGACCGCGAGGGGAGAGGGCGCCGCCTGTTCCGGCTGGGGAGCCGGAGGAGGACACGAAAAGCATAGGCAGCCCCCGGCCGGGGCGGGCAGCCGGTGGCGCGCGGGCGCCGGCCGCGGCCGCCGGCGCCGGGGACGAGCGGGGGAGAGGACGGGGTCCGATGGACGGGGACTCGACGCGGGTCGCGCGGATCGAGCTGCCGGACGGCACGCCGGTGTGGGCCCGGATCTCGGGCGCCGGGGAGCTGGCGTACGCGCGGGAGCTGTCCTACACCGACACCGGCTTCCACGAGCGGGTGGAGGCCAGCGTGGAGAGCCTGCACTCGCTGATCACCGGGGTGGCGCGCTCGCTCTCCGGTCCGCTGAGCGCGGTCCGGCCCGACGAGGTCAGCGTGGAGTTCGGCATCGAGCTGACCGCGAAGGCCGGCAAGGTCGTCGGCCTCCTCGCGGACGGGGAGGCCAAGGCTGCACTGACGGTCACCCTGACCTGGAACGGAGGCCCGCCGGAACCGGGAGCGGGCCGGACGGCGGGCGGGAGCGGACCGGAGCCGGACGGGGGAGCGGGGCCGGAGGCAGGGCCCGCGGGCGGCGCGGCGGGTCCGGGTGCCGTCCAGGGCGGGCCCGCGCCGGGAGCCGGGCCCGCGCCCACCGCGCCGGGAACGGGGATCGGCCCCGCGGCACGGGCCTCGGTCCCCGGTTTCCGGTCCGGCCGCGCGCCGGCCTCCGGTGCCCGCCCGCACACCCCCGCACCCGAACCCCGACCGGCCCCCCGGCCCGAAGCGTCGTCCGGCGTGTGGGGGCATCCGGGATGAGCGTGGGGTACGGCGGGGGCGCACCGGAGGGGGACGGTGCTGCGGAGCTTGCGTTGCGTGACCTCGTTCTGGGGGCCACCGTGCGCATTCATCGCGCGGGGGCCGGGTATGCCCACGACGAGCCCGTCAGCTTCCTCGGCAGCGGTTTCTTCGTCGCGCCGAACTGGGTTCTGACCTGCGCACACGTGGTTCACGCCGAGGAGGGGGGCGAGGTCACCGTGGTGTACCGCAACAGCCCCTACGACGACCCGCGCCCGGTGCCCGGACGGGTCGCCGCGATGCTCCCGGAGCAGACCGGGCGCCCCGTGCCCGGCAGTTGGCCCGCGCCCGACCTCGCCCTGGTCCGGCTGCGCGAACCGGTCGGCCACACCTGTGTGTACGTCTCCGAGCGCCCCAACCCGCACTTCGGCGGCACCCGGGTGTTCTACGCCGGCTGGACCGCCCCCGGGGGCAGGCTCCAGATCCTGGACGGCCGGCTCACCGTGCAGGGCACCATCAGCGCCTGGTCGCCCGAGGAACAGGTCCGGCTGGGACAGAACGACCTGCCCTTCGGCGTCTCCGGCGGACCCGTGGTCGACCCGGTGCGCGGCGAGGTCGTCGGCGTGCTCAAGTCCCGCGCGGACCACGGGGGCGGCGGCACCTCCATCGGCGTGGAGCGGCTGCGCACCCTGCGGCTTCCCGCCGACGGCGGGGACGTCTACCAGTCCGTCTTCCACGCCCACGACCGCTACCACCGCGACCGCCAGCAGAGTGCCGACTCGCCCGACCCCACCTGGGCCGACATCCAGGGCCAACTCGGCGCCCGCCCCGGCCGCACCCTCACCCCGCAGCAGCGCGGCGAGCTGCTCGGCCTGCTCGCCGACCTGCCCCCGCCGCTCAGCACCCGCGGCCTGCTCGACGTGCTCCGCGCGCTTCCCGACTTCCGCGTACCGTCCCTCGTCCCCGCCCCGCGCGGCTGGCGGGACGGACTCGGGCTGCTCTACGAACACGCCCGCCAGGACGGCGCCCTGAAGCTGGTGCTCGACTACGCGATGGGCGTGCTGTCCGCCGACCGCCCGCCCACCCCCAGTGCCCTCGTCGCCGAACGCGCCCTGTGGGAGTGGGTGCGGCACGCGGCGACCGGCCTGGACAGCGGTTACCGGCACGCCCTGGCCCAGCGGCGCACCGCGCTGCTCGGCCGGCCCCGGGTGGCGCACCGGCGGACCCCCCTCGGCGGCAAAGGCGGCGACGCGGCACCGGAGCCGGTACGGACCCCGCCCGGCACGCGGCCCGAGCCGTCCGTGCTGCTGGTGGTGCTGCGCCGGGGCTGGGAGCCGGACCACTGCGACTGGTCGGTCTCCGTCGGCGGCCGTCCCGACGAGGAACCGGTCCGGCTGTACGAGGGCGAACGCGCCCCGCTGGACGGCCTGGCCGACCATGTGGCCGCACCCCTCGCCGAGGCGTTCCGGCACTGCGACGAACCCGGCCGGCCCGCCACCCTGTACGCGGCCCTGCCGCATCTGCACCTCGGTCTGCCCGTGGACGACTGGCGGCTCTCCCCCGGCGCCCGCCCGCTCGGCGCCGAACGCCCGGTCCTGGTCCGCTGCTCGGACCGCGACCAGCTCCCCGACGAGAACCCGGCCCGGGAGGCGCACGAGGACCCGGACACCGAGCGCCGGGACCGCTGGCGGCGGCTGGGGCCGCACCCGGCGCACGCCGAGGTGCTGGACTGCGACGACGGCGTGCGCAGACCCGTTCCGGACGCGGCGGCGCTGCGCGGGCTCGCGCCGCAGACCGTGCCGGTGCTGTGCCGCCCCGGCGACCCTCGGTCGGACGACGGCCCCGCCGCGCTCGGCCGGGTGCTGCGGGCCGGGTTCGGGGTGGTGCTGTGGCGGCGGCGGCCGGACGTCGTGTGCGGGGAGTTCCACCGGGGCGTGAAGACGGCCGTGGACGACGGCGAGGGCGCCCTTTCCCTGCCCGGCGCGCTGCACCGGCTGCGCGAGCAGGTGCACGCCGGGCTCACCGAGTCGTTCTGGGCGCACGGCACGACCCTGCTGTACGACGACCCGCACCGCCCCCTGCCCGGCACCCAGGACCTGCTGGAGGCCCCGTGATCCGGGGTGCCGGTTCCTCCCTGATCCCCTTACCGGGCGTCCGGCGGGTCGATACCGTGAAGGACGCCCCGGCGACGAGCGAGAAGGCCCGGACATGACCGAATCCAGCGAGTGGCTCATCTACCGAGGCGCCGGGGAACCCCACGACGGGATGAGCAGGCTGCCCCCGCCCCCGCCCTGGCGCGACTTCTCCGCACGCGGCGCCGGCACCGCCCCGGAGCCGGGTGAGGACGGCGACGGCTCGCGCGACCGCAGGCTCGGCGCGCACCGGCACCTGGCCGAGCTGCACCGGCCCGGCGCCGAGGAGCTGGAGATGATCAACGCGGCGCTGTATCTGCGCCGCCCGCTCCTGGTCACCGGCAGCCCCGGCGCGGGCAAGAGCACGCTCGCACACTCGGTGGCGTACGAACTGGGGCTCGGCGAGGTGCTGCGCTGGTCCATCGTGAGCCGCTCCACCCTGCAGGACGGGCTCTACCACTACGACGCCATCGCCCGCCTCCAGGACGTGCAGATCGCCGCGCAGGGCGGGTACGGCGGCGCGGCCGGGAGCCCCGGTTCCGTCGAGGCGATCGGCGGCTACATCAGGCTCGGCCCGTTCGGCACCGCCCTGCTGCCCTCGGACACGCCGCGCGTGCTGCTGATCGACGAACTCGACAAGAGCGACATCGACCTGCCCAACGACCTGCTGAACGTGCTGGAGGAGGGCGAGTTCGAGATACCCGAGCTGCGCCGCCTGGCCGACCGGCTGCCCGACGGCGAGGCCGAGGTGCTGACCGCCGACGGCACCAAGGTGCGGGTGCGCGACGGCCGGGTGCGCTGCACCTCCTTCCCGTTCGTGGTGCTCACCAGCAACGGCGAACGGGACTTCCCCGCCCCGCTGATGCGCCGCTGCATCCACCTGGAACTGGGCCGCCCCGACCACAACCGGCTCGCCACCTTCGTCCGCGCACACCTCGGGGACGAGGCCGCGCGGGCCGGTGACGATCTCATCGCCCGCTTCCTGGAACGCTCGCGCAGCGAACTCCTCGCCACCGACCAGCTGCTGAACGCCCTCTACCTCACCGACGCGGCCGCCCCGCCGAGCCGGGAGCGCCTGGCCGACCTGCTCATCCAGCGACTCGACCGCCCGAGGTGAGGAGCCGATGCCCGACGCACCGGCACGACACGGTCCCGACACCCCCGACCCGCTCGCCGCCCTCGTTCTCCAGCTGCGGGGCGCCGGGCTGGAACCGGACGTCGAAGGTCTGAGCGACGCCCTGTGGCTGGCCCGGTGGACGGGTGAACGCGAGCCGGCCGGCGTGGACGAGCGGGCCCGTGAGGTCCCCGCGCCCCCGCCCGTGGCCCCGCCCGAGCCCCAGCTCCCGCCCACGACAGGGGAGCCAGAGGTGCTGACCGCCGGCCCCGACCGCGGTGTCCCGCTCTATCCGGCTCCCCGCGGCGGTCAGCCCCGGGTCGGGCCCGGCGCCCGGCTGACCGCGCTCCCGGTGGGCGTACCGGCCGCCCCCGCCCTGCCCTCCACCCTGGAACTCCAGCGCGCCCTGCGGCCCCTGCAGGCGTACCGCAGCGCCGCGCCCCCGCTCCGCCGCGAGCTGGACGAGACCGCGACCGCCGAACTCAGCGCCCGGGCGGGCGGACTGATCCTTCCGGTGCACCGCCGGGTGCGGCGGGGGGACGCCCGGCTGCAACTGGTGCTGGACGCAGCGCCCTCGATGCGGGTGTGGGACCGGCTCTTCGCCGAACTCGAAGAGGTATTCGCGCAGTTGGGTGCCTTCGGGGACATCCGGATCGCGCACCTGCACACCGGGCCCGACGGCGAGGCGACCGTCAGTGCCAGTGCCGATCCGCGCGGGGCGCCGCAGCACACCGTCGACCGGCTCAGCGATCCCACCGGGCGCCGGATCACCCTGCTGGTCAGTGACTGCGCGGGCCCGCTGTGGCGGTCCGGGGGTGCGCACCGGCTGCTGCACCGGCTGGCCCGGCTCGCCCCCGTGGCCGTGCTCCAGCCGCTCCCGCAGCGCCTGTGGAGCCGAACCCGGCTGCCGGTCACCTACGGCGAACTGACCTGTGGCGACACCCCCGGCGGCACCGCGCTGCGCGTCCGCACCCCCGACGGCGCGCCCGTCGTGCCGCCGCCCGGAGTGCTGCCCGTGCCGGTACTGCCGCCCGAACCCGTGGCACTCGGGGCCTGGGCGCGGCTGCTCGCCGGGGCCGGTGCCGGGCAGGTGTCCGGCGCTGTGGGCTGGGTCCGGGCCGACCAGCGGCCCGTGCCGCAGGCGCGCGGCGGACGCAGGCCGACGTCGATGGAGCGGGTCAGCAGGTTCCGCTCCGCCGCGTCGCCGGCCGCCGGCCGCCTCGCCGTGTACCTCGCCGCCGCCCCGCTCTGCCTGCCGGTGATGCGGCTGGTGCAGCGCACCATGCTGCCCGGCTCGGGCCCCGCCGAACTCGCCGAGGTGCTGCTCGGCGGTCTCGTCCGGCGGGCGGGGGAGGACCACGGGCCGGAGGCCGGGCAGTGGTACGAGATGGAGCCGGAGGTGCGCGAGGCGCTGCTGTCCACGCTCGGCCGGGACGAGGCACTGCTCGTCCTCAAGCACTGCTCAGAGTACATCGAGCAGCGCTTCGGCAAGGGCGGCGCCAACTTCCCGGCCCTCGCCCTCGCGCAGCTCGGCGGCACCGCCCACCCGGCGCAGGATGAGGAGGGACCAGCGATGGCCCGCCTGTTCGGCGCCGACCCCGCCGACAACGGCGACGCCACCCTCGTCCCCCAGCCCTTCGCCGAGGTCGCCGCGCGGGTGCTGGAGCGCTTCATGCCGCTGCCGGAGCAGTTCCGGCTCTACGGCACCCGGCCCGGCACCGCCGCCGGACCCCGGCCCACGCATCCGGCGGTGGTCCGGGCCCGCACGCTGCTCGCCCGGTTCGACGCCGACGGCATGGTGCAGGACGTGATCGACGCCGTCCAGCTGCTGCGCGGCGCCACCGAGAACGAGCGGCCCGCCGGGACCGACCCGGAACTGTGGGCCGAGTACGCGCTCGCCGCGCTGCGGCTGTGGGAGGTGCAGGGCGGTTCCGCGCTGCTGGCCGAGGCGGCGGCCGCCGCCGAGCGGGCGGTGGCGCATCCGCACGCCCAGCGGGAGCGGGCCGCGCTGGCCCGGGTGCTGCGCGCGGCCGCCACCGACCGCAGACGGCGCGGCGACCGGCCGGCCGCGCTGGACCTGCTGCGCCGCGCCGACCGGGAGTACGCCGTCGCCTGCGCCGCCCCCGAGCTGGAGCCGGCGCAGGCGCTCCGGCTGACGCTGGAGCGGGTGGGGGCGCTGGAGTCGCAGTGGCGGCTCGGCGGGGACAGCGCGCTGCTCCAGGGCGCCGTCGGCATGCTGGAGGCGTTCGCCGACATCTGGCCCGACCGCGGACAGCGCCCGCCCGAACTGCCCCTGGCCCACGGCAGACTCCTGCTGCGCCTGGCCGACGCCACCAGCGACCCCGTACAGGCGAGGGGGCACGCCGCACAGGCGGCAGGCTCGCTCCGTGACGCGCTCGCGGCCGGTGAGGACGCGGGGCGTGAACTCGTCCTCATCGGGCTGGACCTGGTCGACGCCCTCCTGCGCTCGGGCGGTGACCTCGTCGAGGCGCAGGAACGCGTGGACGCGGCGCTCGCCACGACCACCGGACGCGCCACGCGGGCCCGCCTCCACGTCCGGTCAGGCAGGATCGGGGTGGCCCGGTTCGCCGAGACGGGCGACCCGCGCGAACTCCGCGACGCGGCGGACGCGTTCGCCCGCGCCGCCGCCGACACCTCCAGGGAGGCCACCGACTACCCCGACGTCCTCTCCGAGTGGGGCGAGGCACTGCTGCGCCGGGCCGACGCCGAGAGCGGGGAGCGGTCCTGGGAGACCCTCGTCCAGGCCATCCGCGTCCTGCGGGACTGCCGGCGCGAGACCCACACCGGCAGCCCGCACACCGCGTACCGCCTGCTGATGCTGGGCCGCGCCCTGATCCGGCGCTACCGGCTGCGCGGCGACCGGGTGGACCTGCGAGAGGCGGAGCACCTCTTCGGGCTGGCCGCGGCCGAGGCGGACGACCCGCTGCTGGCCGCCCGCTGCTCGTTGGAGCTGGGACGGACGCAGTACGAGGCGTACCGGAGCCTGGGCCGGCCGACCCGGCTGGACGACGCGGTGGACGCCTTCCGGGCGGCGGCCGAGTCTGCGCGGGAGGCCGAGGCGGCTGCCGAGTTCGACCGCGACCGCCGGATCGCCGTCGAACTGGGCGCGCAGGCGCACCACTGGCGGGGTATGTCCTATGAGGCGGCCGCCCGGCCGCGCGCGGCCCGCGACGCGTACCGCGCGGCCCGCGCCGAGTGGGCGCGGCTGCCCGAGGACAGCCTCGGCACCGGCGCCCCGACCGCCGAGGACACCGCCGCCCGGCTCGCCGGACTCGGCTAACCGGCATCCACCGAGGAACACCAGGGGAGACAGCGATGACGAACGCGGGGAACGGGACGCCCGTACCGGAGCACGGCGAGCCACTGCCGGACCTGCTCACACTCGACCTGGAGGAACTGCGCACCCTGGACCACCCCGTGCTCCGGGAGGTCCTGGACACGCTCACCGAACGGGCAGCGAGGCCCGCCGAGATGCTCTGGGGATTCAACAACTGCCTCTGATCCGGCTGCTCCTGGTCATCCGACGGCGGAAACCGGCAAGTTCCGCCGTCGTGCGTTTGGCTCCGGGCCACGACCGGGAACGCCCCCGAACACACGGGCGAACGAGCCGCGCCCGCATCGCGGTACGGGGGTACGGGATGTCCGGGACGACCGCCGCCCCGACGCGGGCGCGACCGCGCCCCTTCCGCCAGTTCATCGTCAAGGCGCACGGACGCTGCAACCTCGCCTGCCGCTACTGCTACCTCTACGAGGGCCCCGACCGCACCTGGCGCACCCGGCCCGCCGCCGCCTCCGCCGAGGTGCTCGACCGCACCGCCGACCGCATCGCCCGGCACGCCCGCGACCACGCCCTCACCGCACTCTCCCTCGTCCTGCACGGCGGCGAACCCCTGCTGGCCGGCGCCGGCACCCTCGCCGGGTTCACCGGCACCGTCCGCGCCCGCGTACCCGAGGGCTGCGCCGTGCACGCCACCGTGCAGACCAACGCCACCCTGCTCAGCCACGACCGGATGGCCCTCCTCGCCCGGCACGGCATCCGCGTCGGCATCAGCCTCGACGGCGGGACCGCCGCCCTCAACCACCGCCGCGTCGACCACTCCGGACGCCCCTCCTGGCCCGCCGCCGCACGCGGCGCCCGCCTGGTGGCCGACCACTTCCCCGAGGCGTACGCGGGCGTCCTCACCGTCGTCGACCCCACCACCGATCCCGTGGGGACCTACGAGTCCCTGCTCACCCTCCGCCCGCCCGCGCTCGACCTGCTGCTGCCCCACGGCAACTGGTCGGCCCCGCCTCCGCACTGGGGCGGGGAGCGGTACGGCGACTGGCTGTGCCGCGTCTTCGACCGGTGGTTCTCGGCCGGGCGCCGCGAAACGCGGGTACGGCTCTTCGAGGAGTGCCTCGCCCTGCTGCTCGGCCTGCCCGCCGCCACCGAGTCCCTGGGGCTCGCCCCCTTCGACGCCGTGGTCGTCGAGACCGACGGCTCCATCGAGCAGGTGGACTCGCTGAAGTCGGCCTACGACGGCGCCGCCGAGACCGGCCTCGACGTGTTCCGGCACGACTTCGACCAGGCCCTCGCCCACCCCGGCGTCGCCGCCCGGCAGGCCGGGCTCGCGGGGCTGGCCGGGCGCTGCCGGTCCTGCCCGCTGGTCGCGGTGTGCGGGGGCGGGCACTACGCGCACCGGTACCGCGCCGGCCACGGCTTCCGCAACCCGTCGGTGTACTGCGCCGACCTCCAGCGCCTCATCCGGCACGTGGCCGCACGGCTCGCCGAGGAAGGAGGCGCCCCGTGACGGCACCGCTGGACCGCGCCCTCGCCGAACTCGGCCACACCGGGGGCGGCCCCGACACCCTCGCCCTCCTCGTCCGCGACCAGGACACGCGGCGCATGCTGCTGCTGCGCGCCGTCCTCGACGCCGCCGAGGGAGCCGCCCCCGCCGACTGCCCGCCCGCCGCCAAGCGCCGGCTGCGCGAGGACTGGGCCCTGCTGGCCGAGGCCGACCGCGCCGCGGACGGACCCCGCTCGCCCGCCCGGACCCGGCTCACCTACCCCCTCACCGGCCCCTGGGCCCGCCGCTGCCTGACCGCGCTCACCGCACCCGGCGGCACCGGTGAACTCCCGCTGGAACTGTCCTACTTCAGCGCCCTCGCGGCAGCCGCCGCCGCCCGCGCGGATCTGCCGTTCACCACCGGACTCACCGCCCGCGACGGCCTGCTCTGCCTGCCCTCGCTCGGCGTCCTGCGCACCGGCCGGACCGGCTCCGCCGCCATCGAGGTACGGCACAGGAACGGCCGCCTGACCCTGCGCAGACGCGGCGCGTCCGACGTGCACGTCCGGCTGGAGCAGGGCGTCGGCGCCTGGTCCGGCGCCCCCGCCTGGACCCCCGCCCACGCCCTGCCGGGCCTGCTGCCCGGCACCGCCCCGGTGCCGCTGGACGACCTCGACCCGTACCGCACCCCGCCCCGCGAGCCCGGCCGGTTCGCGTTCGGCGGGGCGGGCGGACCCGACCACGCCGAGCGCAAGCGCTGGCTGCAGGCGTGGTCCGGCGCGGCGCAGGCGCTGCGCACCGGCGGCGAACAGCGGCTCACCGAGACCCTCGCCCTGCTGCGCTGCCTCGTCCCGCTCGCGCCCCCGCCCGGCTCGGACGGCCGGGGCAGCTCCAGCGGCACCCGGCGCGAGGCGTTCGGCGCGCTGCTCAGCACCACACCCGCCGGCCCGACCGCGCTGGCCGCGACCCTCGTCCACGAGATGCAGCACACCAAACTCGCCGCCCTCGGCGAACTGGTGGAACTGCACCGCGCCGGCCCCGAGGCCCGCTACTTCGCCCCCTGGCGCCCCGACCCCCGCCCCTACGACGGGCTGCTGCACGGCACCTACGCCCATCTCGCGCTGGCCGACCACTTCCAGCGCACAGCGCTGGCCGAGCCCGCCCGCCGGGACGCCGCCTGGGCCGAACACGCCCGCTACCACGCGCAGGTCGCCGCCGCGCTGCCCGCGCTCGTCGCCTCGCCCGACCTCACCCCGGCAGGCCGCCGCTTCGTCGACGCCATGGCCGCCGCCCACGAACGGCTCTCCGCCCGCCCCGCACCACCGGGGCACACGGCGCGCGCGCAGGCGTACGTCAAGGCGGTGCGTACCCTCTGGGCGCAGCGACAGCCCCCCACGCCGCCGATCCCGAACCGGTGAAATGCCGACTTCGCACCCCCCGCTGCGCGAAGATCGGCGCACCGAGGCGTTCGTCTCCGGCGGTCGCCGCACTCCCCCAGGGCCGCGCCGAGGCTCTACGATTTCCTGTCTACGTGCTGGAGGCCGCCGCATGTCTGAATCCCGTACGCCGGCACCGAGCGGGAACGGGGCCGCGAGGCGGACCGTCACCATCAGCTTCGCCGGGTTCAACCGGGCCTGGGCCGCCTGGATCGGCGACCGGCTGGAGCGGCGGGGCGTCAGAGTGGTCTACCTGCGCTGGGACGCGCCCCCGGACCAGCCCCTCACCGATCTGCTGGGCGACCTCACCCTGGCCGAGGGCCGCACCCTGATCGTGGTCAGCGAGTGGTACTTCCAGCTCGGCCCGCGCACCCACGACGAGTGGAACGCGGCCCTGCGCGAGGTGGTCGGCGCCGATCCCGGCCGGTTCGCCGCCGTCTCCGTCACCAACGCCCCGCTGCCCTCCGCCGTGGCAGCGCTCGCCCCCGTCGACCTCACGAACATGGGCGCCGACGAGGCGGAACGCCGCCTGCTGGACCGCCTCGACCTGCCCCACGGACCCCGCCAGGGCGACGACGCTGCCCGCCCCGCGCCCCGCTTCCCGGCCGCCATGCCCGACGTGTGGGGCGGGGTACCGCGCCGCAACACCCGCTTCACCGGCCGCGAACCGCTGCTCAACGACGCCTACCACCTGCTCCAGGGCAGCGACCCCGGCGCGGGCGTCCTCACCCTGCACGGCATGTCCGGCGTCGGAAAGACCCAGCTCGCCGCCGAGTACGTCTACCGCTTCGGCTCCGAGTACGACGTGGTGTGGTGGGTCAACGCCGAGAAACGCGTCAGCTACCGCCGCCTCCTCGCCGAACTCGCCCCCAAACTCGGGCTGTCCACCGGCGCCGAGTACGGCGAGCGGCTGCGCGCCGTCCGGGACGCGCTGCGCCGGGGCACCCCCTACTCCCGCTGGCTGCTCGTGCTGGACGGCGCCGACGAACCCGACCAGATCTGGGACCTCGTCCCCACCGGCCCCGGCCACGTCCTCATCACCTCCCGCAACCCCGAGTGGGGCGAGCACAACAGCAAACTCCTGGAAGTCCCCGTCTACGGCCGCGACGAGTCGGTCGCCTTCATCCGGCGCCGCGCGCCCCGGCTCACCGAGTCCGACGCCGACCAGCTCGCCCGGGCGCTGGAGGACCTGCCGCTGCTCCTGGACCAGACCGCGGGCTGGCTCAACGACTCAGACCTCTCGGTGGAGGAGTACATCGCCCTGCTGGACGGGGGGATCGACCAGGACGTGGTCAAGGTGTCCGCGGACTTCCCGCTCGCCTTCCAGACCGCCTGGTCGATACTGCTGAACAAGCTCCGCGAGACCGTCCCCGAGTCCGTCGACCTGCTCCGGCTGTGCACCTTCTTCGCCCCCGGCTTCATCCCGGTCCGGCTGCTGAAGGAGATGAACCACGACGACCTGCCCGAACAGCTCGCCGGGCTGCTGGACGACCCGCTGCTGTGGAACAAGGCCGTCAACCAGCTCCGCCAGTACTCCGTGGTCCGGCTGGAGTCGCACGAGGCGATGCTGGACGAGGCCGCCGCCTCCGGAGAGTCGGTGTACCTGCACCGGATGGTCCACCAGATCGTGCACAAGGACATGCCGGAGGGCGACCGGGAGGAGTTCATCGAGGTGGTCCGCCGCGCCCTCGCCGAGGCCGACCCGGGCCGCCCCACCGACACCCGCAACTGGGACGCGTACGCCGAGATCGTCCCGCACCTCAAGTACGCCGACGTGCTGCGCAGCAAGGACCGCCGGGTGCAGGGGCTGGTGCTCAACTGCCTGCGCTACATGCTCTTCGCGGGGGAGTACACCGCCGGCGTCAACCTCGGCGGCCGCGCCCTCGCCATCTGGCGCGAGCTGCTGGGCGAGTCCCACCCCCGCGTCTGGGAGGTGACCTACCACTACGCCAACCTGCTGCGCTCGGCCGGCCGCTTCCAGGAGACCGAGGCCATCGACCGGGCCGCCCGCGAGCAACTCCTCGCCGAACGCGGCGAACACGACCTCGACCACCTCAGGATGGCCGGCGGACTCGCCGCCGACCTGCGCGAACTCGGCCAGTACGACGCCGCCCTCGAACTCGACGAGTGGCTCTACCCCACCTACCGCGAACTGTTCGGCGAGCACGACTCGCGCACCCTCAACGCCCAGAACAACCTCGGCTTCACCCTGCGCCTCCTCGGCCGCTACGAGCAGGCCCGCGGCTACGACACCCGCACCCTGGAGGCCCGCCGCCAGCTCCTGAAGGGCCGCCACCCCTGGACCCTGTTCTCCGAGGTCTCCTACGCGGTCGACCTGCGCCTGCTGGGCCGGTACTCCGAGGCCGAGTCCATCCAGACCAGGAACGTCCGCGAGTACCGCATCGTGATGGGCCCGGACAACCAGGACACCCTGCGCGCCGAGCACAACCTCGCCCTGTGCCGGCTGCGCGGCGGGGACCGGACCGGGGCCGGAGAACTGCTCACCCGCGTCCTGGAGGGCCTGGAGCGCAAGCTCGGGGACAGCCACACCCACACCCTGGCCGCCGCCGTCAGCCAGAGCTGCTTCGCCCGCGAACACGGCGACATCGACCAGGCCCGCGAGGCGAGCGAGTCCGTCCTCGCCCGCTACGAGCTGCTCCTGCCCGAGGGGCATCCCTTCATCATCGGCGCCCGCGCCAACCACGCGCTGGTGCTGCGCAGCGTCGGCGAACGCGACCACGCCCACGTGCTGATCGAGCGGAGCCTCGCCGGCATGACCGCCGCGCTGGGGGAGACCCACCCGTACGCGCTGGGCTGCGCCGTCAACGCGGCCGCGCTGCGCAACCTCGTCGGGGACCCCGAGGGCGCCGCCGACCTCAGCCGGACCACCATCCTGCGGGCCGCCGACACCCTCGGCCGCACCCACCCCCTCACCCTGACCGCCCGCGTGGCCTACGCGGCCGACCTGCGCGCCCTGCGCGACCGCCAGCAGGCGGAGAAGGTCGAACAGGAGGCCCTGTCCGACCTCGCCGCCACCCTGGGCCCCCAGCACGTCCACACCGTCTCCGCCCGCTCCCGCAACCGCCCTTACTGGGACTTCGAGCCGCAGGCGAGCTGAGGACACGGAAAAGGGCCCGGCCCCCGGATCAGATCCGGGGGCCGGGCCCTTCTCGGCGTCGGCCGGCAGAGCCGCCGCTCAGCGGGCCGAGGTCACGCCTCGAAGACCTCGCTGACCAACTGCTCCTGCTCCGCCTGGTGGCGCTTGGCGGAGCCCACCGCCGGGGAGGAGCCGTGCGCGCGAGAGATACGGCGCAGGCGCTCGCCCGCCGGGACGTCGGCACCGACGGCCAGGTCCAGGTGGTCGATCAGGTTGAGCGCGATGAACGGCCACGCACCCTGGTTCGCCGGCTCCTCCTGCACCCAGAGGTACTTCTCGGCGTTCGGGTACTTGTTGACCTCGGCCTGGACCTCGGCGCCGGGCAGCGGGTACAGCCGCTCGATGCGGATGATCGCCGTGTCCGTGGCACCGCGCTTCTGCCGGCCGGCCTCCAGGTCGTAGTAGACCTTGCCGGAGCAGAAGACGACCTTGCGGACGGCGGCCGGGTCGACCGTGTCGTCGCCGATGACCGGACGGAACTCGCCGGAGGTGAACTCCTCCGCCTTCGAGGCCGCCGCCTTCAGACGCAGCATCGACTTCGGGGTGAAGACGATCAGCGGCTTGTGGTCCGGGTTGTGGACCTGCCAGCGCAGCAGGTGGAAGTAGTTCGCCGGCGAGGTCGGCATGGCGACCGTCATGTTGTTCTGCGCGCAGAGCTGCAGGAACCGCTCCGGACGGGCCGAGGAGTGGTCCGGGCCCTGGCCCTCGTAACCGTGCGGCAGCAGCAGGACCACACCGGAGGTCTGGTTCCACTTCTGCTCGGCCGAGGAGATGAACTCGTCGACGACCGTCTGCGCGCCGTTGACGAAGTCACCGAACTGCGCCTCCCACATCACCAGCGCGTCCGGACGGGCCAGCGAGTAGCCGTACTCGAAGCCCATCGCCGCGTACTCGGAGAGCAGGGAGTTGTAGACGTTCAGCCGCGCCTGGTCCTCGGACAGGTACTGCAGCGGGGTGTACTCCTCGCCGGTCTCCCGGTCGATGAGCACCGCGTGCCGCTGGCCGAAGGTGCCGCGCTGGGAGTCCTGGCCCGCCAGGCGGACCGGGGTGCCCTCCAGCAGCAGCGAGCCGACGGCCAGGGTCTCGCCCATGCCCCAGTCGATCGTGCCGTCCTCCACCATCGCCGCGCGGCGCTGGAGCTGCGGCTGGAGCCGCGGGTGGACGGTGATGTTGTCCGGGACGTTGACCTGCGACTCGGCGATCCGCTTGACGACCTCCGCGGAGATCGCGGTCGGCACCGCGGCCGGGAAGCCGTCCCGGGGCGGCGGGACCTCGCCCTGCGCCGGCTGCGAGGTGACCTCGCGGACCTCGGTGAAGACCTTCTCGAGCTGGCCCTGGTAGTCCTGGAGCGCCTGCTCGGCCTCCTCCAGCGTGATGTCACCGCGGCCGATCAGGGACTCGGTGTACAGCTTGCGCACCGAGCGCTTCTTGTCGATCAGGTCGTACATCAGCGGCTGGGTGAAGGCCGGGTTGTCCGACTCGTTGTGACCGCGGCGGCGGTAGCAGATGAGGTCGATCACCACGTCCTTGTTGAACGCCTGGCGGAACTCGAAGGCGAGCCGCGCCACGCGCACAACGGCCTCCGGGTCGTCGCCGTTCACGTGGAAGATCGGCGCCTCGATCATGCGGGCCACGTCGGTGGCGTACATCGACGAGCGCGAGGACTCCGGGGCGGCGGTGAAGCCGACCTGGTTGTTGATGACGATGTGGACCGTGCCGCCGGTGCGGTAGCCGCGCAGCTGCGACATGTTCAGGGTCTCGGCCACCACGCCCTGGCCCGCGAAGGCCGCGTCGCCGTGGATCGCCACCGGCAGCACGGTGAAGTCCGTGCCGCCCTTGTTGATGATGTCCTGCTTGGCGCGGGCGACGCCCTCCAGGACCGGGTCGACCGCCTCCAGGTGCGAGGGGTTGGCGACCAGGGAGACCGCGATCTGCTCGCCGTCCAGGCCGGTGAAGGTGCCCTCGGCGCCCAGGTGGTACTTCACGTCGCCGGAGCCGTGCATCGACTTCGGGTCGAGGTTGCCCTCGAACTCCCGGAAGATCTGCGCGTAGGACTTGCCGACGATGTTGGCGAGCACGTTCAGCCGGCCGCGGTGGGCCATGCCGATGACGACCTCGTCCAGGCGCGACTCGGCGGCCGAGTCGATGACCGCGTCCAGCAGCGGGATGACGGACTCGCCGCCCTCCAGCGAGAACCGCTTCTGGCCGACGTACTTGGTCTGCAGGAACGTCTCGAACGCCTCGGCGGCGTTCAGGCGGCGCAGGATGCGCAGCTGCTCCTCGCGCTCCGGCTTGGAGTGCGGGCGCTCGACGCGGTCCTGGATCCACTTGCGCTGCTTGGGGTCCTGGATGTGCATGAACTCGATGCCGGTGGTGCGGCAGTACGAGTCGCGCAGCACGCCCAGGATGTCGCGCAGCTTCATCATCGACTTGCCGGCGAAGCCGCCGACGGCGAACTCGCGCTCCAGGTCCCACAGGGTGAGCCCGTGCTCGGTGATGTCCAGGTCGGGGTGCTTGCGCTGCTGGTACTCCAGCGGGTCGGTGTCGGCCATGACGTGGCCGCGGACCCGGTAGGAGTGGATCAGCTCGAAGACGCGGGCGGCCTTGGTGACGTCGTCGTCGTGGCTGGCGTCGATGTCCTTGAGCCAGCGGACCGGCTCGTAGGGGATGCGCAGCGCCTCGAAGATGTCGTCGTAGAAGCCGTTCTCGCCGAGGAGCAGGTTCGCGACCTGGCGCAGGAACTCGCCGGAGGCGGCGCCCTGGATGACCCGGTGGTCGTAGGTCGACGTGAGCGTCATGACCTTGGAGACACCGAGCTTGTTCAGGGTGTCCTGGCTGGTGCCCTGGAACTCGGCCGGGTAGTCCATGGAGCCGACGCCCATGATCACGGACTGGCCGGGCATCAGGCGCGGCACGGAGTGCACGGTGCCGAGGCCGCCGGGGTTGGTCAGGGAGACCGTGACACCGGTGAAGTCGTCCATCGTGAGCTTGCCCTCGCGGGCGCGGCGGACGATGTCCTCGTAGGCCTGCCAGAACTCGAAGAAGTTCAGCGTCTCGGCCTTCTTGATGGCCGCGACGACGAGCTGGCGGTCGCCGTTGGGCTTCACCAGGTCGATGGCCAGACCGAGGTTCACGTGCGGCGGCTTGACCAGGGTCGGCTTGCCGTCCTTCTCGCCGAACGAGTGGTTCATCGCCGGCATGGCCTTGATGGCCTGCACCATGGCGAACCCGATGAGGTGCGTGAAGGAGATCTTCCCGCCGCGGGCGCGCTTGAGGTGGTTGTTGATGACGATGCGGTTGTCGAACAGCAGCTTCACCGGGACCGCGCGGACCGAGGTGGCGGTCGGCAGCTCCAGGGAGGCGTTCATGTTCTTCACCACGGCCGCGGACGGGCCGCGCAGCGTCACGTACTCGGGGCCCTCGGGGGCCTCGGTGGCGGGCGCGGCGGCGGCCTTCGGCTTGGCGGCGGGCGCCGGGGCCGGCTTCGCAGGTGCCTGCGCGGCCGGGGCGGCCTTGGCCGCGGGCGCCTGCGCCGGTGCCTGGGCGGGCGTGGCCGGTGCCTGGGCGGGCGCGGCCGGAGCCGGGGCGGCCTGGGCCGGGGGAGCGGTGGGGGTGGTGCCCGCGGCCCCCGCGGCCGCGGTACCCGCCGGAGCCGAGGCGGCGGGCGCCCCCGGCTTGTAATCGGCGAAGAAGTCCCACCAGGCACGGTCTACCGAATTCGGGTCCTGGAGGTACTGCTGATAGATCTCGTCGACGAGCCACTCGTTCGGTCCGAACGCCGCGGCGGCGTTCTTCCCGGCTTGGTCGTCGGTGGAGACGTTCGAGTTACTGGGGGACTGTGGCGACACGGCGGTAACCGCCCTCTTCCGCTTCACAAGGTGATGGACAGCGGGAATAAAGGCTACGCCTCCCGGAGGGGGAAGGTCAGGTCGGGCCCGTCCATCGTCGCGCAAGTCACATCGAGAACCGTGTTTCGGGCCGCGAAATGGCGGGAAACAAGCGGGGTTCCGGATGCGGGCGGGGGATTGCCGGCACGCCTGACGGGGGCCCTGAGCGCCCTCGCTCCGCGCATCGCGCCGGCCCGTGCCTGATCACACGTGTCCGCCGCGGCGAACGATTGTGATCTTGATCATCCGACTGAACCCCATGCGGGCCCGGAGCGTCAACTCGACGCCGGATCGACCCCTGGAAGGGTGACGATGATTCGGCAGCCCCGCTCGGATTCGGCCACACCGATCCGGCCGCCGTGCAGATCCACCGCCCACCGGGCGATGGCCAGCCCCAGACCGGTGCCGCCGTCGCTGCCCGGACCGTGCGGGCGGGTCACCGCGCCCCGGTTGAACCGCTCGAACACGCGGTGCCACTCCGAGCGGGGGATGCCCGGACCCTCGTCCAGCACCTCCAGCTCCAGCGACTCCGGGCGCGAGCCGCGCCGGGCCTTCACCGTCACCCGGCCGTGCGGCGGGCTGTGCTTGACGGCGTTGTCTATGAGGTTCGCCACGACCTGGTGGATGCGCTCGGGATCGGCGTGCGCGGTCAGCTCCGGCGGGGACACGTCCAGGTGCAGATGCACGTCGGTACGGGTGTGGCTGCCGGAGCCGGAGGCGATGCCGGCGCGCGCGGAGGCGACCATGTTGGCCTCCTTGAGCACCCCGGACAGGTACGGCCACACCTCGAAGCGGCGGGCCTTCAGCGGGACCACGCCGTTGTCGAGGCGGGAGAGGTCGAGCAGGGTCTCCACCAGCCGGCCGAGCCGGTCGGTCTGGCGCAGCGCGGTGCGCATGGTCTCCGGGTCGGCCTCGGTGACACCGTCGACGATGTTCTCCAGCACGGCGCGCAGGCCGGCGATGGGGGTGCGCAGCTCGTGGGAGACGTTCGCCACCAGCTCCTTGCGCTGGAGGTCCTGGGCCTCCAGCTCGTCCGCCATGACGTTGATCGTGACGGCGAGGTCGCCCAGCTCGTCGCGGCGGCCCTCGCTCACCCGGCGCGTGTAGTCGCCGTGCGAGATGGAGCGGGCCACCGCGTTCATCTCGTCCAGCGGCGCGGTGAGCGAGTGGGCCACGAACTGGGTGATCAGCAGCGTGGCGATCATCGAGAAGACGGTGATGAAGCGCAGCTCGGTCTTGGTGTGCACCGCGATCATGGAGAGACCGGTGGTGATCAGCACCGAGATGACGACCAGCGCGCCCAGCTTCGTCTTGATCGAGAACGGGCGTACGCCGCCCCAGGGTCCGTCCCCGGAGCGCCGGCGCCCCGCTTCCCGTCCCCGGCTCACGGCGTCGGCGTCTCCAGCGCGTAACCGACCCCGTGCACCGTGCGGATGCGCTCGGCGCCGATCTTCCGGCGCAGGGCCTTGATGTGGCTGTCCACGGTCCGGGTGCCGGAGGCGTCCGCCCAGTCCCAGACCTCGGCGAGCAGCTGCTCGCGGGAGAGCACCGCGCGCGGGGTGCTGGCCAGGCACACCAGCAGGTCGAACTCGGTGGGCGTCAGGTGGACGTCGTCCGCCTTCACGCGCACCCGGCGCTGGGCGTGGTCGATCTCCAGCTCGCCGAGCCGGAGTATCCCGGAGCGGGGCGTGGTCGCGGCGAGCGCGGCGCGCTCCATGCGGCGCAGCAGGACGTGCACGCGTGCGGCCAGCTCCCGCATGGAGAACGGCTTGGTCATGTAGTCGTCGGCGCCGACTCCGAGGCCCACCAGCATGTCGGTCTCGTCGTCGCGCGCGGTCAGCATCATCACCGGCACCGGGCGGGACGCCTGCACGCGGCGGCACACCTCCAGGCCGTCGAAGCCGGGCAGCATGATGTCGAGGATCAGCAGGTCGGGCTGCCAGGCCTCGGCCGTGTCGACCGCCGACGGACCGTCACCGGCCGTCTGCACGAGGAATCCCTCGGCGCGGAGCCGGGCCGCGATGGCGTCGACGATCGTGGGGTCGTCCTCGACGACCAGTACCCGGCGCTGCGCGCCCTGTGAGGTCGTCGCCGCACCGGTCTGGGAGGTGTGTGTCTGCTCCATCGCCCGCCCCTGTTGCTTTCCGGAATCCGTGGGGGTGATCCCATGACTGCGATTGACGCTTGAATGATCCGCGTCACGCTGCACATTACGGGGACACGCCGGGCCGTCGCTATCCAGGTCGGACGGCGAGATGGACCACGTCGGGAACGCCACGGGCAACGGGGACCTCTTCGGTACGCACCTGTCGGAACCCGGCATTCCGCAAGGTTCCTTCAAATTCCGGGGAGGGCTGCGCAGACCAGGTCGCCAGTACTCCGCCGGGCCTCAACACCCTTGCGCACGCAGCCAGTCCGTCGGGCGTGTAGAGCCCCTGGTTGCCCTCCGTCACCGTCCAGCCGGGTCCGTTGTCGATGTCGAGGCACAGCGCGTCGAACGTGTCGGATGTCTCATTGACGTAGCCGACGAGATCCGCCTCCACGACGCGGGTGCGCGGGTCGGCCGTCGCCCCGGCGGAGATCGCGGCCAGCGGGCCGTCGCGGTGCCAGTCGATGACGGCGGGCTCGCGCTCGACGACGGTGATGCGTCCCCAGCGGGGGTCGGCGGCGGCGTGCGCCAGTGAGAAGCCGACGCCGAGCCCGCCGATCAGCACCTCCGGCGCCGGCCGGTCGTCCAGCGCGTCCCGCGCGGCGTCCACGAGCAGCCGTTCCGAGCGGCCGTCGGAGGTGTCCATCAGGAAGCATCCGTTGGCGATGATCTGGAGCAGCGCCCCGCTGCGGCGCAGCGCCACCTCCCCGTACGGTCCCACGCGCCGGTCCAGGACCTCCGTGTCCGCGGCGCCGTCGTGCGTGCCAGTCATGCGGTCATCCTGCCCCGTCCGCCCGGCGGGTCTGCGTTCGCCGACAGCGAACGATGTTCGGGGAACATTGAACCACTCAGGAGCATTGAGCCAGTGTTACTCAAGTTGACTGCCGAAGGGGAGATCATGGCTGCTGAGTCGGGTGAGTCCATGGAGGCCACGCTCGTTCTGCCCGTGCTGCCGCTCGACGGCGAGATCGTGCTGCCCGGCATGGTCGTGCCGCTCGACCTGAGCGACGCCGAGATCAGGGCCGCCGTGGAGGCCGCCCAGTCCGCCGCGCGCGCCGAGTCCGGCAAGCCCAGGGTGCTGCTGGTCCCGCGCATCGACGGCACCTACGCGAAGACCGGCGTGCTCGGCACCGTGGAGCAGGTCGGCAGACTCGCCGACGGCGACCCCGGCGCGCTGGTCAAGGGCCGACACCGGGTGCGCATCGGCGCGGGCACCACCGGCCCCGGCGCCGCGCTGTGGGTCGAGGGCGTCCGGGTCGAGGAGACCGTGCCCGACCCGCTGCCCGGTCAGGTGACCGACCTGGTCAAGGAGTACAAGGCACTGGCCACCACCTGGCTGCGCAAGCGCGGCGCCTGGCAGGTGGTGGACCGGGTCCAGGCCATCGACGACGTCTCCGCGCTCGCCGACAACTCCGGATACTCGCCGTTCCTCACCACCGACCAGAAGACCGAGCTGCTGGAGACCACCGACCCGGTGGCCCGGCTCAGGCTCGCCGCCCAGCAGCTCCGCGACCACCTCGCCGAGCAGGACGTGGCCGAGACCATCGCCAAGGACGTCCAGGAGGGCGTCGACAGGCAGCAGCGCGAGTTCCTGCTGCGCCGCCAGCTCGAAGCGGTCCGCAAGGAGCTGCGCGAGCTGAACGGCGACGGCCCGGACGCGGCCGAGGAGTCCGACGACTACCGCGCCCGCGTGGAGGCCGCCGACCTGCCCGGACACGTCCGGGAGGCCGCGCTCAAGGAAGTGGAGAAGCTGGAGCGCTCCTCCGACCAGTCGCCCGAGGGCTCCTGGATCCGCACCTGGCTGGACACCGTCCTGGAGATGCCGTGGAACGAGCGGACCGAGGACGCGTACGACATCCAGGGCGCCAAGGAGGTCCTGGACGCCGAGCACGCCGGTCTGGACGACGTGAAGGCGCGCATCACCGAGTACCTCGCCGTGCGCAAGCGGCGCGGTGAGCGCGGCCTCGGCGTGATCGGCGGACGGCGCGGCGGTGCCGTGCTGGCCCTGGTGGGCCCGCCCGGCGTGGGAAAGACCAGTCTGGGGGAGTCCGTCGCACATGCGATGGGGCGCAAGTTCGTCCGCGTCGCGCTCGGCGGAGTCCGCGACGAGGCGGAGATCCGGGGCCACCGGCGCACCTACGTCGGCGCGCTGCCCGGCCGTGTCGTCCGCGCGGTCAAGGAGGCCGGGTCGATGAACCCGGTCGTGCTGCTCGACGAGATCGACAAGGTCGGCTCGGACTTCCGGGGCGACCCGGCGGCCGCCCTGCTCGAAGTGCTGGACCCGGCGCAGAACCACACCTTCCGGGACCACTACCTGGAGGTCGAACTCGACCTGTCCGACGTGGTCTTCCTCGCCACCGCCAATGTGCTGGAGGCGATCCCGGAGGCGCTGGCGGACCGGATGGAGATCGTCCGGCTCGACGGCTACACCGAGGACGAGAAGGTCGTCATCGCCCGCGACCACCTGCTCCCGCGCCAGCTGGAGCGCGCCGGTCTCACGGCCGACGAGGTGACGCTGGAGGAGGGCGCGCTGCGCAGGCTCGCCGGCGAGTACACCCGCGAGGCGGGCGTGCGCACCCTGGAGCGGACCGTGGCACGGCTGCTCCGCAGAATCGCGGCCCAGCACGAACTGGGCGAGCGGGAACTGCCGTTCACCGTCGGCGAGGAGGACCTGCGCGGTCTGGTCGGGCGCCCGCACCACGTGCCCGAGTCCGCCCAGGACCCGGCCGAGCGCCGTACCGCCGTCCCCGGTGTGGCGACCGGACTCGCGGTCACCGGCGCCGGCGGCGACGTGCTGTACGTCGAGGCGTCGCTCGCCGACCCGGAGACGGGCGCGGCGGGGCTGACCCTGACCGGGCAGCTCGGTGACGTGATGAAGGAGTCGGCGCAGATCGCGCTGAGCTTCCTGCGCAGCCACGGCGCCGAGCTGGAGCTGCCGGTGGCCGACCTCAAGGACCGGGGTGTGCACGTCCACTTCCCGGCGGGCGCGGTCCCCAAGGACGGGCCGAGCGCGGGCGTCACGATGACCACCGCGCTGGCCTCACTGCTCTCCGGCCGGCCGGTCCGCACGGACGTGGCGATGACCGGTGAGGTCTCGCTGACCGGGCGGGTGCTGCCGATCGGCGGGGTGAAGCAGAAGCTGCTCGCCGCGCACCGCGCCGGGGTGACCACCGTGATCATCCCCAAGCGCAACGAGGCCGATCTCGACGACGTCCCGGCCGAGGTGCTGGAGAAGCTCGACGTGCACCCGGTGACCGACGTCCGCCAGGTGCTGGAGCTGGCCCTCACGCCCGCCGCCACCGCGGCCGAGGAGCCGGTCGCGGCCTGAGCGTGGCGAAGGCCCGGGCCCCCTTCCGCGAGGGGCCCGGGCCTCCGGCGTACCCGGGGCTCAGCCGCCTGCGAGCGCCTGCACCCGGTCCAGGGCGCCGTCGAACCGTTCGTGGTCGCCGGCCGTCGGGCCGGAGGAGGTGTACCGCCGCATGGTCTGGACGCCCCAGCCCGCCGGAAGCGTAGGCGTCGCCGCGGTGGGGCGCGGCCTGCGCGGGAGCGGCGAAGAGGACACCGGGGACGAGGCTGAGCGCGCCGAACAGGGCCGTGCCCAGGAGGACGGGCGCGGGCGGGCGGAGCCGGGTCTGTGCACGGGCATGGCGTGGCCTTCCGTCATGAGAAGTGGGGGAGAAAAGACCGGCGAGCCTGTTGCGCCGGGCCGCCGCGAGCGGCCCGTCCAGGAAGCTCCGCACTCAGATGCGGGGGTGGGAAGGGGATCCGGGTGCCGCCGTAGGTCCACGCCTGCGAAATACTGGCGGAGCTGCGGCGATGACGGGGTCCGGCAGAAAGTTTCAGACGGCGAGACCGGGCAGGGGTACAGAGGTGCACGAGGACGGGAACAACGGTACGGGCGCGGCCATCACACCCGTGGCGCCGCGCTGTGCCGACCAGGAATTCCTGGCGCTGGAGCGTGAACTGACCGTGCTGCTGCGGCGGGCCCGGGCCAACCAGGGGGAGATGGCGCGCGAGGTCCACCCCGACCTGGAACCGGCCGCGTACGGGCTGCTCATCCGGCTCGACGAGCAGGGCGCCCAGCGGGCCACCGATCTGGCCGCCTACATCGGCGTCGGCAAGGCCACCATGTCCCGCCAGTTGCGCGCCCTGGAGGACCTCGGCCTGATCGCCCGCGAGCCCGACCCGGCCGACGGCCGCGCCTGGCTGGTCACGCTCACCGATGAGGGGCGGGGCCGGGTGGGCCGGGTCAGGGAGGCCCGTCGCGCCCGCTACGTCAGCCAGCTCGCCCACTGGGACCGCCGCGAGGTCGCCGCGCTCGCCCGGCTGCTGCACCAGCTGAACGACATCGCGGAGAAGTAGCCGGCGGTCCCGGAGCCCTCACAGCTCCACATGGACGGCCGTCGCGTCGTCGTGCGTCTTGCCGCGGCCCAGGAACGCCCGTTCCTCGCGGTCCGCCAGCTCCAGCTCCCGTACCCGCTCCACCAGGGCACGGGTGCCCTCCCCGGCGACCAGGTCGAACAGGGCCGTCCAGTCGCCCTCGCGGAACGTCTGCGTCCAGCGGGCCGCGCCGTCGGTCAGCGCGACCAGCGAGCGCACCTCGGCGCGCGGCACCGAGCCGGTGACCGCGTACCGGGCCACCGACGGGTCGGCGGCGGCCGTGAAGAAGCCGCCCTCCTTGTTGCGCAGCTCGGCGTCCACCCGCTCCGCGCTGGTCAGCGCCCCGCGCGGCAGCCGGGCCAGCCGGTCGTCCAGCACCGGGGTCACCGTGCCGTCCGGGGCGCGCAGCAGCAGCGCGGAGTCCGACAGCACCAGGTACTCCACCGTCCGTGCGGACCAGCGGACCAGCGCCGCCGTCGCCTGGGGCGTACGCGGGTGAGAAAGGTCACACGTGGTCAGATGGGCCTCGGACGTTTGGGTGATCGCCCGGCCGAGAATCTCCGCCAGCGTCAGATCTCGGTGGGAAACGGTCAGTTCGGTCAGCGCGCCGCCCAGCCGGGCGGTGAACCAGGGCACCGGGTGCGAGCAGCCCGGCGGGTCCGGCGGCGGTGTCACCCCGTCCAGCAAGATCACGCAACCGCCCTGACCGCAGGCGGGCAGTCCGACCCCCGCGAAGTCCTCGTTGGGCCGGTCGGCGGTGCCGGGTTCCGAGACGAGATCAGTACGCACCCGGCCAGTCTGCACGAACCCTTCACGAGCGCGGCCAACGGCCGGGGTACGCCCCCTGATCAGGGTGATCGCCCGGCTCGGACGCCGGAATTGGCGGCAAATGACATGGTCCGGGAACCCGTGGCGGCGAATACTGCCAAAGGCTGCCCCGCGCGTCCAACCGGCCCGCCGCGCAGGGGTGTCCGGCGAGCCGCGGCGACTTGCCCGCCAACTCTCCTCCGATGTTCACTCCTTCGGGTGGCGGGTCAGGTGATGCGCGGCCCCTGCCCACCGGCGCTGGGAGGGTCGGGAACCACCTACCGGGTGTGACGCACCCCTTGGCACCGAGACGACGGGGCGCCGCCCGGCCCTTCCGTAGACGAGTTCAGGATTGCGAGCACCGGTGCAGAAGAAGCGGCCTCGGCGCACAGGCAGGCAGACGGCCCCCCAGGGGACCGCCGAGCAGAACCCCGTGGGCGCTGGACGCCCCACCCACGTGCGCAACCGGCTGATCGTCGCCGTGGCCGTGGTGGCCGCCGCCATAGCCGCGGCAGGCGCCCCCGCCCTGCTCACCGCCTCCGGGGACCTCCATGAGTCCCAGAAGCTGGTGACCCTGGCGGAGGAGACGCAGGACGCCCTCGCGCTCGCCCACTCGCTGGCCGACGAGCGCGACGAGGTCACCTCCTACGTGGCCGCCGGACGCCCCAGGACGAAGGCGCCCTCCGATCAGCGCGGCACCCGTGTCGACCGCCAGGTCGAGGAGCTGCGCGCGGACAGCGACCTGCCGTCCCGGGTGCGCACCGCGCTGGACGGCGTCGCATCCGTCCGCCGCGCCGCGCTGACCGGCAAGACCGACGCGCTCAGCACCCACCAGGCGTACTCGGCCACCATCACCGAGCTGCACCGGCTCGCCGAGGAGCTGGCCGACCGGACGCCCCCGCGCGCCGGCACCGGCGCCTACGCGCTGGCCGGCCTGGACTCCGCCGTCCAGCAGTCCGCCGCCGCGCGCGGCCTGCTGCTGGCCGCGCTCAGCGTCCCCTCCACACCCAGCACGTCGATCAACCCGGTCACCGGGCTGCCCGTCACCAGCAGCGGCAGCTCCGGGGCCGACACCAAGCGGCGTGACGCGCTCACCACCGCCGCCCAGCGGGCCCGGCTGCGCGCCGACGCCGGCCTCGCCGCCTTCCGCGAGACCGCGCCCAGGGACGCCGTCGGCTCCTACGACTCCACGGTCACCGGGCCGGAGGTCAACTCGGCCGACAAGTACCTGGACTTCCTCACCGCCCAGCCCACCTTCGGCGACCGGCAGCTCGCCGTCAGCGCCAAGAAGCTGGACGCCGCGCTGTCCGCACGTGTCGACCTGATGCGCGGCGCGGAGTCCGCCCTGTACGAGCGCCAGGGCCAGAGCCTCGCCACCCTGCGGGACGACGACGTCACCGGGCTGGAGATCCGCATCGCGGTGCTCGGCGCCCTGATGCTGGTCGCCGTCGGCGTCGCCACCGCCATGGCCCGCACCCTGACCCGTCCGCTCTCCGTGCTGCGCCGGGGTTCGGCCCGTCTGGCCGGCGCCGAGGACCCCGCCGGGCAGGAGCCGATCGCCTTCACCGGGCGCAACGACGAGTTCGCCCAGGTCGTCCGCTCCGTGAACGCCCTGCACGCGCACGCCGTCGCCCTGCACGAGCGGGTCGCCACCCTGGAGGCCGACCGCAAGCACCTGGTGGGCCAGCGCCAGAAGATGGCCGACGCCCGCGAGGAACTGCGCGCCGAACTGAACGACTCCAGCGCCCAGCTGGACCGCCTGCGGGAGAGCATCGGCGGCACCTTCGTCAACCTCGCGCTGCGTACCCTCGGCCTGGTCGAGCGCCAGCTCTCCGTCATCGAGGGGCTGGAGGAGCGCGAGCAGGACCCGGAGCGCCTGGCCACCCTGTTCAAGCTCGACCACTTCGCCACGGTCATGCGGCGCCACAGCGAGAACCTCCTGGTCCTCTCCGGCACCGAGCACGTCCAGCCCGCCCACGGCCCGGTCCCACTGGTCGACGTGGTCCGCGCGGCCGTCAGCGAGATCGAGCGGTACGAGCGGGTGCGGATCGCCGCGGTGCCGCCGCACGCCCACGTGGCCGGGTTCGCCGCCGACGACCTCTCCCACCTGCTGGCCGAACTGATGGAGAACGCCAGCTCGTTCTCCCCGCCCGACCTGCCCGTCGAGGTCTCCGCCTGGCTGCTGGAGTCCGGCGAGGTCATGCTGTCGGTGCAGGACGAGGGCATCGGCATGGCCGTCGAGCGCATGGAACGGCTCAACGGCCGCCTCGCCGACTTCGACGCCGAGTCGCCGTACGAGCAGGAGGGCGAGGACGGCCTCGGCCTCGGGCTGTACGTCGTCGCCCGGCTCGCGCACCGGCACGGCATCCGCGTGCAGTTGCGGGAGCAGAAGCAGGGCGGGGTCGCCGCCGTGGTCGTACTGCCGCAGTCGCTGCTCGCGGAGACCCCGGCCGCCGCCGTCCCGCACCACGCCACCCGCACCGACGCCACGCAGAGCTTCTCCCTGCCCGGCGCCGACGCCGAGTCCAACTCGAACGTGCTGCGCGGCCGCCCCAAGGGCGCCGACCCGCTCGTCGCCCTCGCCGAGAAGGCCGTGGCGGACAGCGAGAGCGCGGGGCAGGCCGACGCCTCCGACGCGGTGATCCCGCGCCAGGCCACCCACCCGCTGCCGCCCCGGCCGGCGCCCGCCGCGCCGCCGGAGCCGGCCCCCGAGACCACCATGGAGCTGCTGCTCCCGACGGCCGCTCCCGCCGACGGGGACACGACCGCCACCACGGCGGACGCCCCCGGGCGCGCCGCCCCCCTCCCCGCCGAGGCCACGCACGACCGCGCCCCGGACGAGACGGAGGAGAAGCTGACGAGCAAGGGCCTGCCCAAGCGCACCCCGAAGATCACCGCGCCCGAGGCTCCGGTCCGTCCGCGCGCCACCGGTGTCGACGCCGAGGCACTGCGCCGCCGGCTCGGCGGCTTCCGCAAGGGCGCGCAGGCCGGGTACCGCGACGTCGAAGCGGAGATCGCCGAGCACACGGCGCAGAACCAGCGGCCCGTCACCAGCGCGAACGCCGAAGAGTCCACGGGGGGACACGCCGAGGAGGCAAGCAGTTGACCACGCCCAGTACCTACGGACTGAGCAGTGAAGCCCGCAACCTGCATTGGCTGCTGACCAACCTGGTCGAGGAAGTACCCGGTATCCAGTCGGTCGCGGTCGTCTCCTCCGACGGCCTGCTCCTGCTGTCGTCCGACCCGAACCGGGCCGAGGCGGACCGGCAGAACCGGCCGGCCGCCAAGGGCCCCCGCGGCTCGGCCGCCGACCTCGCCACCATCGTCTCCGGCATCGGCAGCCTCACCGTGGGCGCCGCCAAGCTGATGGACTACGGCTCGGTCAGGCACACGATGGTCGCCATGGACGAGGGCAGCCTCTTCGTCATGTCGATCAGCGACGGCTCGCTGCTCGGCGTGCACGGCTCGGCCGAGTGCGACATGAGCGTGATCGCGTACCACATGGCGCTCTTCGTCGGCCGGGCCGGGCATGTGCTCACCCCGGAACTCCGCAGCGAGCTGCGGATGTCCATGGAGTCCGAACCGAGCGGGAGCGTCCGATGAGCGCCATCGCAAAGAAGACGCAGCTCCCCACGCGCGGCGGCGACCGCAAGGCCGCCCGGGTGCGCCCCTACTCGCTCACCGGCGGCCGCACCCGCTTCGGCCACGTCCTCCTGGTGGAGACGTTCGTGGCCAGCACCGCGGCGCTGGACGCCCCGGAGGAGCGCAAGGAACTGGCGAACGGCCCCGCTCCGCGCGTGATGCCGGAGATGGCCGCCATCGTCGAACTGTGCCGCCGTATGCGCACGGTGGCCGAGATCGCCGCGCTGCTGAGAATGCCGCTCGGCGTGGTCCGGGTGCTCCTGAGCGACCTCGCGGACCAGGGAAAGATCCGTGTTTACGGCACCGGGACCGGTCACGGCACCGGCCGTCCGGACCGCGCGCTGCTGGAAAGGGTGCTGAGTGGACTCCGCCGTCTCTGACGCGACCGCCCCCGTGGGAAACGCTCCCCTCGCCGACGGCCCGGCCGAGCCCGTCGAGGAACTGAAGTCCTGGCAGCAGGACCGCAGCCGGGCCCCCGTCGCCACGAAGATCGTGGTGGCGGGCGGCTTCGGCGTCGGCAAGACGACCCTGGTCACCGCGGTCTCGGAGATCACCCCGCTCCAGACCGAGGCGCTGATGACGCAGGCGAGCGAGGAGACCGACGACCTCACCGCCACGCCGGACAAGACCTCCACGACCGTGGCCATGGACTTCGGCCGCATCACGCTCGACGACGACCTGGTGCTCTACCTGTTCGGCACGCCGGGCCAGCAGCGGTTCTGGTTCATGTGGGACGACCTGGTGCGCGGCGCGATAGGCGCCGTGGTCCTGGCCGACACCCGCCGGCTCAAGGACTGCTTCCCGGCGCTGGACTACTTCGAGAGCTGCGGCCTGCCCTACGTGGTCGCGGTCAACCACTTCGACGACAGCGAGATGTTCGGGCCGGAGGACGTGCGGGAGGCACTGACCATACCGGCGCACATCCCTGTCATGATCATGGACGCGCGGCGCCGGATCTCAGCGATCGAGACCCTCCTGGCCCTGGTGGGCCACGCGCTCGACGTAACCCCCGAGTAGCCCCGAGCTTTCACAGGAGACACCCCCGCATGCGGAAGATACTCGTCGTCGGAGCCGGCCAGTCCGGTCTCCAGCTCGCCCTCGGCCTCCAGTCGCACGGCTACGAGGTCACCCTGATGTCCAACCGGACGGCGGACGAGATCCGCTCCGGCCGGGTCATGTCGACGCAGTGCATGTTCGACACCGCGCTCCAGCACGAGCGCGACCTCCAGCTCAACTTCTGGGAGTCCCAGGCCCCGAGGATCGAGGGGCTCGGCGTCTCGGTCGCCGCCCCCGGTTCCTTCGACCCCGGCCCCTCCCAGCGGGCCATCGACTGGGTCGGCAAGCTGGACGGCTACGCCCAGTCGGTGGACCAGCGGGTCAAGATGGCCGGCTGGATGGAGACCTTCGCCCAGCGCGGCGGCCAGCTCGTCATCCACGGCGCGGCCGTCGGCGACCTGGACTACTTCTCCCGCACCTACGACCTGGTGCTGGTCTCGGCCGGCAAGGGCGAGCTGGTGTCGATGTTCGGCCGCGACCCGGAGCGCTCCCCCTACACCGAGCCGCAGCGCGCGCTCGCGGTGGCGTACGTCCACGGGCTCGGTCCGCGGCCGGAGCACCCGGAGTTCGACGCGGTCCGCTGCAACCTGGTGCCCGGTGTCGGCGAGATGTTCGTGATGCCGACCCTGACCACCTCCGGCCGCGCCGACATCCTGTTCTGGGAGGGCGTACCCGGCGGCCCGCTCGATGTGTTCAACGGCGTCAAGGACCCCGCGGAGCACCTCTCCCTGACCCTGGAGCTCATGGAGAAGTTCCTGCCCTGGGAGTACGCGCGGGCCACCAAGGTCGAACTGACCGACGCCGGCGGCACTCTCTCGGGCCGCTACGCGCCGACCGTGCGCAACCCCATCGGCCGGCTTCCCGGCGGCGGCCTGGTCCTCGGCGTGGCCGACGTGGTCGTGGCCAACGACCCGATCACCGGCCAGGGCTCCAACTCGGCGTCCAAGTGCGCCGCCGCCTACCTCGCCTCCATCCTGGAGCGCGGCGACCAGCCCTTCGACGAGGAGTGGATGAAGGCCACCTTCGACCGCTACTGGGCCGTCGCCCAGCACGTCACCAAGTGGACCAACGCCATGCTCGCCCCGCCGCCGGAGCACATCCTCGACCTCCTCGGCGCCGCCGGCCAGCTCCAGCCGGTCGCCGACCGCTTCGCCAACGGCTTCGACGACCCGGCCGACTTCGAGGACTTCTTCTACGACCCCGCCAAGACGCAGGCGTACCTCGGCTCGGTGGCCGCGGGCGTCTGACGCGCAGACGACCCTCCTGGCCCCGTGCCCGCCTGTCACAGGCGGCGCGGGGCCGCGTCGGGTCGTACGGCGCCCAGGACCGGGTTGGCCGCCAGGGGGGAGATCTTGACGTTCTCACCGGTCCGGGGCGCCTGGACCACCTTGCCGTCGCCCAGGTAGAGGGCGACATGGGTGGCCTCGGGGAAGTAGATCACCAGGTCGCCGGGGCGCAGCGAGTTCAGTGGGACGTGCGGGAGCCGGGCCCACTGCTCCTGGCTGGTGCGGGGGATGGGAGTGCCCGCGCGGGCCCAGGCGCGGGAGGTCAGGCCCGAGCAGTCGAAGGACGCGGGGCCCACCGCGCCCCAGCGGTACGGTTTGCCGATCTGCTCCAGGGCGAAGCGGACCGCCTGGCCGCCCTCCGCGGAGGCGGGCCGGTCGTCGCCGCCGAGGGCGCCGGAGCCGGTGAGCCGCCGCTGCGCCTCGGCCACGCCGTCCTGCTCCAGCCTGGACACCTCGGTCTGCTGCCGGGGGGTCAGGGACGCGAGCAGCCGCTCCACGTCGGAGAGGCGCCTGGTCACGTCGTCGCGCTGCTTCTTCTGCTTCTCGGCCAGGGTGAGCTTGGTGTCCAGCGCCCTGCGCGCCGACCGGGCCAGAGACTCCGCGCGCTTCTCGGCGCCGGTCAGCCGGTCCAGTGTGGCGGCGCGTTCACCGGCGAGGCGGCCGATGACATGGCCCTCGTCGAGTGCCTGCTGCGGATCGGCGGCGAGGAGCAGGCGGACGTAGACGGAGAAGTTCGAGCTGTTCCGGTACTGCTCCCGGGCGAGCCGTCCGGCGTCCCCCCGGCTGTCCCGCAACGCCATTCTCGCCGTGACCAGTTCGCCGTCCAGCCGCTTGACCTCGGCACGCTGCGCGGTCAGCTTCTCGGCGGTGGCGTTGTAGCTCTCGGTGGCCTGCTCGGTCTGCCGGTACAGCCGCTGAAGGTCCGTCAGCAGTTCGGCCGCGGTGCGCTGCGGCGCGGGCGCGGCCAGGGCGGGTGCGGGCGCGAGGGCGACCTGGGCCGCCATCGCGGCCGTACAGGCCAGGCGCAGCAGGGTTGCTGACACGACATCACCTCCGGTGCGCGGGGCGGCGGACGTCCCGCCTGCCTCCGTACCCGAGCTTGTGCCGCGCCGTGCGGGTTTGCGCGCCGAACGTGCGCGGACCGGCGCAACCTTGTCACCCGGTCGGGTCGTCCGGCTTGCCGTGCGGCGTGTTGTCCCGCTTCGGCCCGGACCAGGGCCAGCGGAGCCGGTCGGCGTCGCCGAGGCCCTCGGGGTCGTGCACGTACTTCCACCCCCGCACCAGCCCCAGCCTCCTGCTGTGCCCGCGCGGGACGCGCCGGTAGACCAGCACGGTGGGCGGGCCGCCGGCCGCGTCGGGGACCGGGATGCGGTACGTCTTCGGGGGGTGGCCGGTCGGGCCGAGCAGCACCGGCAGCACCCGGCCGTCCATCGGTCCGCCCTCGAAGGGGGTGTCCTGGCTCTTCACGCCCTCAAGTCTGCGTCATCCCCGGCGATCGCGGCGACGACGGCCGCCGTCTGCGGGTCGCGCGAGGCGGTCACCACCAGCACGGCGGTGAACTGCTCGACCAGCCAGTCCCGCAGCTCGTCCCTCGGCGGCCGCTTGTCCTCGTCCAGCCAGATCAGCGACGACGCCTCGACCGCCGCGATCCACATCCGCACCGTCATCCGCAGCGGGGGCCCGGGCTCGGTCACCCCCAGGTGGCGGTAGAGGTGCTCGGCGGCGGCCCGGCGCACCCCGTCCACGATGGCCGTGGTCCGCGAGGTCTCCACCATGCTGCCGCCCTGGAGCAGCGCGCTGAACCCGGTGTCGTGCTCGTCCACGAAGGCCAGGTAGCGGTCGACGACCCGTGCGAGCCGGGGCACCGCGGGCCCCTCGCGGGGCTCGTCGAAGCAGAGCCGCAGCGCCTCGGCGGCCGACGTCAGCGCGGCCTCGTAGAGCTGCTGCTTGCCCCCGGGGAAGTAGCGGTAGACCAGCGGGCGGGAGACCCCCGCCGCCTCCGCCACGTCGTCCAGCGAGACGTCCTCGGGGGCGCGGTGCGCGAAGAGGGCCAGCGCCGATTCCAGGAGCTGGCTGCGGCGCTGCTCCACGCTGAGGCGCCGGTAGGCGGGGGTTGCGGCCTGCGGGGTCATGACGGGCAGCGTAATCGCTCCCCTCCCGGCCGCCCTGCCCGGCGGCGTCGCTACGCCAGCAGCCCCGACGCCTTCCACAGCCGACGTCCGGCGCCGCGCAGGACGCCGATCTCGTCCAGGAACTCGGTGAGCCGGCCCGCGCCGGTCTGCATCACCTCGCGCCGGTGCCCGCTGGCCTTCACCTGCGCCACCGCCTCGCGCCTGTCGAGGCCGACGTTGGTGTACACGTCCGGGTTGACGAAGGCGACGGAGAAGATCCGCGCGAACTCGCCGGAGGTGACGCGGGTGAACTCCCGCGACCACTTCGGCGCCGTCACCATCTGGCGGCGCAGCTCCTCACGGGCGTACCGGACGTGCCGGGCCTCCTCCACCACGTGGATGCGCGTGACGCCCCGGATCAGGGGCTGCACCCGCTCGTCGGGGAAGGTGAGCCGCTGCATCCAGTCCAGCACCTCCTCGCCGAGCAGGGTGGCGGTGAAGGAGCCGGGAGTGGTGGAGATGGTCTTGAACAGGCGCCCGAGGTTCTGGTGGGCCCGGCTCACCGGGTACCAGGGGGTGCCGCCGCGGGTGACCACGCGGGCGAACATCCTGGAGTGCCGGCACTCGTCCTCGATCTCGGTGAGCGCGTACCGGACGTGGGCGCTGGTGGCCGGCTTGTCGTAGATGTGCCGGACCAGCAGCTGCATGAGGATCAGCTCGAACCAGATGCCCAGCGAGGCGAGCGCGGCGGCCTCGTGCCGGGAGAGGTCGATGCGCTGCTCCTCGCTCATCCTGTGCCACATCGGGGTGCCGTACAGCGACACCAGCTCCGGGGGCCAGAACCACTTGCCCTCCTCGAACGGGGCGTCCCAGTCCAGCTCCTTGTCCGGGTCGAAGGAGTGCCTGGCGGAGGAGACGAGCAGTCGCTCGGCCACCTGCTCCCGGTCCTTGAGCGCGCCCAGCGCGTCGCGCAGCCCGTCGAGCGCGTCCGCTTCCGTCAGGGTCGTCATGGCCTTAAGTCACCTCGTCCAGCCGGGAGTACGTCGTCGTCCGCCTCTTATGAGACTGCGTGTCAGCAAGGGCGTCAATGCCCTGCACACGACTTTTACCGACGACGGGTCAGCCCGCCCCCGAGGACCGCAGCACCGCCCGCATCACGTCCCGGGCGATCGGCGCCGCGTCCCCGCCCCCACTGATCTCCCCCCGGTCCGCCGAGGCGTCCTCCACCACCACCGCGACCGCCACCGCCGGCTCCGGCGAGCCGTCCGCCTGCGCCCAGGAGACGAACCAGGCGTACGGGAGACCGGTGTTGCCGACCCCGTGCTGCGCGGTGCCCGTCTTGCCGCCGACCGTGGCACCCCGGATCGCCCCGTTGCCGCCGGTGCCGCGCTCCACCGCGTCCCGCATCAGCTCCTTCAGCCGGGACGCCGTCGACGCCCGCATCACCTGCGTCGGCGGACGCGCGCCGCTGCCCGCGACCGTCTCACCGCCGGAGCGGGTGGTGCGCTCCACCAGGTACGGCGCCCGCGCCTGCCCGCCGTTCGCCACCGCCGCCGACACCATCGCCATCTGGAGCGGGGTGGCCCGCGTGTTGTACTGCCCGATGGAGGACAGCCCGAGCTGCGCCCGGTCCACGACGGTGTCGAAGGTGGACTCCGCCACCGCGAACGGCACCCTGAGCCGCGTGTCGTTGAAGCCGAAGGCCCCCGCCGTCGCCGCCATGTCCCTCAGTCCCACATCCACGCCCAACTTGGCGAACACCGTGTTGCAGGACCACGCGAACGCCTCCCGCAGCGAGGCGTCCCGGCAGCCGTCGGCCTCGTTCGTCAGCCGGGTCGTGGTGCCCGGCAGCCGGTACGGGTCGGGGGAGTCGGTCGGCGCGTCCAGGTCCGTGACCACCCCGGCGTCCAGCGCGGCCGCCGCCGTGACCACCTTGAACGTCGACCCCGGCGGATACGTCTGCCGCACCGCCCGGTTCAGCATCGGCTTGTCCGGATCAGCGTTCAGGCGCTCCCACGCCGCCGACGTGTCCGTACCGTTCCCCGACAGCCGCGCCGGGTCGTACGACGGGGTCGACACCAGCGCCAGCACCTTGCCGGTGGCCGGCTCGATCGCGGCCACCGCCCCCGTGCGGCCCCCCAGCCCCTGGTACGCGGCCTTCTGCGCCCCGGCGTCCAGCGTGGTGACGACGTTCCCGCCGGGCGCGATCCCGTCGGCCGTGTCGTGCCACACCGGGAACCCCGACAGCAGCGGATCGGTGCCCGACAGCAGCCGGTCCTCCGTGTGCTCCAGGAAGGTCGAGCCGAACCGCTGCGAGGCGAAGCCCGTCACCGGGGCGTACAGCGGGCCGTCCAGGTAGGTGCGTTCGTAGCGGAGCTGCTCCCCGGTGTCGCGGGAGCCGGTCACCGGCGCGCCGCCGACCAGGATGTTCCCGCGCGGCTGCTGGTAACGGGCGATGGCCGAGCGGCGGTTGGCCGGGTTGTCGCCGTACGCGCCCGCCTCGACCACCTGCACCCGGGCCGCGTTCGCCAGCAGCGCCAGCAGCAGGAGGCCGCAGAAGACCAGGGCGTGCCGGATGTACGGGGCCATCGGGCGGCCGGCGGGGGTGTCGCCGTACTCGCCGGGTCCGCTCACGTGGCCTCCTCGCCGTCGTACTGGCTGCGCGCCGAGTCGCTCACCCGGATCAGCAGGGCCACGATCGCCCAGTTGGTGACCACCGAGGACCCGCCCTGGGCGAGGAACGGCATCGCCATGCCGGTCAGCGGGATCAGCCCGGTCACCCCGCCCGCGATCACGAACACCTGGAGCGCCAGGATCGACGCCAGCCCCACCGCCAGCAGCCGCCCGAACGGCTCCCGCAGGGCGAGCGCGGCCCTGAAACCCCGCTCCACCAGCAGCGCGTACAGCAGGAAGATCGCCGCGAGTCCGGCGAGGCCCAGTTCCTCGCCGGCTGTCGCCAGGATGAAGTCCGACTTGGTGGCGAAGCCGATCAGCGTGGAATGGCCGAGGCCCAGCCCGGTGCCGGTCATACCGCCCGCGGCGAAGGCGAACAGCGACTGGGCGAGCTGGTTGGGCCCCTGACCGGCGTCGATGGTGGCGAAGGGACGCAGCCAGTCCTCGATCCGGCCGTGCACGTGCGGCTCCAGATGGCCCACCGCCCACGCGCCGAGCACCGCCAGCACCAGCCCCACCGCGATCCAGCCGGTCCGCCCCGTCGCCACGTACAGCAGCACCACGAACAGACCGAAGAACAGCAGCGAGGTGCCGAGGTCCCGCTCCAGCACCAGCACCCCCACGCTCAGCAGCCAGATCGTCACGATCGGCCCCAGTACCCGCCCGGTCGGGAACTGCAGCCGCCAGATCCGGCGCCCGGTGTACGCGAGCGCACTGCGGTTCGCGGCCAGGTAGGCGGCGAAGAACACCGCGAGGAGCACCTTGGCGAACTCGCCCGGCTGGATGGAGAATCCGGCGATCCTGATCCAGATCCGGGCGCCGTTGACCGCCGGGAACAGGATCGGCAGCAGCAGCAGCACCAGCGCCGCCGCCACGCACACGTACGAGTACCGCTGGAGCACCCGGTGGTCGCGCAGCACCAGCACGACCACGATGAACAGCCCCACCCCGAGCGTCGACCACACCAGCTGCGCCGGCGCCGCCCGGTCGGCCGGGGTCTGCAGGTCGAGCCGGTAGATCAGCACCAGCCCGAGCCCGTTCAGCAGCACCGCGATGGGCAGCGGCAGCGGATCGGCGTACGGCGCCCGCAGCCGCACCGCGATGTGCGCCAGCAGCGCCAGCCCGCCCAGCCCGGCCCCGTACCCCGCCGCGCCGGACGGTACGGCGCCGGTGCGGGCCAGACCGACCGCGCAGTAGCCGTACACCGACAGCAGCACGGCCAGCACGATCAGGGCCAGCTCGACCCCGCGCCGCCGGGGCAGCCGGGGGCGCGGGGCGGCGGTGCGGGAGGCGGGCGGCGCGGTCCCGGCCTGGATCATCGGCGGGTGTTCCGCTGGCGGGAGGTCAGCACCAGCGCGGGACGGACCCGACGTTGCCGATGTACCGGGCCGACGCCCACGCCCAGGTGCCGCCGGTGAGCAGGTACCAGAGCGGGTTGCCGCCCACCCGGTCGCCGTTCACCTTGCAGTAGACCGACACGCGCTCGCCCCGCTCCGCGAAGCGGACGCGGCGGGTGCCGCGGTCCGGGCGGTCGTGCAGCCAGATGCCGCCCTTGGCGGTCACCACACCCGCGTACCGGCGCGGGTCGCGGTCACCGCGCCCGCCCGCGTGCCCGTCGGGGCCGCCCTGCTGGGCCGCCGGCGCACCCCCGGCCGGGCCGTCCGCGGCACCGGCGGGCACGGCCCCGCCGAGCAGCACGCCCGTCACGGCCGCCAGCGCCAGGCCGTGGAAGAGGACGGAACGCAGGGACATGGAAGACCTCCGAAAGCGCACGGAACTGACTAACCGCCACATTAGGAGCCGTGGAGCGCGGAGGCGCGCCGCAGTGGGCCATCGGGGAGGTCGTGCTTGCTCCCTTCGGGGCGCGCTGGTCCCATGGATGGGGGGTGATGGTGTGATGAGCGGACTGAGAGTGGTGCCGAGCCGGGGACGGCTGTACGTGTGCGACGCGGGCGGGGGCCGTGTCGCCTGGTACGACCGGGGGAGCGGCCGGGTCAGCCTGCTCGTCGCGGAGCGCGAGCGGGACGTGCTCGACGCGCTGAAACCCTTCCTCACCGGCCCGGTGACCCTCGGCCCGCCCCCGGTCCCCGACGCCGCCGAACTCGCCCGGCTGACCCTGCCCCCGGACGACGATCTCGCCCCGAACCGTCCCGGCGAGGCCCTGCTGGTCGCCCTCGACCGCGAGCCCGCCCCCAGGTTCCGGGCCGACCCGCGCCGCCGCGCCCTGCTCGCGGAGCAGATCGTCGGCGCGGTCCTGGACCGGCTGGAGGGGGCCGGCTGCCGCGCGCTGCACTCCGTACCGCTCCCCGGCGGCGGCCGCATCCCGCACCTGCTCATCGGCCCCGCCGGCCTCTTCGTCCTCGGCGCGCTGCACACCCGCGGGCGCCGGGTGCGGGTCGTCGGCCCACTGGTCGCGGTCGGCCGCCGCCCGCCCGAACCGCTCCCACGCCGCCTGCACGCCGACGCCGAGCGGGCCGCGTACGCCCTGACGGCAGGGGTGCGCCCGGTGCTGGTCCTGGTCGAACCGGCCGAGGTGGCGGTGGCGGGGGACGCCGGGGATCTGCGCGTGCTGCGGGAGACGGAGCTGGACGGCCTCGCCCGGCCGGGCGCCGGCTTGCGGCCCACCGAGGTGGAGGCGCTGCACGCCCGGGCGCGGGACCGGCGGACGTGGGCAGGGGTGTGATCACGGGAGGCCCTCAGGGCAGCGGGGCCGTCCGCCGCGGGTCCAGCAGGCCCGCGAGGAGATCCCCGTACCGCTCCACCCTCGGCGCGACGTCCTCCGCGAGGAACGTCAGCCCGGCCGGGTCGCGGCAGCCCTCGACCTCTTCCCAGGTGACGGGCGCGGAGACGGTGGGGGCGCTGCGGGCGCGCACGGTGTAGGGGGCGGCGGTGGTCTTGCGGGCGGCGTTCTGGCTCCAGTCGACGAACACCTTGCCGGGCCGCAGGCTCCGGGTCATCCGGTGCAGCACCAGCCCCGGCATCGCCCGCTCCGCCTCCACCGCGAGCGCCTTGGCGTAGTCGCTCGCCTCCGCCGGGGACCCGCCCCGAACCGGCGCCAGCAGGTGCAGCCCCTTGGACCCGGCGGTCTTGGCGTACGCCCCGATCCCGTCCGCCGCGAGCCGCTCCCGCAGCCACAGGGCGACCTCGCAGCAGTGGACGACGCTCGCGGGCGCGCCGGGGTCGAGGTCGAACACCAGCCGGTCGGCCTCGTCCGGGGCCTGGACCCGCCACTGGTGGGTGTGGAACTCGGTCACCAGGTTCGCCGCCCACATCAGGCTCGGCAGGTCCTGGACCACCACCATCCGGGCCGCGCCCGCCGAACGGGGCACCTCGGCGGTCGTGACCCAGTCGGGCGTACCCGGCGGCACGTTCTTGGTGAAGAACACCTCCCCGCCCGGACCGTCCGGATACCGCAGCAGGGACAGCGCCCGGTCCCGCAGATGCGGCAGCAGCACCCCGGCGGCGGTGGCGTAGTAGTGCAGCAGCTCGCCCTTGGTGAACCCCGTCTCCGGGTACAGCACCTTCTCCAGATTGCTGAGCGAGACCCGCCGTCCCTCCACCTCCGTCACTGGCGTCATAGGATGACAATCCCAGAAACTGGACGAATCGGACGAAGCGACACCGTACGGAAGGGACCCGGCACGTGCGATCCATCTGGAACGGCGCCATCTCCTTCGGCCTCGTCAGCATCCCCGTCAAGCTGGTCAACGCCACCGAGAGCCACGCGGTCTCCTTCCGCCAGGTCCACACCGAGGACAACGGCCGCATCCGCTACCGCAAGGTCTGCGAACTGGAGGACCGCGAGGTCACCCAGTCCGAGATCGGCAAGGCGTACGAGGGCGCCGACGGCGAGATGATCCCGATCACCGACGACGACCTCTCCCACCTCCCGCTGCCCACCGCCCGCACGATCGAGATCGTCGCCTTCGTCCCGGCCGACCGCATCGACCCGCTCCAGATGGACGCGGCGTACTACATCGCCGCCGCCGGAGCGCCGGCCGCCAAGCCGTACACCTTGCTGCGCGAGGCCCTCAAGCGCAGCCACAAGGTCGCCGTCGCCAAGTTCGCGCTGCGCGGACGGGAGCGGCTGGGGATGCTCCGCGTGGTCGACGACGTGATCATCCTGCACGGCCTGCTCTGGCCCGACGAGGTGCGCGCCCCCGAGGGCGTCGCCCCCGACGTGGACGTCACCGTCCGAGACAAGGAACTGGACCTCGCCGACGCCCTCATGGACACCCTGGGCGAGGTCGACCTCGACGACCTGCACGACGAGTACCGCGAGGCCGTCGAGGAGGTCATCGCCGCCAAGGCCGCCGGCGAGACCCCGCCCGCGACCCCCGCCCCGGCCGGCGACGGCAAGGTCCTCGACCTGATGGCCGCGCTGGAGAAGAGTGTCCGCGAGGCCCGCGAGTCGCGGGGCGGGGAGAGCGAGGCGGAGGTCCGCAGGCTGCACGGACGCGGCACCCCCAAGGAGACGGGGGCGCGGAAGTCCACGTCCAGGACGGCGGCGAAGAAGACGGCGAGCGCCCGTAAGTCGACGTCGAAGGCGGGGGAGGCGAAGGGGACCTCGAAGAAGACGGCAGCCAAGTCCACGTCGAAGGCGACGGAGAAGAAGGCCGCGGTGAAGAAGGCACCGGCGAAGAAGAGGGCGGCTTCCGGGAAACGGTCGGCTTGACGGGGCCAGAGGTGGTGAGCCGGGCCCCGGGGAGCCGGTCTCCCCGCGTCCGGCGCCCCTTCCCCTCACGTGGCCGGGCCGCCGCCCGTGCGAGCCCTCACCTTCCGTACCTCGGATTAACCTCCCCGAACGGCGCGGCCTCAGGCACGATGAACATGTGACATACGTGGTGACCGTGGCGATGGCCCCGCCCCAGGGGGCTCCGGAACTCGACGTCCTGCGCCGGGAGGGAGTGATCTTCCTGCTGCGCAAGGGCTTCGACTCGCTGGAGACGGTCGAGGGCCCGGACGGCATGGAGGTCGACCTGCTGGACGACGTGATCGCCGCCCATTCCGGCGGGGCCCTGCTGAAGCTGTTCGTGGACGCCCCGGCGCTGGAGTTCGCGGAGGACGCCGCGCGCGAGGTGGTGACGGAGCTGATGGAACGCACCGAGGCCCTCGCCGACTGGCGCCTGACCCGCTGCGCGGTGGAACTGAACTCCGAGCTCCTCCAGGAGAGCCTCGACGCGGCCGACGGCCCGGACGCCCCGCCGTCGGACCCGGCGGAACGCGCGAGGCGGCACGCCGCGGGCACGACCCCCGCGCCCGTGGACGGCCCCGGCCACTCCGAGAGCCAGGCGATGCGCACGAGGCTGCGCGAACTCGCCCCGGCACTCACCGCGTTCACCCTGGAGGCGTTCGGCCACCAGGAATCGGTGCCGGAGTGCGAGGTGGGCAGAGAGGCGGCGGAGATAGCGGCGGGCGCCGTGGTCTACGCGATCGACCTCCTGGTGGACGAGCTCTTCACCGACCTGGCCGCCCTGGAGGACGACGGCCCCACGGTCGCCCGCAGCAACGCGACGTTCATGATCCTGGACGACCTCCCCCCGCACCTGGCGGACGCCTACACGGTCCTGTTCACCCGCCGCCTCACCGTCACCGCGATCACCCTGACGGGCCGCCTCACCCGCCCCCCGTTCGACCACCCCACCTGCCTGGCCGAGGAACTCCTCCTGAAGTCGCTGCTGAACCAGGCGGAGGTGACGGCCGACCTCTACAGCCTCCTGTCGGACGAGGTCACCCTGGCCCTGGAGACCTTCGCCACGACCCTCCACCCCCCGACCCCGCCCCACCCGGCGACCCCGGAGGACCCGGACACGTGGTTCACGCCGTACACACCGGAGTCGCCGGTGCACCCGTACGCGGCGAACGAGAACGAGGAGACGGCGGCGGAGCTGCCGGAGTGAGGTTGGGGAGGGGGTAGTTGAGAGTTGGGTCGTCGCAACTCGGTTACTGCTTGGGCGAGTTCCTCGCGTGTGAGGTGCGGGCGTTGATGGGTTCATCTCTCACGCACTCGCGGGGGGGCTTCTCATGGCCTACTGCGAGGCTCATCCGCCGTTCCAGCCTCCGCCGCGCGCGTCCCGTCCCGCCCCCAAGTCAGCCCGCAAGCGCTTCGAACTCCGCGCTCTGGGGCTTGCGTTGATCCTGGGCGGGGGCAGCGCCGGCGCCGGGGCGACGCCCAGAAGCCGAACACGACGAACTCGGTGGCCGGTATCAAGGCCCTACCGACGCCTACGGCCACGGCCACGGTCACCGCGACAGCCACGGTCACGGAGACGCGAAGCCGGAGGCGGCGCCTACGGTGGCCGGGGCGGTCAGGGGGAAGGTTCGGGTGACGGTGACCGCCCGTGCCGGGGTGGGGGGTTCGGGGGGCTCGTCGTCAGGCGGCCTTGATCGGACAGTCGGACACCTGGGACACCACTGTTCGGAGCTGCGATGCGCGTCCGATCAAGCGCCCTCTATTCGGTCCAGCAGAGCCTGAGCCTCGACTGTGCGGCGATGGTCCGGGCCGAATGAGGCCAGACAGGCATCGTGGGCAGCTACGGCCTGAAGGCGAGCTTCGATGCCGCGGTGTAGTCCCAGGAGGGCAGTGGCCACGGCCAACTCGATGGCGCCGGTCTCTGCGCGGCTCTGTCCACCGGGCAAGCTGCGGCGCAGCTCACGGGCGCGCTCCGCCTCGGCAAGGGCCTCCTCGTAGCGTGCTTGGCCACTGAGGCTGCGTGCCAGGCCGAGCCTCAATGCCAGAGTCAACCGGTCTGGTTCAGGATAGGCGGCCAGGGTCTCGCGGGCGCGTGCCTCGGCCTCAGGGTGACGCTCCTGCGCGCTGAGAGCGAAGACCAGCCCATTACTGGCAGCCCTTACTACGTTTTGCGACTCTCCTGTACCGCGGCTCGCGGTCTGGGCGACGGCCACACACTCTGCCTCACACTCGGCGTACCGACCGAGCGCGGCCAGCGTCTGGGCGCGGTCGGAGCGCAGTTTCAGGGTCTGCCAGTGATCAGCTCCAAAGGATTTTCCGACGGCCGGCAGCACTTCGTCGTAAATGGCGAGAGCGTCAGCGTGGCGGCCCTGGGCGCCCGTCGCGTTTGCGGCGATGCTCAGGGCCAGCGGTGTGTACGTGTCATCGTGCGGCAGCGACCGGGCCACGGCACGGGCTTCGGTCACCGCATCTGCGTAGCGCCCGGCCGTGTACAGGGCCATGGCCCGCGACACAGGGGGTTCAGTCGTCCGCTTGGCGCGCAGTCGGAAGAGTCTCATGGCCCGAGGATATGGATTGTGCGCGTGGGGCTCGGCCAAGGGGCGGGGCCGACCTCGGCGCGGCCTCAAGCAGTGCGGACTCTCGGGTTGACGTCCTGGTGCGGTGCCGGTTCGACAACGTCACCGATGACCTGGTGCGTCTTGCCCGCGAGCAGATCAAGAACTCTTTCGCCCTCACCTCCAACGGCGTCTCCGACATGATCGATCGAATGCGGTGCCCGGGCTGTGAGGAGCCCGGGGCTTCGGTCTGTCCACAGGTGGTCGACACGGCCACGCGTGCAGCCTCGCGAAACGTGCTCTGCCCTGCTGCGAAGCTCATCAAGATCATTACGTGAGAGGTGGCAGATGGCTGGTTCCGGCGGCATCTGCCTGCACATACGCGAAGACCCCGGCCTCAGCGTTTCCGCTGGTGACGGGGTCTTTAGGCACCTCATGTTGGGTGCCCCCGGCAGGATTCGAACCTGCGCACACGGCTCCGGAGGGCGATTGGGTGTCTGGCATCTGTGCTGGTTAGAGCTGTTCTGGGTCGGCCACGGCCCACTTCCGTCCACGAATGGTCCACGGAGGGGAAGTTGGTCAGCGCGCGCGAGAGGCCAGGAGCTGTTGAAAACGCCTTTGGAGGAAACAGCATCTGCTCGACCATGAGTCGCTTCAAGTCTTCCACGGTTACTCCTAGTTGCCGGTCAACCACAACGAGGCGATCATGCCGAAGGGAGGCGACGTTCACGGCCTGAGGGGTGTTGCGAGCTACTGCTTCATCACCGGCAGCTGCTCCGCTCCCCTGGCCGGCGCTCCTGCCCCTGGCCGGCCGCTCCCGTCCGGCTGGCCGTCCGAGCTCACGGTTCGCGTAGCCATACATCACCCCGTGGCTGCCCCCAGCACTGCTGCTGCGAGCGCAAAAGCGCCACTCCTCCGTAGATGCACCATCTCCGCAAGTAGCCACTGGCTTACGGAAGTTGACGAAAATGGTCACTCACGTGGGTGCCGATCCGTATCGTGATGACTTAACGCCCTCGCGCGAGGCGTCGAGAGCGGCAGGATAGGTAACCTACAAGGCCCCTGTCCGTAGAGTGCTGAGTGAAAATTCACCAAAGAGGGGACCAGAATTGGGTTTCGATGCGGTTCAACGCACGATCGGGGAGATCGTTCTCATCGGGGAACATGTTGTCCCCCGTTATCAAAGGCCGTACGCATGGGACGAAGAGAACGTGTTGGACCTCTGGAATGACCTAAGAGACAATCCCGAAGGGCATTTCCTCGGTAACATGGTTGTTCATCCCTCGGGTAGCGACAGCTGGGACCTCGTCGATGGCCAGCAGCGTCTCACGACTGTACTGATTGCAATCAGGGCAATTAAGGACGCGTACGAAAAAATCGGAGAGAAAGGAAGGGCACAAGGACTGTCGAATTATTTGCAGCGCGTCGACCTGTCCGGTAATGCGGCCTTTCGGCTTAAATATCGAACCAAATCCGGATTCCTGCACTTGGGTCTATTTTCGGAGCCCGAATCAGCAATTCGGCAAGCAAAACCAGAAAGCAGTGCGGACAAAGCACAGTATGCCGCCTATGAGATTTTCGCTAAACACATCGAGGCTGAAGTAAATAAGTCTGCAATCCCTCGTGCTGAAGCTATCGATGCGATCCGCGATCGCTTTATCCGCTCAAGCGTGGTCTACGTTCGAGTCGATGATCGCCAAGATGCATTCAGAATTTTTGAGACTCTCAATGATCGCGGAAAGAGCCTCAATCAGGTCGACCTGGTGAAGAATCAAGTAATTTCATCCATTACTGCAACGGCGGCCCAGGAGGAGGAGCACCTCTGGGGAAATAGCGTGAGGAATATTGAATCCATTTCGTGGTCGAAGGTTAAGGTGGAGGATTTCCTTGGTTACACTTGGAACTCAACTTCACATCAACAGGACGACGAAATTGTCGCAGTAAACAGGATTCGCCGATCTGTTGATTCCTTTATGCGCAGCCGAGCAAACATGGAGCAGGGCGCGCGAGAATTCATCCGCCTCTTTAGTGAGACTGCAGAGATCTTCAAGGAGTTCGACGAGTGTCTCGCATCGCCCAATGGAAAACATTGGGAACGAGTGGTTCCTGCGGGACGTTGGCGGCCTGATCGATTCGCAGCGGTCGACCACTCCTTGTTTGGCTGCCTGGTACCGGGCTCAAATCTGCCGTTGAATCTCCTCTTTTCCTTGCTTAGGAACTACATTCATAATCCTCGTCGCACGATTTCAAATGCTCGGTTGATTGACTTCCTGAGTGCGATCGAAAATTTGCAGTTCAGGTGGTCTATTTCCCAGCGCCCATCCACCTCAACGATCCGCCGCGCGTACCGGCGGGCCGCCTACTCGGTGGATGCTGCAATCACGGCGAATGACACAAGGGAAGCCCTTCAGCAATTCAAGCGTGACGCGAATGTCCTCATGCCTACTGACGCGCAGTTTAGAGATGGACTTAAAAAGCTAACTTACTTTACTCAGCGCCCACAAGACGTTCACCGCGTTCGATATACGCTAGAAAAGATTGATGAATTTTGGGGCTCGTCGAAACTCGGACGCCACCATAGCATTACTCTTGAGCATATCGAACCTCAGGGGGCTAAATCAATCAATTCAAATCAAAATTTCTGGGTAGGGAAGCTGGGTAATCTCATGCTTCTACCCATGGAAGTGAATAGCGCACTACCTTCCGACTTCCCGAGTAAGGCGTCCAAGCTGGTGCAGTGGGCGAATGGTAACGACCTCGTTCTGCATCGACAAATCGGTCTGGGCGCATGGGGTAATGCGGTCGCCAACGAACGCATGGAAACGCTGCTTCATGCGGCCATCTCCGTTTGGCCAAAAAGTATGGACGTCTAGATTTCGCCCCGCCCTCCTTCTCTAGATGACTAGCGCACTGACACGGGTTGCTTCGTCAAGAGCTACAGCACCAGGCCGGGCCGGCCTTCCTTGGCTAAAGCCAGCCCTGATTCGGAGGAAATGGGAAATGGAATCAAAGGTATACACCCGCCGTCATCCGTGACGGTCTCCCAGTAAAACGTCGAGCGCATGCACGGGAGAGTGTGGGTGCAGGGACAGTCGTGGATCTAACTGGGGCCAAACCTCAGACGGACCTCTGCCAGGAGGCCGAGAGGGGGTTGTCAGTGCAGCCCGCTATGTTGCTCCAGGCGCTCGTGCGGCATCGTTCCGGCATGGGGCCACCTTGGTTGGATCTGCTTGGGGAGGGCGCAATGACGGCGTGGTTGGTGCTGGCGAAGGCTGGCAGCAAGCGGGTGAGCGAGGGGTACGACGACAACCCCGCTACCCACTACAGCTGGGACAACACGGTGAACAACCACGCCAAGCTGAAAGTCGGTGACGTGATCGTATTGTGGGACGCCACCGAGCTGCTGGGGCTGTCGGTGATCGAAGACATCGAGGTCGGGCAGGCCGAGAAGGAAACCCCGTACTGTCTCAAGTGCGGCAAGGCCGATGTGGCCGAGCGAAAGAAGAAGCTGCCCCGGTTCGTGTGCTGGAACCAGAAGTGCAAGCACGAATCCGACCAGGCCGGTCGGAAACGCAAGCAGGTCACCACCTACCGCAGCCGGCACGAGGCCGGCTGGATTGACGCACGCGGCACCCTAACCGCTCCCGAGCTGCGCATGCTGTGCGTGCAACGCGCGTCTCAGAACAGCCTGCGCGAACTACGCTGGGACGACTTCCAGCACGCCCTCACCCACGGCGGCGTGCCGCTGCCGCTGGGCGTCATCGACACGACCCAGCAGATGATCGCCGAAGGGCACGGGACCGCGACCATCCGCGTACGTAAAGGGCAGCCCGCCTTCCGCAAGTACCTGTTGGACGTGTTCGGCGAGGTATGCGCATTCACCGGGCCGGCCCCGGTCCAGGCGTTGGAAGCGGCGCACCTGTACAGCTACGCGGCCAACGGCAAACACCACAAGGGCGGTGGTCTGCTGCTGCGTCGTGACCTGCACCGGCTCTTCGATCTCGGGCTGATCTCTGTCAACCCCCGGACCAAGACCCTGAACCTGGCCAACACTCTCAAGGAGTACCCGGACTACGCCAGGCTGGACGGCGCTCCGCTGACCGTGACCATGACGGCCGATCACCTCAAGTGGCTGACTAAGCACTGGGACATGCACCGTGCGCAGACGCCGATGACCGCGATCCCCCAACAGGCCTCCGTTGAGGCGGCCACCGCGTAGGGACACCGGTCCACCGATCCCACGAAGCCCCCGCACCTGTCAGTGCGAGTGGTCGGCCCAACGTTTCCGTGAATCACTGCGAAATCAGAAGCTGTGAATCGGTGCGTTCGAAGAAGGGCCGCTCTGAACGACCACCCCCCAGACGGGGCCCGCCTACGTGAGATCTCCCGTGGAAAGCAGCTCGCCGATCGCATCCTCGGCTCGGCGAAGAGTGATGCGACCATCTCCCATGCTGTAGGCCAGGATCTCGGAACCAGGACTCAGGCCGGCCTCCGCCAAGAGGCCGAGGGGCAGCTGGATCTGTCCGTCATCGCCGATGGTCAGCTGTGTGGGTTCCCGAAGCATGCCCACAGCCTGCCACGGTGGCCGCGACGGGCATCGTTCACCGTTGTTTGGGCGCCGCTACGACCTTCTCGGCAGCGGCGTTCGGGGCTTCGTACTCCCAGACCCTGGACCTTTTCTCGCCAGAATCGGGAGCGCTTCATGGCGGGACGGTAGTAGTCGGAGCACCCCCGTGCCATTAGCAGCCGACGACGAAGAGGGCGACGTGGGCTTTGGGGACGAGGAGATCGGCCGTGCGGCAGAGCTCGGGCAGCGGCTGCACGTTCACGCGGTACCGCAGAGCCCACGGTGCAGGCTCGAACGGAGCAGGAGCTCCGGCTTCCTGTCGCCCCCCTTGTTGGCCACCATGTCCGACGCGTGCGGCGGTAGAGGCGAAGCGCGGAGGCGACAGAAGTGATCCTTCCCCCTGCCCTGCTGTTCGATCTGGGACCGTCACTTCATGATCTGCGTTGCCGCGGCAAGAAACCCGTCCGGGCCGAAGAGAGCGGTACGGTTCAGGTACCGGTTGAAGTGGTCGCAGGCTGGCTCCCCGAGATGCAGGCAGGCGTGGCACGCCCCACCATTTCGTTCGCAGGCTGGGTCCATGGCACACCGCGATTCGGCGCCCGCGATGGTTGCCAGCAGCAGGTGTAGATCGTTCTCGAACACGGCCTGCAGTCCGCCGAGCACGAAGTCGCCTCGGCTGGCAGCGAACACGAAAAACCCGTTGTGCCGGGGGACGAGGTATTCACCCAGGCCTTCGCGGTCAACGCCGGCGAAAACCGCGAGCTGGCGGATGGCACGGTGGGCATAGGAGTGAATCAGGGTTAGCAGGTCACGGCCCAGGGGGTCCGCGTCCTGTGGGTCGCTGAAGCGGGACGGCGGATTCACATGCGCGGCGAGAACGGCACGGGCCTCGCGCGCGTCGGTCACATCTGGCAACAAATGGCCACGGCTTCGCAGGGCGGCGTGCACCAACAACGGATCAAGGCGGAAGAAAAGCGCTTCGGTGGCGCGCAAGTCCGCGTACACCCGCCGGCCGCTCTTGCCGGTGTACAAACTCAGACGGGAGGCCCCCGGTTCGCCGCTGCCCCTGGTATAGCCATAGACGGCTTTCAGAACGGGAAAGTCAGTGAAGAGGTCGACTCCGGCCAGACCCGCCCGTCCCAGCGCGATTGGGTAATCATGCCGGTAGCGCGTGAGCGCGTCGCTCGGTGTCGAGGGCGTGATCAAGTCGTCAACCCGTCGGCGGGAGCCCTTTTCAGTTGCGGCGAGGGCGACATCGACTGCCTCACGCTCCGCAGCCTCGATCTGGTCGACGTTGGCGTTCGCGAGAGCACCAAGGTCTTCCTCGGCCCCTAGTTCACCAGCTGCGCTGGCCACGGCAGCCATACGCTCGGCCACCGCGCGCGTAAGCCCCGAGGCGACCAATTGGTCGACTAGCGCCGCCTGCGTCCGCCGTCCGGCCCCCGGCTCGGCGTCCTCGAAGCCGCCCAACGCCCAAAGCAACGCCCGTCGCGGGCCACCAGACTCGGTAACCCGGCGCATCGCGGCCCGGCTGGCTGGGTTGATCTGCGTGAAGGTCTGGGGCGTGTAAACGCTGGCGGAGCGGTGGACGTTGTACCGCAGGTATTCACTGTTTCTGGCATCAGAGTACCTACGCCCACAGGGACACTTGCGGTATCCGAAACCCTTCTGAATCTCACGGTGGCACACCGGACACTCAAAGCGGATCCGCGAGGCGTCCATGCTGGACTGGTGTGGCATGCGAACTTGGTGGTGCTCACGGCACGTAGGGATCACTGGCTGTTCGAGGAGTCCACAGTCATGGAATCCGACGAAGTGCAGTTGCTGCCAGCGGTTGTTGCCGCAGAGGCAGGCTTTCGGCGTGCCGGTCTCCACCCGTCGGCACATACGACACACCCACACCTGGGGGTAGCGTTCGACGCGCACGCCGCGCTCAGGGTTGACCGCCACGACCTCGACTGCGCCGCCAGAACGAAGAAAGTTGACCGCGCCGGGGTCCATGCCGTGCGCGACCCAACCCTGGAGTTCGGCGATCAGTCGCGCGCGGATGATCGAGTCGTCCACGTCGACTGGGCGTGGGTCCTTCCACTCGGTGGTCAGCCAGATGCCCCCCTTTAGGTCGGCGGTCTGCTGCGGGAGGAAGCCGTAGAGGATCTGCGATCCGCTGCGCTGGTCTTTCATAATCTGCTCTCTCCCGGTTCGATCAGTCGTCGCTGACGGGGATCTGGGCTTCGACGTCACGAAGCGAGCGCATGGGCGGGCGGGCCAACAGTTGCTGGGGCCACTTGGCTCCGTCGCCCGGGTTTTCGAGGCGCATGAAATACGTTTCCAGCTGTCGGTTCACGTCGCCGAAAGCCAGGTGGTGCTGTTCCTCGACTCCCAAGGCCGCAGCGCAGGCCCGTGCCTCCTCGCTCGCTCCCAGGCTGGTTTGGGCGGCATACTTACGCAGCATGTCGACAGTGGTCAGCCGACCCCACGCAGAGCGTGGTTCGTGGACGAACAAGCGGCGGGCCTCGATCGCCGCACTGGTGGTCAATTCCAGTACGCGGCGGCTGGAACGCGTCACGGGGATCGGTTCCACGAACCGGTCGCCCTGCTCTATGAACGGAGTGAAGTGGGCGAACACGGCTGCGTCGCGCTCGCGGCCGACCTTGTGGATGACATAGACCAGCCCTGGATGCGACCGTCCCACCCGGGCGGTGGCCTGGATGAACTCTGCGGTCGTCAGTGGCACGCCGAGCACCGTCATGACATTCAAGCGGTCGACGTCGACCCCGTGGGAGATCATGGAGGAGGCGGTCACGACATGAAGGCGGTCGTCGAAATCAGATTCTGGCCGCAGAAGACGTTGCAGGGTCTCACGGACTTCCTCGAACGGGGTCTGACCGGTGAGCTGCGCCGCATTAAGCGGAGTGACGGGTACCTGCGTACCCAGGGATCGACGGGCTGCTTCGACGTCCCGCACGGTGTTGCCGTACACGACGTGGGTACCGTAGAGGTCCAGCAGCATGGGCACGTGGGAGGGGTCGATGTCAGCCTCGGCGCATACACGCTGAGGCTCATCAACCAGACGGCGGACGGACTGCTGCAGGATGGTGGTGGTGCGGTCTGAGACCCACTCCAGGGTGACGCCGCGCGGCCACACCGCGACGAATCTACGCAGCAGGTTGCTGGTATCCCGTGTCCAAAACGACTCGCGAGCGGAGGGACCCGGAACGGGAAAGACCCGCCCGGGCCGGTTGTACAGGACGCGCACCTGTCGCTCGAATCCCGTTAGGGTCGCCGACGACGCGATGATCTTGGGAGTGGTACCGGTGAGTTCAAGCTGGAGGGCGTCCAACAGGGACTCGTAGTGCGAGTCGACCGCTCCCAGGGAGTCACGCAGCAGGTGTAGCTCATCCTGCAACCGGAATGAGGGCGCGAAGCGGGTTCGTTCCCTGGCAGCCAGAGGGCTGGACTCACCGGGGCAGTCCGGGACCAGGCAGCCATTCGGCCGCTTGGCGCGCTTGGCATAGGTGAAACCGTGGCCGGGGCGGGAGCATCGACCTGCCGGCCCTTCCACAAATGCGCGCATGCCGCCTTGCATTGAGATGAGCGCGGCCTTGTCCAAGGTGCCGATGACGACGGTGGGAAGGAACCGGTAGATCTCCTGGTCGACGACGTAGACGGGAAGTGGCCGTCCCTCGGAGCGGCATTGGGATGCTTTGCACACGTGGCGCAGGGTCCAGTCACCGCGGTGGAACTTCATTTTCAGGTCCTCGGAACCACAGAACGGGCAGGCGGTGAGAACCTGGTAGCGATCGGCCATACCGGGGTCGTCCACGTCGACGGGGTTGTGTTCGGTGGGCGCTGTAGGGACCTCGTTGGGGGTGGCACCGGAACCGATGAAGTAGCCGAGTGAGATCGGATCCCCTGGCACGTGGTGGTCCTGGCGTACGACTTCGGCCGCCGCCAGCGCGTCCGCGAAACGCTGGGTCTGCTGAAGGGACAACATCCGCAGCGGGAAACGGCTCCAGGCGGTGATGCCGGCGAGCTTGCCGCGCAGGCGGTCATAGAAGGCGGCGAGCACGAGCAAGGCAAGATAAGTCTCGGTCTTGCCACCGCCCGTGGCGAACCACACCGTCTCTACCGTGCCCCAGTCCGATCCTTCGCGCACGAGTGAGGGCAGTACGGACAGGACAAAGCCGATCTGGAACGGTCGCCATCCGCTGTAGCGGCCGCGGGCGGCGAGGGCCATGGCGCGGTTCATGAGCTCGAACGCGTGACGTAGTTCGGCGTCCTGCTTCAGAGCCTCCACACCCGCGCGCAGTCGCTCCAGCTCTCCCGCGTGCTCTTCGGCCGCCTCCTGGGCCTGGCGAAGCATCTCCGGCTGCCAGTCCTCGTCATGGGCACGGCTCCGAAGGCGCTCAAGCGACCAGTGGTCGCGTCCCCACGCCGCATAGGCATCCACCAGACGCGACAGCGCGGCAACGGGATCCCCGAAGAGACGGTCGAATGTCAACGGCAAGACGGCCGCGTCGGTTCGATCGAAGGTGTACTCGGGGCGGTGCCGCTCGACGATGACCTGATCAGTCGTAGCGAGCCCCCGAGGCCCGAGAACCGCAACACCGCAGTTGATCCCGATAGCCGGCAAACGCCGATCGTAGCGAAAGCTCTCCGGCAGTGATTCCAAGAAGAACGGCACAGTATCGAGGTCCAGCACTCGCAACTCGACTTCAAACAGGTGCCGCTCGCCCCGCTGTCGCGGTCCCTCAGGCGTGGTGTTGACGAGTTCCACGACGAGTTCAGGATCTCCGCGCCAGGACTCGTCCGTCACCCGCACCTCGGCGCTCGACCCCGGGGCCCCCACAGCGTCAAGGGCCTCTGCGACCTCCTGCCTCCCGTAGGCGACCCCAACGGCACCCGCCGCCGCGTCGACGCGTACCACCACATCAACCGGCTTGGTCTTCTCCCACTTTTCTCCAGGGTCCTCAGAATCGCGCACGCGGTTCCAGGCCAGGGCCCGGACCCGGACCCGAAAAGACCAGGGCCCCGTGTGTTCCGGCCGCACACGCATGCCCACCGCACAAGGGTCCATACGTCTCTCACGTCCGACCGCCCCCGCGTCGCTCTCCGGGGCCAACCGTCCCAACCAGTAGACGCCCGACGGGTCCGCGTCCAGCACGCTCTCCCCGTCCCCTCGGCCCTCGGCCGTCACCCTGCTGTCCAGCCAGGACACGAACCGCGTCTGGGCTTCCACCTTGTCCGTCGTCACGCCGCCTCCACCGCCAGGAATTCCATCGTCAACTCCCTGAGCCTTCCGCTCCCCCGCAGCCGCTCGAGCAGTTTCTTCTCCAGCTGCCGCACCCGCTCCCTCGTGACACCGAATTCCTTGCCTAGCGCGTCCAGCGTCATGGGCTCCTCGCCGTCCAGGCCGAAGCGCCCGACCAGCAGGCGCATCAACCGCGGGTCCGCCTCCGAGAGCAACGCGTCAAGCGTCTTGAGGATTTGCTCCTTCAACAGCTCCTGGATGGTGTCGTCCTCGGGCTGCTCCGTCTTAGACGCGAGCAACAGATCACCGAGCGTGGCCCCACCCTCGTCATCGACCGGTACGTCCAGGTGGATAATGGGCGCGGAGTAGTCCAACAGCGCCTGAATCGTCTCAGGCTTCTCTCCGAGGGCCTCGGCGAGCTCCGAGATAGTCGGAGGACGCCCGTTGCGCGCCTCGAAGCCTCGCGCGTATTGATTCACACGCCGCAGATCCTCACGGATGTGCACTGGCAGCCTTACCACAGAACTGGTGTTTGCGATAGCCCGAGTGATCGACTGCCGTACCCACCAGCTTCCATATGTGGAGAACTTATAGCCCATCGTCGGATCGAACTTCTCGGCCGCCCGGTTGAGCCCCAGAATTCCCTCCTGGATCAGGTCGTCGAACTCCAAGTCGCCCGCTCCCGGCAGATAGCGCTTCGCGATGTCGATCGCCAGGCGTACGTTGTGCCTGACCAGCGTCCTGCGCGCCGCGTCTCCGTCGCGGACCATCTCTGCCAGCTCGTCCGATGCCCTCCCGGCCGCCCGGGATTCGGCCGCGCGTAGCCCCATCTGGATCCGTCTCCCCAACGCGACCTCCTCCTCGGCGCTCAGAATGCGGTGGCGTCCGATCCGGCCCGACTGGTATCCCATCTGGCCGGACCCGGTGCTGCCGACGGACTCGGCTGCTGCCGCCTCATGGAAAGCCGACGATTTACCGCGGGCCGCTTTGTCGCCCAGTATCCCGTGACCACGCAACACGGCAATGACTCGATCGAGCTGCTGCGGATCGAGGCCCCGCCGGCTCGCGACTTGCACAACGTGGTCGCGTTCGAGCCGCCCCAGACGCTCGCTGTCCTCCAGCAGAGCCTCGACGCATGAATCGATCACGTCTTCCATTTCGAAGACGCCCTCCCCCTTGGCACGAAAAAGAATCACGCGAACCCGGAACGACACCGTTCGCCGCCCTCTCCGAGTAAGCGATTAGAAAGCTAGGGCGGTGGTGCGGCAGCACGCAAGGGGAATCCCATTTTTGAATATTTGAAACGCTTCTATGCAGTATGCGGCGAAACCGTCTCACACATCACGTTAGAGGTCATATGCCCGACTCGTTGACCCATCGCTGCTGACTAGCTAAGTTGGTGGCGCAGCCTGGGCCTTAGGCCAGGTTCCGGCACCTCGGCGAGGGCCCCTACCGGCAGGCGGACTGACGGTCCACGTCAACGGCGCAAGACCGCCGCACCGCAGCAGCAATTTGCGCTCGACGAAGTGGGGCGCTGAAATGGTGGTGCTGGTTCCATAGCGGCGACCGGGCGCCCGGTATTTATCCCTGCAGCGCCAGAGGCCAAAAGGGAAGATTAAGCTATACTCTGCGGCGACCGTTTTCTCGATCGAACCTGAAATCGGGGAAGCCGTAGAGATTTTCAATGAGCCAGACCCGCAAGAAGACGAGGACCGATCGCCGGAAATGGCCCCACGTCCAACCCCTCTCGCGTCAGAGGGGCGGTGCGAAGCGGAAGGGGGCCGACAACAGGCGCGGTCCTCTGGTCGAACCCTAGCCGCGCCTGTAACAACCACATCGCCCCTACTCTCGGCGTAGAGTCGAGGGCAGGGGCGATTGCTGGAGATAGGTTCAGCCATCCAGGTCTTCGTAGGTGTCCGTGACGGGATGATGCCAAGGCAGATCGTCGTAGGAGGCGACCTGTTGAGCGATATGCCCCTTGGCGATGGCCACGAGTTCGTTCGCCTCGTGCACGACGCCGCCATGAGTGCGACTTCGCCCGTCATGCACGGTGTCCCACTTGCTCTTCTTGCTTTGGCGGGTGGAGGAACCCTGCTCGTTGCCGCCGAACCCGGTCAGTGTGTGGTTCCAGACCGGCTGGTAACCGACGCGTAGGCTGTTCTCTCCGAGGTTGGCGTGCACGTCCGGCAGCAACAGGGCCCGAAACCTGAACTCCTCCAGCGGCAGCTTGGCCTCCTCTATCGATCGCCGGTGTTTCCTGAGCCTGTCGTAAACAGGGCATCGCGCCGAGGCCTTAGCACCCGTGGCACTGTTGCTCGACCGCCCCTGCCCCACGTAGACGGGGATCTGAAGCTTGTTCAACGGCAAGTAGAGAGACACCTCCTCGCCGCGGTAGTACAGGGCGTATAGTCCCGCCCCGTCAAATCGGGGAATCTCGTGGAGCATGGAGACCAACGGCTGGCGTTCGAAGGTCTCACAAATGGTGTGCGCTATCTGCTCAGTCGACAGAGGGTCGAACGACTTGGGGGTGTATGTAGCGGTCATGACTTCCTGGCTCATGGTCGGCAGAACGTACCGCGAAGGGAAGGAAGGAGGGAGTGAAGTCTGTTCTGTCAGGCTCAGGCGTCCGGGGCTGGGTCGATGACCTGGCCGGCCCGGTAGTAACGCATGCCGCTGGGGTAGTCCTCGGTCTTGCCGTACATAATTACGTACCCCGGGAGGGCGGTGACCTGCCAAGGAGCAGGGACGTGCTCGGAGATGACGCGTAGCGCCTCGTCGGCGGTGAGGGGCCCGGCGGGGAGCCGGACGGTGATCTCGTCAAACGCCTTGGTGGACTCGTAACGGAACACGTAGGGGAGGAGCACCTTAACGGTCGTCAGCAGCTTGGCCAGAGTCAATTCGCCCTCGCTCGCGCCGTCGACGGTTACGAAGTCCGGGAAGGCGTATGCCAGGTCGATCGGGTACTGGCGGTCGAAGTGCTTTTCCTCGACCACGGTGGTGTCCCGCCGTTTGCCGGGGTCGTTATTTCCAAATCCGTTGTAGTTCCATGGGACTTCACCTTGCCCCCGGTGCTTGTTGATCAGGAGGCGTTCGGGGGCGACGGCACCGAAGTCCTCGTCAACGAATAGGCAGGTGAAGGACATTTCCTCAATGGATATGTTCCTTCGTCCTGAGATCTTCCGGAAGTGCTTCTCGATGCGCTGGGGCAGCGACTTGTCCGCCTTGCCGACGTAGACCAACTCTTCGCCCTTGTACATCTGGTACACGCCGGGCAGGGGGCGGAGCCTCTGGATGTTTCCCATAGTCAGAGGCGCAGGCGTCAGTTCCTCCAGCGCCGCCGCGAGCTGGTCGCCGAGTGCTTTGGTGATGCTCAACTTGAATTCGGCGTGGTTCTCCAGCGACACGACCAGGGCCTCCTGCGCATGCGACGAGTGATCGCCGTCACTCTATCTGGTGAAGTTGGGGATCCCGGTGCCGTGTTTCCAGGAGGGGTTCACTTGATCGATCCCTCCGCGGTATGCTTTCTCCATGTCTGAGCTGCGAGAGAAGCATCCTGAGGTGGGTACCTGTGTCGAGCTGTTCGCCGGCGGTGGCGGCCTCGCCATGGGCGTCCACAAAGCCGGCTTCCGACCGCTGCTCGTGAACGAGTACGCCAAGCGGGCCATCGAGACCCTCCAGACGAACGAGATGCCGGGTGGCGGGAAGTGGCCACTGAAGCCTGGTGACGTTCGCCTGCTGCGGAACGACTTCAAGGAACTGAAAGGCCGGGTCGACGTCCTCGCCGGCGGGCCACCCTGCCAGCCGTTCAGCCTGGGCGGCGTCGCCAAGGGGACGGAGGACGAACGGAACATGTTCCCACAGATGTTCCGCGCCATCCAGGAGATGCGGCCGAAGGCCGTCATCTGCGAGAACGTGCGGGGACTACTCCGGAAGTCCTTCAACCCCTACTTCCAGTACATCCTCAACGAAATGAGGCTCCCCTTCGTCGAGCGTGAGAAGGACGCGACATGGGAGGAACACAACGAGGTTTTGGAGAAGCTGCTCGCCAACGACTCGGTGCCTACCTCTGAGCGCTACATCGTGAAGCATCACCCCGTGAACGCCGCTGACTTTGGTGTCCCTCAGATCCGGCAGAGGGTCGTGATCGTGGCCTTTCGCGCGGATCTTGGGCTGGACGAAGGGAAATGGGCCCGGTTCGCACCGAAGGGCACGCACTCCGACGAGGCGCTCACCCACTCAATGCGTGAGGGCGGAGAGTACTGGGCCCGTCATTGGGAAGTACCAGAAGAAGCGAAGGCTCGCGCCATCGCGAACCTGCCGAAGCTCAACTACGACGACCCGAAGACCAAAGAGAAGCTGCCCCTTCAGCCGTGGCGGACACTCCGGGATGCGATCCACGGTGTTGACGAGTTCGAGGGGCGTCCCCTGCCGTTCGTCAGCGAGGCTGCGGTTAGGAATAAGGAACAGGTCGGAGTGATCTCCGACCATTTTGGGTGGCCAGGCGCTCGGGTCTACACGGGACACACCCCCAACCTCCTTGACCGGCCCGCTAAGACTGTCAAGGCTGGCGTCCATGGCGTCCCTGGCGGCGAGTCCGTGATGATGATGGACGACCCCACGTTCGATGGAAGCGGCTATCGGTATATGACGGTCCGCGAGACCGCGCGCGTCATGACCTTCCCCGATGAGTGGACGTTCGCTGGCCCGCGTGGCGAGAAGATGCGGCAGCTCGGGAACGCAGTGCCGGTGAAGCTGGGCAAGGTGTTCGCGGACGCAGTCGCCGCTGCCCTGAACTCGGTCGGCGCCCTGGAAAAGCCATGACACACGAGGCTGTCGGCACGCAGCGGGGCTGGAACGATCGATTGCCGCCCGCAAAGGCGTATAAGCCGCTGTCGGGGCTGTCTCGGGACAAGCGGACAGCGGAACAGGATAAAGCGGCAGGCGGACGCTATCGCCGTGCAGTTCCGCTTGGGAAAGGCCAATACGCGCGGGCTTCGATCACTCTCCGGCTTTATCGACGGACTCGGCGTATCCGGGCGTATCTACGCTGGTCGGTCAGTGGCCACACCGAAGAGCGCTACGTCTGCGATGTCGCCGAAGCCACTCGCGCCGCCAATCTTGCCCATGCCTGGCGCAAGGCCCGTGAGGCTGGACTCGCCGTCGATGAGCCACTTCCTGAGAGCTCCACCGCTACCTCGATGTCTGTCCGCGCGGTCATGACAGCGAACAAGGGAGCGGACACCAAGCCCGAGCTACTGCTCCGGTCGGCTCTGCACCGCAAGGGCCTCCGCTATCGGGTCGGTATTCGTCCAATCCCGAAATTGAGGCGTACGGCAGACGTTGTATTCACGAAAGCCAAGGTGGCTGTCTTCGTCGATGGCTGCTTCTGGCACGGCTGTCCGGAACACTACCGGCCGTCGAAACAGAACAGTGAGGCATGGAGCAAAAAGATCAAAGACAACCGTGACCGCGACGCAGCCACCACAAACGCGCTCCAGGACCAGGGTTGGATGGTGCTCCGCTTCTGGGAGCACGAAGATCCAGAGATTGCCGCTCGGGAGATCAAGGCAACTGTCGAGCGTCGCAAAGCCGTGGTCTGACATCCCATACCCAGCTGACCTGCTGCGCTCCCCCTTCGGTCCCGTCCGGTGACCCGGCGACCAAGGAGATTGGCCTACCGCCTCGGCGAGGTCGGCGCTCCTGACCACTGGAAGCCACCGGGACAGCGACTTCACCCGTGCCCCTCGTAGTAGCAGGCCTGCCTCCGCGTGCCAATGGGCTCACTCGACGCTCGGTTGCGTGAGCAGGACCCGCTACTTGCTGAGCTTCAGGAACACGTGAACCTCGGGCACTTGTCGCGGGTGACCGTACAGACCACGTCAGTGGACGGAGGCAGGACTGGCGAGGCCGGCGCTAAGCCCGCGCATGTGACCGTTTCTGGCTTGGTCTCGCGGGACGTGGCCGACGTTATCGTCCGCGTCTCGCAACAGTGGAAGGGCCGAAAAGTCGGTGCGACGGGCGTCCGCATCGACGCAGTCGACACAGCGGCGCTCGTCCGAGTTTGAATTGTGCAGTCGAGACCGGCGCCAGGTGATCCCTTGGCACCGCCGAGCGGCCCCAAGCAGGCAAGTCGACTGGAACGCGATCGAACATGCTGGGCCGGTACTCCTTCCGGCTGCCGGAGCCGCCCGGGGCCTGCGGCGCAACTGCACCTTCGTCGCCGGCATGCGAAGGCCGGTCTTCGTCATCCACCGCCGCTTCGGCCCCGGGAAGGCGCTCTCCACCCGCGAGGTCTGCCCCGCCTCAGCCGTGAGCAAGCCGCTCGGTGTGGCCGCCAGCGTCCGCCGTGCCTTTCATCAGGCACAAGGGCATCGACGCAATCAACGCCGACGATGGCCTACTGCCTACTCTCGGGAACTCGGCTCTGGCCTAGGGCCATGGGTACCGAGAGTCTGACGCAAGGTCGGTGGAGCGGCTTTGGGGTGGCGCTGCTTTGGCGCGAGTGATCATGGCCCCGTAAGCTTCTGGCGCGTCGGGCAGTCTGTTGGCCTGCCCGGTAAAGCACGACGTCGGGGCCATGATCTTCGAGGCTCGCGCCAAAGTGGCTCCGTAAAGCCGTGGAGCCGACCGCCCCAGCCGCGACGTACCCCTTCTCTGGCATTAGGCAACTGATCGCCATGAGCGCGGTACGGGCGCCGGCCGGGCTGGAGCGGGACGGAGGCAGGAGCGCAGGCCCGGCCGGTGGCCGGGCCGCGCGCGGGGAGCGGAGCGAGCCGCCTTGAACCCGTAGAGAAGGTTGTAACTCAGTGGGATTCAGGTGCTGGTTGACCTGTCCGGTTCTCTGGTTGCTGTAATCCTGCGTACTTGTTCTGCTGCGCGTTGAAGTGCCTGGGCCACCTGGTCGGCGTCGTCGGCGTTCAGCAGGATCTCTTGTGTCCCAAGGATCGGGAGCCTGACGGTGCCGTGGTGCAGCTGTACGGCTACGTCGACTTCTGTGTTGTGGCTGGCTGCGTCCCGGATGTCGTCCAGGGCTGGCTCGCTGGCGAACGCGCTCATGCTCTGATCTTCCACAGTGGGGCGTCGTACTGGCCCGGTCGGCTGTGGATGAGAAGCCGGCGCAGCTCGTCGCGCTGGGAGCCGCTGAGGTTCAAGGCCTCGGTGATGTGGCGGAACGTCGTGTGGGTGATTCCGCGGGCTCGGGCCTCACTCTGGAACTGGTCGAGCCGAGACAGCACGTCGTCGCGGTCCAGCTTCGTCGGTGGCTGCTCAGTGAGCCACGCTGCCTTATTGCGTTCGTAGTCGATCTCCGAGAAGCCGCAGATCTCACGGCTGTATACCTCGGACTCGTCCAGGGCGGCGGTCGTCATGATGGCGCGGGCCAGTCTGTTACGGCCGACCGCGTCGTCCAGGTCGACTTCGTGGACCGTGGGGCCTTCGTTGGTGAGGGCTACTGAAAGGCCGGCGTCGCGCACCTCGCAGATGCCGCGGGCTCCTCGGGCTGTTGCGGCGAGCATGGCGGTGGCCTCTGAGGGGTGCCATTCCAGGATGCCGCCGATCGTCTCCACGTCCTTGGTCGTGAAGGTGTGCACGGGAGTGCCGAACAGAGGGCGCAGGTCGTCGGGGGAGATCTCGCCGTCCAGCCCGGGACCAGCGACCAGGAGTCGGATCGGGGCGTTGACCTGGCAACAGGCGGCGAGGGTGAGGGCGTCGGCGAGTGGGCTCTTGAGGGTGGGTTCGTCGCCCTGGGCGAGGATGTCGCCCCCGACGTCGAGCAGATCGATCGATGTCGGCGCCAGGTGGGATACCAGCTCTTCGAGCTGGCGAGTGATGCCCTCGGCGCCGTGCTGTGGGTCGAGCAGGGCCAGGGTGTGCGGAAGCTCTGCCGCGAGTCGGGGGAGTGTGGAGCCCGCCGGGGCGATCGGCCGGGCCTCGGCCGGCACCGACCAGACGGACTGAGTGACGGGTTCGAGTCCCGTGAAGCTGTCGGCTCCCCGTGGTCCCGGGAGGGGGTCGATCAGGAGGCGGTCCCACGCGTACGTGAGGATCACCACCTGGTCCTCGTCGCCGTAGAGGGCGGCGTGAAGCATGGCGGCGGCGACTGCGTCGCCTCCTCCTCCTGCTGCGACGATCAACCGCATCATGGGCTCAGAGTACGGGTTCACGTGTTGGCCACTCACCCTATAGTGGCCAAAGGTCATAGCCACTTAGGCGAGGAGGGAGGGGAAATGCCGCAGATCGAAGAGGCCCAGCCGAAGTATCTCCAGATCGCCCACTACATCCGTGACCAGATCCTTCGGGGGGACCTGCGGCCGGGGGACGAGGTTCCCTCGGAACGGCAGCTCGCCGCGGGCTGGAAGGTGTCCAGGCCCACGGCTGCGCGGTCGCTAGAGGCGCTGAGCCATCAGGGCCTGGTTGAAAAGCGCCAGGGCTCGGGGACCTACGTGCGCAGCCTCGAAGTGAACCGGCGTGCACGGGAGCTCTACGGACGCGCACGGCAGACCGGGAAGATCTACACGCCCGGAGAGTATGCGGTGATCACCTCGACCGGTTGGCTGGAGGCTCCGGATTACGTCGCCGAGGCGCTGGGACTGGTGAAAGATCGCCGAGCCGTGCACCGTCGGCGGGTGACGAACAGCCAGGAGGGCCCGATCAACCTGTCCACTTCGTGGTTCGCTGCGGATGTCGGTCAGCGGGCACCCAAGCTCCTGGACCCCGAGCGGATCCAGGAGGGGACGCTCATGTACGTCGAGCGGATGACGGGGCGTCAAGGCAGTTACGCAGAAGACCGGATGTGCGCTCGGGCTGCCACGGACGAGGAGTTAGACGACCTGCGGTTGGAGCCGGGGTCCGCGGTCCTCATCGTCCATCACGTCGTCTTTGACCTCCAGGACCGGCCCCTGGAGTTCGCCGAAGCCACCTACCCGCCGCACCGCTGGGCGTTCGAGCAGGGCTACCCGCTCACCTGACGACGACTCGCCAGTTCCGGCGAACCGCTTGCACCTCTCAAGTGGCTAATGCCACTATCCAGAAAGTGGCTAAGGCCACTTAAGGAGAAGGGGGCACGACGTGACGAGTCGGCGGCCGGTGCAGGGTGCGCGGTTAGCTTGCCGGGGGTGTCGGGGGCGTGGATGGAAGCGCGTCGGCTCCCGAACGGCGCTGGCGCTCTCCACGGCTAACGACCGCGACCGTGCCACGTCGAAGCGGCGCTGCCTCGACTGCGACGGCAGCGGCAAGGAGTGAGCACGCATGGCCTACATGATCGACCGCCACCCCTGTGAGGACTCGCCGCGGCTCGGAGCGATGACCTTGCAGCCGGAGCCTGAGTCCGTGCCTCGCGCCCGGCGCTGGTTCCGGAAGTTCATCACTCCGTACAACCCGGCCTGTTCGGTCGACGACTGCACGCTGATGATCTCGGAGCTGGTGACCAACGCCATCCGCTACGGGAAGTCGGACGATCCCTGGCTAGTACGGGTCGAGTGGTTCCGCGAGGGAGCCTCGCTCCGCGTCGAGGTGCACAACCCAGGTTTTCCGGCGAACGTGCGGCTGCGGCACCCGGAGGCGAACGACGCCCACGGGCGCGGGCTGCTCCTGGTCGACGCCATCGCGGACTCCTGGCACTCCGGGCCCAGCTACCTCGGTGGAACGGTCGTCTCCTTCGTGGTCGCTGATGCCTGGAGGGACTGAAAAGGCCACCGCTACGGCTCACATGGGTTCGCAAGTAGCGATTCAATATCGGGTGACAGGGGGTCAGCGTTTGACGCGGTTGCGGACGGCGAGGACCGCGAGGCCCAGGAGAACGGGTTCGGCTAGGCGGGAGGTCATCTCGATGTAGGTGCCGGCGGTGGTTAGGTCCTGGTCGGCGGAGCGGAAGACCACCGAGTTGAGCGTAACGTTCAGGGCCTTCTCGAATCGCTCGCCGGTGAATCGATTCCCTGTGGGGTTGCGCGGTTCGTCCTTGTCGATCTCGAATGTGATCGTGCCTCCGCCGGTGGGGACGGTGCCGGTCGCTTCCTGCTTCGGGGCGTCCTTGGGGAGGCCGAAGCTCATGAGGAGCACGATGGTGACAAGCATGGCGGCGGCGAGCCAGCCCAAGGCCCGGGATGCGCGCATACCGTAGCCAGACAGTGCCCAGTAAGCGGTCAGAAGGCTTCGCTCGCTTCGGGGGATGTCGTCGGCGTGACGGCGCATCTCCATCTCCCCGTAGTAGAAGTCCGCGGCCCCAGGTTCATGCTTGCCATCCTCGAACGCTTTGCGCAGTGCGCGGTATACCGGCGCCAGTTGCAACGGCCCGACGTGCTCGGCGCCGAACACGGCCACGTTCCAGCCCCGGACGGCCGATGGCTCGCTCGCGCGCCAGTGGTGTTCTTCGGCGAGGGTGCGGCGCTGGGTGAACCGTACGGGGCGCCAGCCCCGCCAACGCACTGCGGGCGGGACCGTGCCGAAGATGCAGGCGCCCTCAAGTCGCAACTGGTCTAGGTGCACGGTTCCGGTGAACAGGCATCCCGATAGGTCTACGTCGGCAAGGACCAGGTGAGCTGCGTCCACCCCGCGCAACGAGGCCATCCGTACCGCAGCGTCTGGCGCGTCGTCAAGAACTCCTTCGTCCACCGGCTGTCCGTCGGGGAGTACGAAGGGGGTGGCCGCCGCAGCGATCGTGAGGGGGTATTCGAAGACAGCGTGGGCGAAGTCCACTGTGGCGTAGCGCAGACGCAACTCGGCCGTTGATGTCCAGCGGGTTCGCAAGCACTCCAGCCGGCGCGCGGCGAACGAGAGGCTCGCTGGGCCGCTGAACGTCGCCTCGGAGAGCACAAACCGCCCGGCGCACACCAAAGGACCGAGGGTGACCAACCGCTCGAAGGTCGCCTCATCGAATCTAGCGTCGCTCTCGAAAATTGCCGACCTGAAGCGGACGGCACCTTGAAATGTTGCGGACCCGAATGAGGCGTGGCCCTCGAAGGTCACCTGCCCGAAGTGGCCGGCTCCCTGGAAGGCAGCCCGCACAAAAGAGACGTCCTGGAAGCTCGCCGAGTCGAACCGGGCGAGGTGCTTGAAGGTCGCCGAGTCGAACTTGGTGATGCCCTGAAAGGTCGCCGAGTCGAACCACGCGAGGTCGTGGAAGGTCGCCGATCTGAACCCGGCGTAGCCCTGGAAGCTCGCCGAGTCGAAGTGGGCGGAGCCCTGGAAGGTCGCCGAGTCGAACCCCGCAAGGCCCTGGAAGGTCACCGAGTCGAACCCCGCAAGGCCCTGGAAGGTGGCCGAGTCGAACCACGCGTGGCCCTCGAAGGTTGCCCTTACGAAGTAGGCGTCATCTTGGAAGGTCGCTGAGTCGAACCGGGCTTCGCCGATGCGGGGGTGTCCGGTGGTGGGATCGAGGAGGGCCTCGAGGAGGGCATCAAGAAGGAGTTCGGTGAAGGAGGTACCGCGATGGTCGATGTCGGCGCCGGGTATCAGGCCGTCCAGGTAGGCGTCACGGTCGGCGTCGGCCAGATGCGCGAGGCATGAGCTGTGACCAGGGGCGTGAATCCCGCGGCATCCGACGGTGTTCTCCGCGGTAGTGCCGTGGCCACAGTGGGGCCAGCCAGGCAGCGTCGGGCGCGGTTCAGGGCTCGGGTGTGGCATACCTGAAGGACGATCGAGCACGGTCGATGGTTGCCGCGCTCGTGACTCGTGCGCGCTTGGAGTCAGGCTCGCCCCCCTAGCAGGCGAGATGACCTCGGTTCGCGTTGAGGTTTGTGGCGTGAGGCCCAGAGCCTCGTCGTTTACCAGGCCTGTCAAACAGGCCTGGTGGCCTGTTCGGAGGCGAGTAGCCGCTCAAGACTCCTGCGTTCTGTGTCCAGCACGATGAGCATCCGCGTACGGGTGTGCTCGAAGTCGGGCTCGACCTCGACGCCGAGGTCATGGCGCAGGGTGACCCGCAGTAGATACACCCCGTCGGACAGGGCGCCACTGAACCAGTCTTTGGCCCGGCTGTACGCCTCGACTCGGTCAGGGGCGCTCGGCAACTGCTTTACGACTGAGTACCCGACTCCGAGCGCCCTGTTGAGGGACGAGGCGATTTCGTGGACATCCTTTGGGAGTGCCATCTGTGCCAATGAGTACTGCTCTGCCCAGGCTTCCTTCGCGGCATCAAGGATCGCTGGTTCGACGTTTTCGCCGCGCTCGGCTGCTCGGACTGCGTCTCGGGCAATGATCCGGTAGGCGCGTGCCGTGGTGTTCAGGCAGGCGTACAGATCCCGTCTGGCCTCCTGCGCTCGATCGTTACGGTCCTCCGCTCGTTCACGATCCGCGCGCTGATTCTGCTCCCGGGTGACGCGCTGGCTGAGCAGCGCTCCACCCAGAGTTCCGCCCAGCGTTCCTCCGACGCCGATGAGCGCCACTGCGAGCGTGGTCACGTCCACGAGATCCCCCACCTCGTCCGATTGGCTGTCCGCCGCCCCGCGGCGGTCGAAGACGGCGCGGCAGCACCAAGCAACGCTCAGGCTTCCCATCCTCGGCGCCATCCAATACCGGGATGGCGACAACGAGGGACACAGCTGGTTGGCTTCGATGTTCTAGATCACCTGTGGGAATGTCTCAAGATCCGGCCCACGCTTCGTCCACAGACACCGGCATACGCCCTTCCGGGCCGCGTAGGCATGCATATGCGCGAAGACTCCGACCTCACGTTTTCGCTGGTGACGGGGTCTTCGGGCACTTCACAGTGGATGCCCCCGGTAGGATTCGCTCGTTGTGGGACCAGCTCGGGTCGCAGTCAAAAGTGATCGCCAGAGGTTTCCTTCGAAACTTGCTGAAAAGCTGTTGATTTATGACGTCTGGCGGGTATCGTGGTGAGTAGGCCATAACACCGGAAAAGCTGCAAAGTCGATGAGGACGTCTAGTCGGCGGAGTGACTTGGACAGGATGTGGTTCAGGCCCCCGGCAAGCCGGCGCGATACCGAGGCGACAGTGACGGCTGGAGCTTCAGGACACGCGCAGTACTACCGGGGACTGTTTTTTGCCCTCAGGGCGTGGCCACTGCACTGTGCTCCACCGCGTCGGTCAGCCGACCGAGATCGACTACCGGGGGGCACCGCCGATCAACCGACTCTCAGGCCCCTGGACTTGGGCGAATTCGAGGGGTCGTTGCAACACTGCTGGTCAGCTGGCTAGATCCAGTAGCTTAGCGAGGCGCTCGGCTGGGGTTTCCCAGCCGAGCGTTTTGCGTGGGCGGCTGTTGAGTTCGGCGGCCACGGCCTCCAGGTGCTCTGGCGGGTGGACGGACAGATCCGTGCCCTTGGGGAAGTACTGCCGCAGGAGGCCGTTCGTGTTCTCGTTCGAGCCGCGCTGCCAGGGGCTGGCCGGTTTGCAGAAGTAGACCGGGATGTCGGTGGCGACGGTGAATGCGCGGTGGGCGGCCATCTCCGAGCCCTGGTCCCAGGTCAGGGATCGCCACAAGTGCGGCGGGAGAGTCTGGACGGTGGTGGCGAGCGCATTGCGGGTGGCGAGGGCACTGTGGCCGTGGGGCAGAGGCACGAGCAGCACGTAGCGGGTGGAGCGTTCGACGAGGGTGCCGATGGCGGAGCGGCCGTCCTTGCCGATGATGAGATCGCCTTCCCAGTGGCCGGGAACGGCCCGGTCCTGCACTTCGGCCGGCCGGTCGCTGATCAGGACCATGTTCTTGATCGGCCGGGAGATCCGCTTGGCGGCGTGGCGGTGCGGGCGGCGCATGGCGCGTCCGGTGCGCAGGGCACGGGTCAGCTCCCGGCGCAGTTCACCGCGGCCCTGGACGAAGAGGGCCTGGTAGATCGTTTCGTGGGTCACGTGCATCTCCGGCCGGTCGGGGAAGCGTGCCCGCAGAGCCTGGCAGATCTGCTCGGGGCTCCACCGCATCGTCAGGTGGTCCTGGATGAAGTCCCGCAGCTCGGGGTTCTGGCCGATCTTGCCCACCTTGGGCCGGGGGCGGCGCCGTTCGGCACGGCGGTGGGCATGGAAGGGCTGGTAGGTCCATCCTCCCCTGGGCATGGCCCGGCGGTTGCGGCGTATCTCGCGGCTGATGGTGGAGGGGCTGCGGCCCAGCTCGGCGGCGATCTGCCGGATGGATGCCTTCTCACGCAGCCGGTCGGCGATGTGGGTGCGCTCTGTCTCGCCCAGGTATCGCGAGGGCACTAAAGGCGTGGTCCCAACGGATAGCGGCACCACCGCATTGATCGGTGGTGCCGCTTTGTCCTTGCCCGAGGCGGCGCGTCCGTTGCGCCACCGCTTGCCCGTGCGGAGGTTGATCCCGACGATCCGGGCCGCTTCCCGAGTGCTGTAGCCCTGCTCCATGAGCTGGAAGTATGCGGCCCGCTCAACGGTCAGCTTCCTGCCCCCGGTCATACGGTCCTTGCGGATCTCGAAGTCCATCGCACCCCTTGAACTGGGGTGTTGCAACGACCGCTAGAACTCAAGCTTGTCCGGGGGCCTTGCCATTTGCCGTGGCTGACCTGGGCAGATGTCTCAAGATCCTGTCCACGAATAGTCCACAGACGCCGACATACGGCCGCTCCGACCCGCATACGCCTGCACATACGCGAAGACCCCGGCCTCAGCGTTTCCGCTGGTGACGGGGTCTTTGGGCACCTCATGTTGGGTGCCCCCGGCAGGATTCGAACCTGCGCACACGGCTCCGGAGGCCGTTGCTCTATCCCCTGAGCTACGGGGGCGTGTCGGGCTTTGCGCTGGGCGCTTGCGGCGACGGGTAGAACCCTAGCAGGTCTTGCGGGGTGATCAGGAACGGGTTTGCCCAGGCGGGGTCGGCTCGTGGGGACCGCCGTGCGGAGGGGTGGTCATGCGGCTCGGTCCGGACTCGGTCGTGTGCGCGGTGGGCGTCCGTCGTTCCTCTGCCCCGGTGCGGTTGCGCCTCCTCGTAGCCCCGGGTTCGGCCAAGGGGCCCGCCTCTGGGGTTCCGCCCAGCGTCCGCCCCCTAGGGGCGAACCGCGTCGCCCGCCCCGGCGATCGACGCCACCGCCCAGGCACACCACCCCGCCGACTCCAACGACGCCCCCGGAAGATCGGGCCAGCCTCGGCCGACGCCGGCCACAGGGCCCAGGCCCGCCGCTGCCCCCGTCCCCACCCCCCCACGTCCACCCAAATCCCACCACCACCCATCAGAGCGAGAACTCCGGAAAACCGGGACGCGGCCCACCGCCCCGACCTACTCTCGAGTTGTGTCAGGCGCGTCCGGCCGGGTGCTTGTTGTGGATGACAGCAAGGGCATCCGGCAGCTGATCAAGGTCAATCTCGAGCTTGAAGGGCTCGAGGTGGTGACCGCGGTCGATGGTGCCGAGTGTCTCGACGTGGTGCATCAGGTGCGCCCGGACGTCATCACGCTCGATGTCGTCATGCCCCGTCTCGACGGGCTGAGTACCGCCGCCCGCCTCCGGGCCGACCCCCGTACCCGCGACCTCCCGCTCGCCATCGTCAGCGCCTGCACGCAGTACGAGGTGGAGAGCGGGCTCGACTCCGGTGTCGACGCGTTCCTGCCCAAGCCGTTCGAGCCCGACGAGCTGGTGCGCCTGGTCAAGGGGCTGCTGGAGCGGAGCGACCGGCGCGACGGCGTCTGCTCCGGCGGCTAGCCACCCGTCTCCGCCCTTCCTCCCGCCTCCCCTAGGCTTGTCCCGTGACCCCCGCCGAGCTGTCCCGTACCGTCCTGGACGCGGTGTGCCGTGCCGTGGACGCGGGGGAGCTGGACGTGGCTCCGCCGGAGCGGGTCGTCCTCACCGAGCCCGGCCCCGGCGGCTGCGGTGACTTCGCGACCAACGTCGCCCTCCGCCTCGCCCGCCCCGCCGCCCGGCCCCCGCTGTACGTCGCCGACGTCCTGCGGGCCCGGCTCCTCGGCGCGGACGGGGTGCGCGACGTCGTCGTCACCGGGCCGGGGTTCCTCAACATCAGCCTCCGCGCCGGCGGCGACCCGCTCACCGGGCTCGTCCGCGAGATCCGCGAGCGCGGTACGGAGTACGGGCACGGGGACGCCCTCGCCGGGCGGACCGTCGTGCTGCGCGTGCCGTACGAGGTGCGTGCCGAGGTCGTCGCCGACGCCGTCGCGCGGATCATCGCCACCCAGGGCGGCCGGGCGGAGATCGAGCACGCCGAGCCGGTCACGCTGCGGCCCGTGCCCGCGCCCGAGGACCCCGCGCCGCTCGGCCCCGACGCCGCCCGCTGGGCCCTCCTCCACCCCGCACCGCACGACCGGCCCCGCATCACCGCCGACCACCTCGTCCAGCGCGAGATCAACCCCCTCTTCCGGATCCGCTACGCCCACGCCCGCGTACGCGCCCTGGTCCGCAACGCCCACGACCTGGGCTTCGCGGCGGAGCCGGGAGAGCTGCGCCAGGACGCGGGCACCCCCCACCCGGTCCAGGCCCCCCACCCCCTCCAGACCCCCCTCGCCGACCACCCCCGCATCCTGGGTACCGCGGCCGCCACGCACGCCCCGGACCGCCTCGCACGGCACCTCCTCACCGTCGCCGACGCCCTCCTCCCTCTTCTCCCCGAGGTGCTTCCCGTAGGGGAGGAGAAACCCGGGGCCGCCCATCGCGCCCGGCTGGCGCTCGCCGAAGCCGCCGGGGCGGTGCTCGCCGGCGGCCTGTCCCTGCTCGGCATCGACGCACCCGAACACCTCTGAGAACAGAGAGCCACTCATGAGCCGTTCCGCCCACCCCGCCGGGCCCCGTCACGCCGACGTACTGCCCGAGGGGCACTACTCGGCCCCGCCGGCCGACCTCAACGCCCTCGACCCCAAGGTGTGGGCCCACACCGTGCGCCGGGGCGAGGACGGTGTCGTCAGCGTCGGCGGCCGTACCGTGACCGAGCTGGCCGAGGAGTTCGGCACGCCCGCGTACGTCCTGGACGAGTCCGACTTCCGGGCCCGCGCCCGCGCCTGGCGCACCGCGTTCGGCACCGACGCCGACGTCTTCTACGCCGGCAAGGCGTTCCTCTCCCGCGCCGTCGTGCGCTGGCTGGACGAGGAGGGGCTCAACCTCGACGTCTGCTCCGGCGGCGAACTGGCCACCGCGCTGTCCGCCGGGATGGACCCCGCGCGCATCGCCTTCCACGGCAACAACAAGTCCGTCGAGGAGATCACCCGCGCCGTCGAGGCCGGCGTCGGCCGGATCGTGCTCGACTCCTTCCAGGAGATCGCCCGCGTCGCGCACATCGCGCAGGGACTCGGCAAGCGGCAGAAGGCGCAGATCCGTATCACCGTCGGCGTCGAGGCCCACACCCACGAGTTCATCGCCACCGCGCACGAGGACCAGAAGTTCGGCATCCCGCTCGCGGGCGGCCAGGCCGCGGAGGCCGTGCGCCGCGCCCTCACCCTCGACGGGCTCGAACTCATCGGCATCCACAGCCACATCGGCTCGCAGATCTTCGACATGTCGGGCTTCGAGGTCGCCGCCCACCGCGTGGTCGGCCTGCTCGAGGACATCCGCGACGAGCACGGCGTCGAGCTGCCCGAGATCGACCTCGGCGGCGGCCTCGGCATCGCTTACACCAGCTCCGACGACCCCCGCGAGCCGCACGAGATCGCCAAGGCGCTCAGCGAGATCGTCACCCGCGAGTGCGAGGCGGCCCGGCTGCGCGTCCCCCGTATCTCCGTCGAGCCCGGCCGCGCCATCGTCGGCCCCACCGCGTTCACGCTGTACGAGGTCGGCACCGTCAAGCCGCTCGACGGGCTGCGCACCTACGTCTCCGTCGACGGCGGGATGTCGGACAACATCCGCACGGCGCTGTACGACGCCGAGTACAGCGTCGCCCTCGTCTCGCGGAGCAGCGACGCCGAGCCGATGCTCACCCGTGTGGTCGGCAAGCACTGCGAGAGCGGGGACATCGTGGTGAAGGACGCGTTCCTGCCCGCCGACCTGGCGCCGGGCGACCTGATCGCCGTCCCCGCGACCGGCGCGTACTGCCGGTCCATGGCGAGCAACTACAACCACGTCCTGCGCCCGCCGGTCGTCGCGGTCGGCGACGGCGAGGCGCGGGTGATCGTCCGGCGCGAGACGGAGGAGGACCTCCTCCGGCTGGACGTCGGCTGAGGTTCCGGGGCCGCCCCGGGCCCCGTTCCGGGGACACGAAACGGATGTCTCACGATCCGGACGAAAGGCGGAAAGCGCCATCCGGTGAGTGAGACTGGTCGGACCGTAGACGGTGAGAGGAAACGAGGTCGGATGATGCGTACGCGTCCGCTGAAGGTGGCGCTGCTGGGCTGTGGAGTGGTCGGCTCCGAGGTGGCGCGCATCATGACGACGCACGCCGACGACCTCGCCGCCCGCATCGGGGCCCCGGTCGAACTGGCCGGGGTCGCCGTACGCCGGCCCTCGAAGGTGCGGGCCGGGATCGACCCGGCGCTCGTCACCACGGACGCGACCGCCCTGGTCAAGCGCGGTGACATCGACGTGGTGGTGGAGGTCATCGGCGGCATCGAGCCCGCCCGCGCCCTGATCACCACGGCGCTGGGGCACGGCGCCTCCGTCGTCTCGGCCAACAAGGCCCTGCTCGCCCAGGACGGCGCCGCCCTGCACGCCGCCGCCGAGGAGCACGGCCGCGACCTCTACTACGAGGCCGCCGTCGCCGGTGCCATCCCGCTGATCCGCCCGCTGCGCGAGTCCCTGGCCGGCGACAAGGTCAACCGCGTGCTCGGCATCGTCAACGGCACCACCAACTTCATCCTCGACAAGATGGACTCCACCGGCGCCGGCTACCAGGAGGCCCTGGACGAGGCCACCGCGCTGGGGTACGCCGAGGCCGACCCCACCGCCGACGTCGAGGGCTTCGACGCCGCGGCCAAGGCCGCCATCCTGGCCGGGATCGCCTTCCACACCCGCGTCCGCCTCGACGACGTGCACCGCGAGGGCATGACCGAGGTCACCGCGGCCGACTTCCGCTCGGCGCGGGAGATGGGCTGCACCATCAAGCTGCTCGCCATCTGCGAGCGGGCCAGGGGCGGCGCCTCGGTCACCGCCCGGGTGCACCCCGCGATGATCCCGCTGAGCCACCCGCTGGCCTCGGTGCGCGGTGCCTACAACGCGGTGTTCGTGGAGTCCGACGCGGCCGGGCAGCTCATGTTCTACGGTCCCGGCGCCGGCGGCGAGCCCACCGCCTCGGCGGTCCTCGGCGACCTCGTCGCCGTCTGCCGCAACCGCCTGAACGGCACGACCGGGCCCGGCGAATCGGCGTACGCGGCGCTGCCCGTCTCGCCGATGGGGGACGTCGTCACGCGGTACCACATCAGCCTGGACGTCGCAGACAAACCGGGTGTCCTCGCCCAGGTCGCCACGGTGTTCGCCGAGCACGGGGTGTCGATCGACACGGTCAGGCAGCAGGGTAAGAATCAGGGCAGCGGCGACGCGGTCGCCGTCGAGCACGGTGGCGGCGGACGACGGGAGGGCGGCGAGGCGTCCCTCGTCGTCGTCACGCACCGCGCCTCCGACGCGTCCCTCACCGGGACTGTGGAGGCGCTGCGCAAGCTCGACACCGTGCGGGGTGTCGCCAGCATCATGCGGGTTGAAGGGGAGTAAGCGGCAATGACCCACCAGTGGCGCGGAATCATCGAGGAGTACCGGGACAGGCTGCCGGTCACCGACAGCACGCCCGTTGTGTCGCTGCGCGAGGGCGGCACGCCCCTCGTGCCCGCGCAGGTGCTCTCCGAGCGCACGGGCTGCGCGGTCCACCTCAAGGTGGAGGGGGCCAACCCCACCGGCTCCTTCAAGGACCGGGGCATGACCATGGCCATCACGCGGGCCAAGGAGGAGGGCGCCAAGGCGGTCATCTGCGCCTCCACCGGCAACACCTCCGCCTCCGCCGCCGCCTACGCGGTGCGCGCGGGCATGGTCTCCGCGGTGCTCGTCCCGCAGGGCAAGATCGCGCTCGGCAAGATGGGCCAGGCGCTCGTGCACGGCGCGAAGATCCTCCAGGTCGCGGGGAACTTCGACGACTGCCTCGACCTCGCGCGCGCCCTGAGCGACAACTACCCGGTGGCGCTGGTCAATTCGGTCAACCCGGTGCGCATCGAGGGCCAGAAGACCGCCGCGTTCGAGATCGTGGACATGCTGGGCGACGCCCCCGACATCCACGTCCTCCCGGTCGGCAACGCGGGCAACATCACGGCCTACTGGAAGGGCTATCGGGAGTACGCCGCCGACGGCCCGGCCACCCGCACCCCGCGCATGTGGGGTTACCAGGCGTCGGGCAGCGCGCCCATCGTGCGCGGCGAGGTCGTCAAGGACCCCGCCACCGTGGCGACCGCCATCCGCATCGGCAACCCGGCGTCCTGGAGTCACGCCCTGGCCGCGCGGGACGAGTCCGGCGGCTGCATCGACGAGGTGACGGACCGTGAGATCCTGCGCGCCTACCGGCTGTTGGCCGCGCAGGAGGGTGTCTTCGTGGAGCCCGCCTCCGCCGCCTCGGTCGCCGGTCTGCTCAAGGCCGCCGAACAGGGCGAGGTCGACCCCGGTCAGACCATCGTCTGCACCGTCACCGGCAACGGCCTGAAGGACCCCGACTGGGCCGTGGCCGGCGCCCCGCAGCCGGTCACCGTGCCGGTCGACTCGGCCGTCGCGGCCGAGCGGCTCGGCCTCGCCTGACGCCATGCCCGAGAGGGTGCACAGGGGGCTTGCGACACGCATCGTGCGCCTCCTGTGCGCCCTATGTCGCGGCAGAACCTTCCTTCGATAGGCTGGGGGGACCCGCCCACCGCACATGCCCATCGCGTGTGGCACGGCGCCGCCGGCCCAAGCGGCCCCACGGGTTCTTTGCACGTCATCGAGTGTCCGCACCGGATGCCCCTCACGGGCCGTTCGGCAGTCACGTCCGTCAACGCAGCTCAAGGAGAGACTTCGAGCGATGGCCGGTCCCGCCTTCCGCGCCGCCGCCGTCCGGGTGCGCACCCCCGCCACCAGCGCCAACCTCGGTCCGGGCTTCGACGCCCTGGGCCTGGCGCTGGGGCTGTACGACGACGTGGTCGTCCGGGTCGCCGACTCAGGGCTGCACATCGACATCGCCGGTGAGGGCGGCGAGACACTCCCGCGCGACGAGCGCCATCTCCTCGTACGCTCCCTGCGCACCGCCTTCGACCTGCTGGGCGGACAGCCGCGCGGGCTGGAGATCGTCTGCGCCAACCGCATCCCGCACGGCCGGGGCCTCGGTTCCTCGTCCGCCGCCATCTGCGCGGGGATCCTCGCCGCGCGCGCGGTGACGATAGGCGGCGAGTCCCGTCTGGACGACACCGCGCTGCTGGAGCTGGCCACCGAGATCGAGGGCCACCCGGACAACGTCGCGGCCTGTCTGCTGGGCGGATTCACCTTGTCCTGGCTGGAGTCGGGCGCCGCCCGCGCCATCCGGACCGAGCCCCACCCCTCCATCGTCCCCGTGGTCTTCGTACCCGCGAAGCCCGTGCTCACCGAGACCGCGCGCGGACTGCTCCCGCGTACCGTCCCGCACGTCGACGCCGCCGCCAACGCGGGCCGTGCCGCCCTGCTCGTCGAGGCCCTCACCCGGCGCCCCGAACTGCTGCTGCCCGCCACCGAGGACCGGCTGCACCAGGAGTACCGCGCCCCCGCCATGCCGGAGAGCGCCGCACTGGTGGAGAGGCTGCGCGCGGACGGCGTCGCGGCCGTCATCTCCGGTGCCGGACCCACCGTCATGGCGCTCACCGACGAGGCCACCGCCGACAAGGTGCAGGCCCTCGCGGGCGCCGACTGGGCGGCCAACCGGCTGAGTCTCGACACACAGGGCGCGAGCGTGCTGCCGCTCGCGCCCTGACACCCGGTCGCCGGATTTGGAGAGGGGGAATGTTTGTTGCATCCGGTAGTGTTAATCTCAAGTCTGCACCCGACCCCACCATGGCGCGGTGCTTCATGTCCCCGTCAGGGACAGACATTCTTCCGGGAGCCTCCCAAGCCACTCCGTGTTCCGTGCGCCGTACCTGGGCAGTACGTCGCGTGGAAGCACTGAGCGAGTCAGCGGGCACGCTCCGGAATCGGCGCCGCCGCGCCATGTGACACCGGGTGTCACGGCTCGCGGGAGCGCCATCACCAGAAATTCTCTTCCGCCGCTTCATGGCGGACCACCGCCCCGGCTCGGTACTTCCGAATGGCACCGATGCCGGACAGCACAACCGGTCGCCGAGCCAGACAGGCCGACGTCCGCTCCAGGGAAGGACCCTTCGTGAGCGACACCACCGATCTGATGGGCGCACGTGTCGAGGAGACCGCTGCCGCGCCCGCCACGGACTCCGCGCCTACCACCGGTGCCGGCTCCCGGCGGCGCCGTGGTACCGGCCTCGACGGCATGGTGCTGGCCGAGCTCCAGCAGGTCGCCTCGGGCCTCGGCATCAGGGGCACCGCGCGGATGCGCAAGAGCCAGCTGATCGAGGTCATCAAGGAGACCCAGGCCGGGGGAAGCGCCCCCAAGGCCGAGGCCGCCGAGGAGACCAAGCCCAAGCGCCGCGCCACCTCCAAGGCCCGTACGGGTGAGGCCGCCGGCGAGGCGAAGGCGGACAAGGCCGCGCAGCCGGCCGCCGACAAGGCCGCCCAGATCGACATCCCCGGCCAGCCGGCCGGCGGTCCCGCCCGTTCGGGCGAGGCCGAGCGCGAGGACGCGCCGAACGAGCGCCGCCGCCGTCGTGCCACCGCCGACGCGGGCAGCCCGGCAGCCGCCGAGTCCACCGAGACCAAGGGCGACAAGAGCGAGCCGAAGGGCGACGCCCAGCAGCAGCCGCAGGCCGACGGCAGGGCCGACGACGGCGAGGGCCGCGGCCGACGCGACCGCCGGGACCGCGACCGCGACCGGGGCGGCCGTGACCGCGACCGCCGCGGCAAGGGCGACGACCAGCAGGGCGGCGGCCGTCAGGACCGCCAGCAGGGCCAGCAGCAGGGCGGCGGCCGTCAGGACCGGCAGGACCGCCAGCAGCAGGACGACGACGACTTCGAGGGCGGCCGCCGTGGCCGCCGCGGCCGCTACCGCGACCGCCGTGGCCGCCGTGGCCGCGACGAGATCGCCGAGCCGCAGGTCAACGAGGACGACGTCCTGATCCCCGTCGCGGGCATCCTGGACATCCTCGACAACTACGCGTTCATCCGCACCTCCGGCTACCTGCCGGGCCCGAACGACGTGTACGTCTCCCTCGCCCAGGTCCGCAAGAACGGTCTGCGCAAGGGCGACCACATCACCGGCGCGGTCCGCCAGCCGAAGGAGGGCGAGCGCCGCGAGAAGTTCAACGCGCTGGTCCGCCTCGACTCCGTCAACGGCATGGCGCCCGAACACGGCCGTGGACGGCCGGAGTTCAACAAGCTGACGCCGCTGTACCCGCAGGACCGGCTCCGTCTGGAGTCCGAGTCCGGCGTGCTGACGACCCGGATCATCGACCTCGTGTCGCCGATCGGCAAGGGCCAGCGCGGTCTGATCGTGGCTCCGCCGAAGACCGGCAAGACCATGATCATGCAGGCGATCGCCAACGCGATCACGCACAACAACCCCGAGTGCCACCTGATGGTCGTCCTGGTCGACGAGCGTCCGGAAGAGGTCACCGACATGCAGCGGTCGGTCAAGGGCGAGGTCATCTCCTCGACCTTCGACCGCCCGGCCGAGGACCACACCACGGTCGCCGAGCTGGCCATCGAGCGCGCCAAGCGCCTGGTGGAGCTGGGTCACGACGTGGTCGTGCTGCTCGACTCGATCACGCGTCTGGGCCGTGCGTACAACCTCGCCGCCCCGGCGTCGGGCCGTATCCTCTCCGGTGGTGTCGACTCCACCGCCCTGTACCCGCCGAAGCGCTTCTTCGGTGCCGCGCGCAACATCGAGGACGGTGGCTCGCTGACCATCCTCGCCACCGCGCTCGTGGACACCGGCTCCCGCATGGACGAGGTGATCTTCGAGGAGTTCAAGGGCACCGGCAACATGGAGCTCAAGCTCGACCGGAAGCTCGCCGACAAGCGCATCTTCCCTGCGGTGGACGTCGACGCGTCCGGTACCCGCAAGGAGGAGATCCTGCTCGGCAACGAGGAGCTGGCCATCACCTGGAAGCTGCGTCGCGTGCTGCACGCGCTCGACCAGCAGCAGGCGATCGAGCTGCTGCTCGACAAGATGAAGCAGACCAAGTCGAACATCGAGTTCCTCACCCAGATCCAGAAGACGACGCCGGCTCCCGGCAACAGTGACTGAGCCCCGCTGAGCCACCCGCTTCGGACCTGAAGGGCCGCCCCCGCCGCACACGCGGCGGGGGCGGCCCCTTTTGCGCGCCGGGCGCTGCCGCGAGACCTTTGCCACAGGTGTGACGTTCGGTACCGACTCGACGTGGTACGACCCCCTGACGGAAAGCGCAGGTGAGCGGGGAGACGGTCGGGTGTCGCGGTGACGGAGGGTGAGTACTGTCCCACCAGGCGGCGCAGCGCTCTGTGCGAGCCTGTCCCGAGTTTCCCTGTCCGACGAGGCGGAGCGACGATGGAGTGGTGATGACCGCTCCCGACCCTGAACGCAGGGGGTAACCGAACGGACGAGACCTAGGAGCGCAGTGTCCACCGAGAGCACGCCGGAGCCCGGCATACCGGAGACCGGACAAGCCCCCCGCCCCCGGGGCAGGGGGCGCCGCCGCAGGCCCAGCAGCGCGGGCCGCAAGGCCCTGCTCGCCACGGCGTGGACGGCCGCGGGCGTGGTCGTGCTGGCCGGTGCGGGCGCCGGATACGTCTACTTCAAGCTGAACGGCAACATCCACAGCATCGACATCAACCAGGTGCTCGGCCGCGACCGGCCCGCCAAGGTGGACGACGGCTCCCAGAACATCCTGGTACTCGGCTCCGACAGCCGCGACGGCGCCAACCGGAGGATCGGCGGGGGAGCGGCCGACAGCGGCGCCCGCTCCGACACCGCGATGATCGTCCACGTCTACAAGGGCCACAGGAAGGCGTCCGTGGTCTCCATCCCGCGCGACACCCTCATCGACCGCCCCGCCTGCGCCGACACCAAGGGCCACACGTACCCGGCGGCGAAGGACGTCATGTTCAACTCGGCCTACGCCACCGGCGGCGCCCCCTGCGCGGTCAGAACCGTCGAGTCGCTGAGCGGCATCCGCATGGACCACTACCTGGAGGTCGACTTCGCGGGCTTCCAGCGCCTGGTCGACGACCTCGGCGGCGTACGGGTCACCACCACCCGCGCCATCCGGGACCCGGACAGCCATCTGAACCTGGCGGCCGGCACGCACACCCTCGACGGCGCGCAGGCGCTCGGCCTGGTGCGCACCCGGCACGGCGTCGGCGACGGCTCCGACCTCGGCCGCATCCAGCTCCAGCAGGCGTTCGTGAAGGCCCTCATCGCCCAGACCAGGCAGGTCGGGGTGCTGAGCAACCCCAAGAAGCTGTACGACCTCGCCGACACCGCGACCCGGACCGTCACCACCGACTCCGACCTCGGCTCGGTCAACTCCCTCGCGGACTTCGCGGGCGGCCTCAAGGGCATCAGCGCCTCCGGGATGCACATGGTCACCGTGCCGGTGCGGTACGACCCGGCCGACCCCAACCGGGTCCTGCTGGAGCGGGCCAGGGCCCGGCAGGTCTGGACGGCGCTGAGGAACGACGAGCCGGTCCCGGACTCGGCGACGGCTGGCTCGGCCACCGGCGGCGCCAAGGGCGTCGTCACCCCCTGAGCCGCCCCGGGCCGGGCTCCGGGCCCGGGGCGGGCGCCGGGGAATAGAACAGCCCCACCCCCGGTTTTGGGGGATGGCGCCAGTCCTGGCAGACTGGTACGTCGGCTCCGGTTCACGCTCCCGCATTCCCGCGGCGGCGACCCGGCGCCCTCCCGGAACCTAGGAGACACCTTGAAGCGCGACATCCACCCCCAGTACTTCGAGACCCAGGTGAGCTGCACCTGCGGCGCCTCGTTCACCACCCGGAGCACCATCGACGGCACCATCCGTGCCGAGGTCTGCTCCGAGTGCCACCCGTTCTACACGGGCAAGCAGAAGATCCTCGACACCGGTGGCCGCGTGGCCCGCTTCGAGGCCCGCTTCGGCAAGGCTTCCGGCTCCAAGAAGTAGCGAGCCCCGAACCGCCGGTCCACGGTCGCGCCCCGCGAGGGGCGTGACCAGGGACCGGCGTTTTTGGTCGCCCGCCAGCCCTTCACCCGCCGTACAGGAGCCGAAAGATGTTCGAGGCAGTCGAGGAACTCGTCGCCGAGCACGCCGATCTGGAGCGCAAGCTCGCCGACCCGTCGGTCCACGCCGACCAGGCGAACGCGCGCAAGCTGAACAAGCGCTACGCCGAGCTGACCCCGATCGTGGCCACCTTCCGCTCCTGGAAGCAGTCCGGGGACGACATCGAGACCGCCCGGGAACTGGCGGCCGACGACCCCGACTTCGCCGCCGAGGTCAAGGACCTGGAGAAGCAGCGCGAGGAGCTGACCGACAAGCTCCGCCTGCTCCTGGTCCCGCGCGACCCGAGCGACGACAAGGACGTCATCCTGGAGATCAAGGCCGGCGCCGGCGGCGACGAGTCCGCCCTGTTCGCCGGCGACCTCCTGCGCATGTACCTGCGCTACGCCGAGCGGGTCGGCTGGAAGACCGAGATCATCGACGCCACCGAGTCCGAGCTGGGCGGCTACAAGGACGTCCAGGTCGCGGTGAAGTCCCGCGGCCAGACCGAGCCCGGCCAGGGCGTGTGGGCCCGCCTGAAGTACGAGGGCGGGGTGCACCGCGTGCAGCGCGTGCCCGCCACCGAGTCCCAGGGCCGCATCCACACCTCCGCCGCCGGTGTGCTCGTCACCCCCGAGGCCGAGGAGGTGGACGTCGAGATCAACCCCAGCGACCTGCGGATCGACGTCTACCGGTCCTCCGGCCCCGGCGGCCAGTCGGTCAACACCACCGACTCCGCGGTGCGCATCACCCACCTGCCCACCGGTGTGGTCGCCTCCTGCCAGAACGAGAAGAGCCAGCTCCAGAACAAGGAGCAGGCCCTGCGCATCCTGCGCTCCCGGCTGCTCGCCGCCGCCCAGGAGAAGGCCGAGGCGGAGGCCGCCGACGCCCGCCGCAGCCAGGTCCGCACCGTGGACCGCTCCGAGAAGATCCGCACGTACAACTTCCCGGAGAACCGCATCTCCGACCACCGCGTCGGCTTCAAGGCGTACAACTTGGACCAGGTGCTCGACGGTGAGCTGAGCGCGCTGATCCAGGCGTGCGTCGACGCCGACTCGGCGGCGAAGCTCGCGAACGCCTGAGAACGCCCGGCAGGACCACGCACGAGGACCGGAGGAGAAGCGTGCAGCAAGACTTCGGGGGGCGACCCCCGAGCCCCCGCAGCGTGCTGCTCGCGGAGGTCGCCCAGGCCACCCAGCGGCTGGCCGACGCCGGAGTGCCCTCCCCGCGCACCGACGCCGAGGAGCTGGCCGCCTTCGTGCACGCCGTCAAGCGCGGCGCCCTGCACACCGTGAAGGACTCCGACTTCGACGCCCGGTACTGGGAGGTCATCGCCCGCCGCGAGCAGCGCGAGCCGCTCCAGCACATCACCGGGCGCGCCTACTTCCGCTACCTGGAGCTCCAGGTCGGACCCGGCGTCTTCGTGCCCCGGCCGGAGACCGAGTCGGTGGTCGGCTGGGCGATAGACGCGGTCCGCGCCATGGACGTCGTCGAGCCCTGCATCGTCGACCTGTGCACGGGCTCCGGCGCCATCGCGCTGGCCCTCGCCCAGGAGGTGCCGCGCTCGCGGGTGCACGCCGTCGAGCTGTCCGAGGACGCGCTCCGGTGGACCCGCAAGAACGTCGAGGGCTCCCGCGTCGACCTGCGCCAGGGCGACGCGCTGTCCGCCTTCCCCGACCTGGACGGCCAGGTCGACCTGGTCATCTCCAACCCGCCGTACATCCCGCTCACCGAGTGGGAGTACGTCGCCCCCGAGGCCCGCGACTACGACCCGGAGCTGGCCCTGTTCTCCGGCGAGGACGGGCTGGACCTGATCCGGGGCATCGAGCGCACCGCGCACCGGCTGCTGCGCCCCGGCGGTGTCGTCGTCATCGAGCACGCCGACACCCAGGGCGGCCAGGTGCCGTGGATCTTCACCGAGGAACGGGGCTGGGCCGACGCGGCGGACCACCCCGACCTCAACAACCGCCCCCGGTTCGCCACGGCCCGCAAGGCGACGCCGTGACGTCCGCGCAGAACCACTTTCAGAGTTACGTGTACGAGGAGGCCCGCTAGACATGGCACGGCGATACGACACCAATGACGCCACCGACCGCGTGACGGGCCTGCGCGAGGCAGCCGCAGCCGTACGCCGGGGCGAACTGGTGGTGCTGCCGACCGACACGGTCTACGGCATCGGCGCCGACGCGTTCTCCTCGGAAGCCGTCGCCGACCTGCTCGCCGCCAAGGGCCGGGGCCGCGACATGCCCACCCCCGTGCTCATCGGCTCCCCGAACACCCTGCACGGCCTGGTCACCGACTTCTCCGAGCTGGCCTGGGAACTCGTCGACGCCTTCTGGCCCGGCGCGCTCACCCTGGTCGCCCGGCACCAGCCGTCCCTGCAGTGGGACCTCGGAGACACCCGCGGCACGGTCGCCGTGCGCATGCCGCTGCACCCGGTCGCCATCGAGCTGCTCACCGAGGTCGGCCCGATGGCCGTCTCCTCCGGCAACCTCACCGGCCATCCCGCGCCGGAGACCTGCGACGACGCCCAGCGCATGCTCGGCGACTCCGTCTCCGTCTACCTCGACGGCGGCCCCACCCCGGGCAACGTGCCCTCGTCCATCGTGGACGTCTCCGGCTCCGTCCCGCTGCTGCTGCGCCAGGGCGCCGTCTCCCCGGAGGAGCTGCGCAAGGTCGTACCCGACCTCGAGGTGGCGAATTGACGGCCCCCCTGCGGTACGTCCCGCCCGAGCGCTCCGGGCAGGGGGTCACCCCATGCGCGGCATAGGCGGCGCGGACCGCCCGGCGGAGCAGACCACGACCTTCGGGTTCCCGCGAGACACCTTCCGCATCCTCCACGTCAGCACCGGCAACGTCTGCCGCTCGCCCATCACCGAGCGGCTGACCCGGCACTTCGTGGCGGAGCGGCTCGGTGTGCTCGGCGGCGGCCTGATCGTGGAGAGCGCCGGCACCTGGGGCCACGAGGGCGCCCGGATGGAGGAGAATGCGGAGACCGTGCTCTCCGAGTTCGGCGCGGACGCGGCCGGCTTCACCGGGCGGGAACTGCTGGACGAGCACGTCATCATGGCCGACCTGGTGCTGACCGCCACCCGCGACCACCGCGCCCAGGTCATCTCCATGGGCCACTCGGCGGGCCTGCGCACCTTCACGCTGAAGGAGTTCACCCGCCTGGTCCGCGCGATAGACCCGGCCACCCTGCCGCCCCTGGAGGACGGCGTGGTGCTGCGCGCCCGCGCCCTGGTCCGCGCGGCCGCCGCGCTGCGCGGCTGGCTGCTCGCCCCCACCGCCGAGGCGGACGAGGTGTACGACCCCTACGGGGCCCCGCTGCCCTTCTTCCGCTCCATCGGCGACGAGATACGCGACGCCCTCGACCCGGTCGTCACCGCGCTGACGGGCGTACCCGCCCGCACGTGACGCGCGCCGGGCTCCGGCGCCCGGGCGGGTCCGGCGGCCGAGCGGCCGGCCCTCGCACGGCCTACATTGGAGACCTGGGGCATCCCCCCACGTCACCGTCGACCGCCCGGAGCCCGTCATGTCGGTCACACCCGTGCTGGAAGCGGACGTACTGAGCCGGCAGGACCCGGAGATGGCCGAGATCCTGCGCGGGGAGCTGGACCGGCAGTCGACGACCCTCCAGCTCACCGCGGCCGAGAACTTCGCCTCGCCCGCCGTGCTCGCCACCCTCGGCTCCGCGCTGGCCGACAAGTACGCCGAGGGCTACCCCGGCTCCCGGTACCACGGAGGCTGCGCGCTGGCCGACACCGCCGAACGCGTCGCCGTGGAACGCGCCACGGCGCTGTTCGGCGCCGAGCACGCCAATGTGCAGCCCCACACCGGCTCGTCGGCCATGCTGGCCGCCTACGCCGCCGTGCTGCGCCCCGGTGACACCGTCCTCGCCCTGGGCCTGGACGACGGCGGGCATCTCACCCACGGCTCGCCCGCGAACTTCTCCGGCCGCTGGTTCGACTTCGTCGGCTACGGCGTGGACCCGGCCACCGGGCTCGTCGACCACGACCAGGTGCGCCGGCTGGCCCGCGAGCACCGGCCCAAGGCCCTGGTGTGCGGCTCCATCGCCTACCCCCGCCACTTCGACCACGCCTTCTTCCGCGAGGTGGCCGACGAGGTCGGGGCGTATCTCATCGTGAGCCTCACGCACTCCGCCGGGCTGGTCGCCGGGGGAGCGGCGCCGAACCCGGTGCCCTACGCGGACCTGGTGTGCGTCACCACGCACAAGACGCTCCGGGGGCCGCGCGGCGGGCTCCTCCTGTGCGGGGCGGAGCTCGCCCGGCGGGTCGACCGGGCCGTGTTCCCCTTCACCCAGGGCGGCGCCGAGATGAACAGCGTCGCCGCGAAGGCGGTCGCGTTCGGCGAGGCGGCCACCCCCGCGTTCGCGGCCTACGCACACCAGACGGTCGCCAACGCGCACGCCCTCGCCCGGCACCTGGCCGACGCCGGGTTCACGATCGTCACCGGCGGCACCGACACGGCCCTCGTCGTGGCCGACCCCGCCCCCCTCGGCGTGGACAGCCGCACCGCGCGCGGGCGGCTCGCGGCCGCCGGGCTGGTCCTGGACTGCTGTGCGCTTGCGCACACCGGCGGCCGGGCGCTCAGGCTCGGTACCGCCGCCGTCACCACCCAGGGCATGGGGGAGCCGGCCATGGCCCGGATCGCCGCGCTGCTGGCCGGGGTGGTGAGCGGTGCCAGGGACCCGGCCGCCGCACGGGCCGAGGTGCGCGAGCTGACCGCCGACTTCCCGCCCCACCCGGAGTGAGAACCGGATACGAAGGGGTGCCATACGGGTACGGAACGCCCCCCGAGGAACCATCCCCGTCCCCCGCCGGTCCTTACCCTTGCGTGTCCCTCGCTAGGGTGTGGGGCTGTGATGGCCAGCGAGATCTGTGGGGATGCCCGTGCGTGAATACCTGCTGACGCTTCTCATCACGGCCGCGGTGACGTACCTGCTGACTGGGCCGGTGCGGAAGTTCGCGATCGTGGCGGGAGCGATGCCGGAGATCCGGGCACGCGACGTGCACCGGGAGCCCACTCCGCGGCTCGGCGGTATCGCCATGTTCTTCGGACTGTGCGCGGGCCTGCTCGTCGCGGACCACCTGGAGAACCTCAACGAGGTCTTCGCCAAGTCCAACGAGCCCCGCGCCCTGCTGTCCGGGGCGGCGCTGATCTGGCTGATCGGTGTGCTGGACGACAAGTTCGAGATCGACGCCCTGATCAAACTGGGCGGCCAGATGATCGCCGCCGGTGTGATGGTGGTGCAGGGTCTGACGATCCTGTGGCTGCCGGTGCCCGGTGTGGGCCTGGTCGCCGTCACCCAGTGGCAGGGCACTCTGCTGACCGTCGCCCTTGTCGTCATCACCATCAACGCGGTCAACTTCGTCGACGGCCTGGACGGCCTCGCCGCCGGCATGGTCTGCATCGCCACCGCCGCGTTCTTCATGTACGCCTACCGCATCTGGTACGGCTACGGCATCGAGGCGGCCGCTCCCGCCACCCTGTTCGCGGCGATCCTCATGGGCATGTGTCTGGGCTTCCTGCCGCACAACATGCATCCGGCGCGGATCTTCATGGGCGACTCCGGATCGATGCTGATCGGCCTGGTGCTGGCCGGCAGCGCCATCTCCGTCACCGGGCAGATCGACCCGGACCGGCTGAACCTGTTCTCCGGTTCCGAACGCAGCACCGTGCACCAGATGGTTCCCGCGTACATCCCGCTGCTGCTGCCGCTGTCGATCATCGCCATCCCGGCCGCCGACCTCGTGCTGGCCATCGTCCGGCGCACCTGGCGCGGCCAGTCGCCCTTCGCGGCCGACCGGGGGCACCTGCACCACCGCCTGCTGGAGATCGGCCACTCGCACAGCCGGGCGGTACTGATCATGTACTTCTGGTCGGCGCTCATCGGCTTCGGCGTGCTGGCCTACTCGGTGAACTCGGCGTCGATGTGGATCGTGCTCGGGGTGGTCTTCCTCAGCGCCATCGGCCTGGTGATGCTGCTCCTGCCGCGCTTCACCCCCCACGCCCCCCGCTGGGCCCAGCGCTTCGTCCCCCCGCGCTACCGCCGCTATCCGGAACCCCGGGAGGACGGTGGGAGCGCGGGGAGCGAGCCCGGCGAAGCGTCCACCGACGCCCTCACCGACGCCACCACCGCCTCGGCCGCGGCGGCGGCGCGGGGCGTCAACGGGGCGACCGCGATCGGTGCCCGAACGCGTTCCGCCAAGGGTCGCAAGGTAAGAATCTGACTAGAGCATTGCCAAGTCGTGGGGGAGCAAAGTCTCCCAATACCAGACAAGCCCACCCGGTTCTTGCACCTGTGCGCGTCGTCACTCTCATGTGTGACAATCGATACGCCTCCAGGTAAAGACCTCATCAAATAGTTTGTGATACGGTTCACGAGAACCCAGGACAGAGCCGGAGACCGTGAAGTCACGGTCCGACGGCGTACGAGTTTCCGTACTCGGTCCGGGACTACGCTCGTCCATGACGACACCTGCCCCCTGTGAAAGCGGAGTTGCCGCCATGCCGTCCAATGACGTCCGGATTCTGGCCCAGGCCGCCGTGCCCACGGCTGCCGTCGGCGCGATCGCTGCCGTCGTCAGCGCTGTGGTCGCCGGCGGCAAGGGTGCGATCGGGGCCGTCGTGGGCACACTGATCGTCATCCTCTTCATGGGGATCGGTCTCTACGTCCTGCAGCGCACCGCCAGGTCGTACCCGCAGCTGTTCCAGATGATGGGCCTGTTGCTCTACGCGGCCCAACTCCTGCTGCTGGTCGTCTTCGTGGGCCTGTTCAAGAACACCACCCTGTTCAACCCCCGTGCCTTCGCCGTCGTTCTGGTGGTGGCCACCCTCACGTGGATCGTCGCCCAGGCGCGCGCCCACATGAAGGCCAAGATCCTCTACGTCGATCCCGACGCTTCGCCGAAGGACGACAAGTCCCAGAAGACGGGCCGCTCCTCGTGAGGGGTAGGGCCGGGATAAAGGCGCGGCAGAGATCCTGCTATCGTCCGGTGCCAACTGCGGCATCGCGGGCGCGGGCATTCGAGCTGACGCCTGTTCCACTGCGAGGCTAGATGCCCCCCAGCCGCCCCCACATCCGTAACACCAGTCCCGTGCCGAACCGCGGCCGTACGCCGCGCCGACACAACGAGGTTGCCGTACCCATGCGCCACGATGAAGGAGCCCGCGGTGAGTGCTGATCCGACGCAGACGCTCGCTTTCGACACGAGCTGTCACCTGTTCTCCGGGTGCGGCTTCCCGGCTCCGGGCCTGCACTCGTTCCTGTTCAAGCCGCTCTGGGGCGACGCGGACAGCAACCTGTACTTCAACAAGACGATGCTGCTGGCGCTGCTCGGTTCCGTCGTCATCGTGGCCTTCTTCTGGGCCGCCTTCGCCCGCCCGAAGGTCGTCCCGGGCAAGCTCCAGATGGTCGCCGAGACCGGCTACGACTTCATCCGGCGCGGCGTCGTCTACGAGACCATCGGCAAGAAGGAGGGCGAGAAGTACGTACCTCTGGTCGTCTCGCTGTTCTTCTTCGTCTGGATGATGAACCTCTGGTCGATCATCCCGGTCGCCCAGTTCCCGGTGACGGCGATCATCTCGTACCCGGCGGTCCTGGCCCTGATCGTGTACGTCCTGTGGGTCGGCCTGACCTTCAAGCGGCACGGGTTCGTCGGCGCCTTCAAGAACTTCACCGGCTACGACAAGTCGCTCGGTCCGGTGCTCCCGCTCGCGATGGTCATCGAGTTCTTCTCGAACCTGCTGGTGCGACCGTTCACGCACGCCGTGCGACTGTTCGCCAACATGTTCGCCGGCCACACCCTGCTGCTGCTCTTCACGCTCGCGAGCTGGTACATGCTGAACGGCATCGGCATCGCCTACTCCGGTGTCTCGTTCATCATGACCATCGTCATGACGGCGTTCGAGCTCTTCATCCAGGCCCTGCAGGCGTACGTCTTCGTGCTTCTGACGTGCAGCTACATCCAGGGTGCGCTGGCCGAGCACCACTGAGCCCGCACCCGTCCCGCTCCCCCTACTCGTCCGGTGGCCAACCCCCACCGGTCCGTACAGAAAAGGAAGAACTGGCATGTCCCAGACCCTTGCTGCTGCTGTTTCCGGCTCCCTCGGCTCCATCGGTTACGGTCTTGCTGCCATCGGCCCCGGCGTCGGCGTCGGCATCATCTTCGGTAACGGCACCCAGGCGCTCGCCCGCCAGCCCGAGGCTGCCGGCCTGATCCGCGCCAACCAGATCCTCGGCTTCGCCTTCTGTGAGGCGCTCGCCCTGATCGGTCTGGTCATGCCGTTCGTCTACGGCAAGTAATCGTCGGATTCACGACAGCCCATTAGACGAAAGGCACTGATATGAGCCCCCTGGTTCAGCTTGCGGCTGAGGAGGCCGAGAACCCCCTCATCCCGCCGATCCCAGAGCTCGTCATCGGCCTGATCGCCTTTGTCATCGTCTTCGGCTTCCTCGCCTGGAAGCTCCTCCCGAACATCAACAAGGTTCTGGAGGAGCGCCGCGAAGCGATCGAGGGCGGGATCGAGAAGGCCGAGGCCGCGCAGACCGAGGCTCAGAGCGTCCTCGAGCAGTACAAGGCCCAGCTCGCCGAGGCCCGTCACGAGGCCGCCCGGCTGCGCCAGGAGGCTCAGGAGCAGGGTGCGACGCTCATCGCGGAGATGCGGGCCGAGGGCCAGCGTCAGCGCGAGGAGATCGTGACCGCCGGTCACGCCCAGATCGCGGCCGACCGCAAGGCCGCTTCGGCCTCGCTCCGCCAGGACGTCGGCAAGCTCGCCACCGAACTGGCCGGCAAGCTCGTCGGTGAGTCCCTCGAGGACCACGCCCGGCAGAGCCGTGTGATCGACCGCTTCCTCGACGAGCTCGACGAGAAGGCCGAGGCCACGCGATGAACGGAGCGAGCCGCGAGGCACTGGCAGCCGCACGGGAGCGTCTCGACGCGCTGACGGACTCCACCTCCGTGGACGCCGCGCAGCTCGCCGACGAGCTGGCGGCCGTCACCGCGCTGCTCGACCGCGAGGCCGGCCTGCGCCGGGTCCTCACCGACCCGGCGCAGCCCGCCGAGGCCAAGGCCGAGCTGGTGCAGCGTCTGATCGGCGGCCAGGTGAGCGGTCCGGCCGCCGACCTGGTGGCCGGTCTCGCCCGGTCGCGCTGGTCGCAGGCCCGTGACCTGGTCGACGCGCTGGAGGAGCTGGCGGACACCGCCGACCTCACCGCCGCGGAGAAGTCCGGCACGCTGGACGAGGCCGAGGACGAGCTGTTCCGGTTCGGCCGGATCGTCGCGTCCGACCCGGCCCTGCGGGCCGCGCTGACCGACCGGTCGGCGTCCACCGCGGCCAAGGCCGAGCTGGTGCACCGGCTGCTGGGCGGACGGGCCAGGCCCGTCACCGAGCGTCTGGTCACCCGGCTGGTCACCGTGCCGCGGGGACGTAGCCTGGAAGCGGGACTCGAGTCCCTGTCCAAGCTGGCCGCGGAGCGCCGGGACCGGCTGGTGGCGACCGTCACCTCGGCGGTGCCGCTGAGCGAGACCCAGAAGCGTCGCCTGGGCGACGCCCTGGCCAAGCTCTACGGCCGCCGGATGCATCTCAACCTGGACGTGGACCCCGAGGTGATCGGCGGTATCCGGGTGCAGGTCGGTGACGAGGTCATCAACGGCTCCCTGGCGGACCGGCTGGACGACGCCGCCCGCCGCATGGCGAGCTAGAACTCAAAACGCAAGACGTAATTACGGCCCTGGTTGGGCCGTGCAGAGGATTCACCTCGTTCAGGGGGGAGTCCGGAGTCAGACATCCCCCCAAAGTGAAACTTCGGGCCCAACAAGGAGAGCAGGGAACCCAGATGGCGGAGCTCACGATCCGGCCGGAGGAGATCCGGGACGCACTGGAGAACTTCGTCCAGTCGTACAAGCCGGACGCGGCCTCGCGCGAGGAGGTCGGTACGGTCACCCTTGCCGGCGACGGCATCGCGAAGGTCGAGGGCCTGCCCTCGGCCATGGCCAACGAACTGCTGAAGTTCGAGGACGGCACCCTCGGCCTCGCCCTCAACCTCGAGGAGCGCGAGATCGGTGCCATCGTCCTCGGTGAGTTCAGCGGCATCGAGGAGGGGCAGCCGGTGCAGCGCACCGGAGAGGTTCTCTCCGTCGCGGTGGGCGAGGGCTACCTCGGCCGCGTCGTCGACCCGCTCGGCAACCCGATCGACGGCCTCGGCGAGATCGAGACCGAAGGTCGTCGTGCCCTCGAGCTGCAGGCCCCCACGGTCATGCAGCGCAAGTCGGTGCACGAGCCGATGGAGACGGGCTACAAGGCCGTCGACGCGATGACCCCGATCGGCCGTGGCCAGCGTCAGCTGATCATCGGTGACCGTCAGACCGGCAAGACCGCCCTGGCCGTCGACACGATCATCAACCAGCGCGACAACTGGCGCACCGGCGACCCGAACAAGCAGGTCCGCTGCATCTACGTCGCCATCGGCCAGAAGGGCTCGACCATCGCGTCGGTCCGCCGGTCGCTGGAGGAGAACGGCGCGCTCGAGTACACGACCATCGTCGCCGCCCCGGCATCCGACCCGGCCGGCTTCAAGTACCTGGCGCCGTACACCGGTTCGGCCATCGGCCAGCACTGGATGTACTCCGGCAAGCACGTCCTGATCATCTTCGACGACCTGTCGAAGCAGGCCGACGCCTACCGCGCCGTGTCGCTGCTGCTGCGCCGTCCGCCGGGCCGCGAGGCGTACCCCGGTGACGTCTTCTACCTGCACTCCCGCCTCCTGGAGCGCTGCGCCAAGCTCTCCGACGAGATGGGCAAGGGCTCGATGACCGGTCTGCCGATCGTCGAGACGAAGGCCAACGACGTCTCGGCGTTCATCCCGACCAACGTCATCTCCATCACCGACGGCCAGTGCTTCCTGGAGTCGGACCTCTTCAACGCCGGTCAGCGCCCCGCGCTGAACGTCGGTATCTCCGTCTCGCGAGTCGGTGGTTCCGCGCAGCACAAGGCGATGAAGCAGGTCTCCGGCCGCCTCCGCGTGGACCTCGCCCAGTTCCGTGAGCTGGAGGCGTTCGCCGCCTTCGGTTCCGACCTGGACGCCGCGTCGAAGTCTCAGCTGGAGCGCGGTCAGCGCATGGTCGAGCTGCTGAAGCAGGACCAGTACCAGCCGATGTCCACCGAGGACCAGGTCGTCTCCGTGTGGGCGGGTACCACCGGCAAGATGGACGAGGTCCCGGTCGCCGACATCCGCCGCTTCGAGCGCGAGCTCCTGGAGTACCTGCACCGCAAGGAGCAGGGCCTCATGACCTCCATCCGCGAGGGCGGCAAGATGTCCGACGACACGCTCACCGCTGTCGGCGACGCGATCGCGGAGTTCAAGAAGCAGTTCGAGACCTCCGACGGCAAGCTGCTCGGCGAGGACGCTCCGGCCGCTGCCGCCAAGTGACGTAAGGAAGGGACCTGACTCATGGGAGCCCAGCTCCGGGTCTACAAGCGTCGCATCCGATCCGTCACCGCGACCAAGAAGATCACGAAGGCGATGGAGATGATCGCCGCCTCGCGCGTCGTCAAGGCGCAGCGCAAGGTGGCGGCCTCCACCCCCTACGCGACCGAGCTCACGCGCGCGGTCACGGCGGTCGGTACCGGTTCGAACACCAAGCACCCGCTCACCACGGAGGCGGAGAACCCGACCCGTGCCGCGGTCCTGCTCCTCACGAGCGACCGCGGTCTGGCCGGTGCCTTCAACTCCAACGCCATCAAGGCGGCGGAGCAGCTCACCGAGCGCCTCGAGGGCGAGGGCAGGCAGGTCGACACGTACATCGTCGGCCGGCGTGGTCTCGCGCACTACAACTTCCGTGAGCGGACCGTCGTGGAGTCGTTCACCGGCTTCACCGACGAGCCGTCGTACGCGGACGCCAAGAAGGTCGCGGCGCCGCTGATCGCGGCCATCGAGAAGGACACGGCGGACGGCGGGGTGGACGAGCTCCACATCGTCTACACCGAGTTCGTCTCGATGATGACGCAGACGGCACAGGGGTCGCGGCTGCTGCCGCTCAGCCTCGACGCCATGACGTCCGGCGAAGCGGGCACGCAGGAGAAGGCGAAGGACGAGATCCTTCCGCTCTACGACTTCGAGCCCTCGGCGGAGGACGTCCTCGACGCCCTGCTGCCGCGCTATGTGGAGAGCCGCATCTACAACGCGATGCTCCAGTCGGCCGCTTCGAAGCACGCCGCCACGCGGCGCGCGATGAAGTCGGCCACCGACAACGCGGGCGAGCTGATCAACACGCTCTCCCGTCTTGCCAACGCGGCCCGCCAGGCCGAAATCACCCAGGAAATCAGCGAGATCGTCGGTGGCGCGAGCGCCCTGGCCGACGCGACCGCGGGGAGTGACCGCTAATGACCACCACTGTTGAGACCGCGACGGCTACGGGCCGCGTCGCCCGGGTCATCGGCCCGGTCGTCGACGTGGAGTTCCCCGTCGACGCGATGCCGGACATCTACAACGCCCTGCACGTCGAGGTCGCCGACCCGGCGAACGAGGGCGAGAAGAAGACGCTGACCCTGGAGGTCGCCCAGCACCTGGGTGACGGCCTGGTCCGCACCATCTCCATGCAGCCCACCGACGGTCTGGTCCGCCAGGCCGCGGTCGTCGACACCGGCGACTCCATCACGGTGCCGGTCGGCGACTTCACCAAGGGCAAGGTGTTCAACACCCTCGGTGAGGTGCTGAACGTCGACGAGCAGTACACGGGCGAGCGCTGGGGCATCCACCGCAAGGCCCCGAACTTCGACGAGCTCGAGTCGAAGACCGAGATGTTCGAGACCGGCGTCAAGGTCATCGACCTGCTGACCCCGTACGTCAAGGGCGGCAAGATCGGTCTGTTCGGCGGTGCCGGCGTCGGCAAGACGGTGCTCATCCAGGAGATGATCTACCGCGTCGCCAACAACCACGACGGTGTCTCCGTGTTCGCCGGTGTCGGTGAGCGCACCCGTGAGGGCAACGACCTCATCGAGGAGATGTCGGACTCCGGCGTCATCGACAAGACCGCGCTGGTCTTCGGCCAGATGGACGAGCCCCCGGGCACCCGTCTGCGCGTCGCGCTGGCCGGCCTCACCATGGCCGAGTACTTCCGCGACGTCCAGAAGCAGGACGTGCTGTTCTTCATCGACAACATCTTCCGCTTCACGCAGGCCGGCTCCGAGGTCTCGACCCTGCTCGGCCGCATGCCCTCCGCGGTGGGCTACCAGCCGAACCTGGCCGACGAGATGGGTCTCCTCCAGGAGCGCATCACCTCGACCCGTGGTCACTCGATCACCTCGATGCAGGCGATCTACGTCCCCGCGGACGACCTGACCGACCCGGCGCCGGCCACCACCTTCGCCCACCTCGACGCGACGACGGTGCTCTCCCGTCCGATCTCGGAGAAGGGCATCTACCCGGCCGTGGACCCGCTGGACTCGACGTCCCGGATCCTGGACCCCCGCTACATCGCGGCGGACCACTACAACGCGGCCATGCGGGTGAAGAACATCCTGCAGAAGTACAAGGACCTGCAGGACATCATCGCGATCCTCGGTATCGACGAGCTCGGCGAGGAGGACAAGCTCGTCGTCCACCGTGCCCGTCGCGTGGAGCGCTTCCTGTCCCAGAACACCCACGTCGCCAAGCAGTTCACCGGCGTGGACGGTTCGGACGTGCCGCTGGACGAGTCGATCGCCGCGTTCAACGCGATCTGCGACGGTGAGTACGACCACTTCCCGGAGCAGGCGTTCTTCATGTGCGGTGGCATCGAGGACCTGAAGCAGAACGCGAAGGAGCTGGGCGTCTCCTGACTCCCGCGCTCCTGGCCGGGGGGCGGGCACGCCCCGCCCCCTCGGCCACGCCCCCTAGAATTGACCCCGACACCCGGCACATCCGCCGGGTGGTGATCCGAGGAGCCAACCTTGGCTGCTGAGCTGCACGTCGAGCTGGTCGCCGCCGACCGCCAGGTCTGGTCCGGCGAGGCCACCCTGGTCGTCGCGCGCACCACGTCCGGCGACATCGGCGTCATGCCCGGTCACCAGCCGCTGCTCGGTGTGCTGGAGTCGGGCCCGGTGACGATCCGCACCAGTGACGGCGGGACCGTCGTCGCCGCGGTGCACGGCGGTTTCATCTCGTTCGCGGACGACAAGCTGTCGCTGCTGGCCGAGGTCGCCGAGCTGGCGGAGGAGATCGACGTCCAGCGCGTCGAGCGCGAGCTGGAGCGAGCGAAGGCCGACGACGACGAGGACGCCCAGCGTCGCGCCGACGTCCGTCTGCGGGCGGCGACCTCCGCTCGCTGATCATCGCGCCGTGTGACCATCATTCAGCCGCGGCCGGCCCGGAACATTCCGGTGCCGGTCGCGGCTGAGGTGAATCCGGGTGTTTTTCCGGTTCCATTACCTGGCTCTGCGGTTTCATTACCCTGAGCCGAAAGCAGTTCCACTACCTGGGAGACGAGGAGGTCGGTGCCGATGGTCCTCGCTCTGACTGTGTGCGGAATCGTGGTCGCGCTCGTGGTGGTGGGTCTGTTCCTGTTCGGCCTGCGCCGCAGGCTCATCCAGCGTTCCGGCGGCACCTTCGACTGTTCGCTGCGCTGGGACGTGGCCGAGCACGGTGACCAGGCCGGCGTGAACGGCAAGGGCTGGAGCTACGGCGTCGCCCGCTACAACGGGGACCGCATCGAGTGGTTCCGGGTCTTCTCCTACGCCCTGCGCCCGCGCAGGGTGCTGGAGCGCTCGCGCATCGAGGTGGCCGGGCGCCGGCTGCCCGAGGGCGAGGAGGAGCTGGCGCTGCTGTCCGACGCGGTGATCCTCGCCTGTGTCCACCAGGGCACCCGTCTCGAACTCGCCATGAGCGAGGACGCGCTGACCGGATTCCTGGCTTGGCTGGAAGCGGCCCCGCCCGGACAGCGGGTGAATGTGGCGTAGCCACGTTCACCCGCCGGGTGACGCTCCACCGGACGCGGTCCGGGGGAGCGTCGGCGTCGCCCGGGGGGCTGGGCCCCCTGAACTCGGCTACGAAAGGCCGTTGCTGAGGGCCGTCACGAGTTCACCGCTGCTGGTGTCCCCGGTGAAGTCCCAGAAGAACGCCCCGCCCAGGCCCTGGCTCTTGGCCCAGCTCATCTTGCCGGCGATGGTCGACGGGGTGTCGTACGACCACCAGTTGCTGCCGCAGTGGGCGTACGCGGTGCCCGCGATCGTGCCGGTCGCCGGGCAGGAGCCCTTGAGCACCTTGTAGTCCTCGATGCCCGCCTCATAGGTGCCCGGAGCGGCTCCGGTCGCGGTGCCGCCGGGGGCGTCCTGGGTGACACCGGTCCAGCCGCGGCCGTAGAAGCCGATGCCGATGAGCAGTTTGTTCGCTGGGACACCGGCCGCCCTGTACTTGGCCATCGCGTCGGCGGTGGTGAAGCCCGCCTTCGGGATGCCGCTGTAGGAGGTGAGCGGGGAGTGCGGGGCCGTCGGACCCTTGGCGTCGAAGGCGCCGAAGAAGTCGTACGTCATCACGTTGTACCAGTTGAGGTACTGCGACGCGCCCGCGTAGTCGGCGGCCTCGATCTTGCCGCCGCTGGAGCCGTCCGCGGTGACCGCGGCGGTGACCAGGTAGCCGGCGCCGAACTTGGAGCGCAGCGCGGAGACCACGTTCCTGAAGGCCGCGGAGCCGCTGGTGTCGCAGGAGAGGCCGCAGGCGTTGGGGTACTCCCAGTCGATGTCGATGCCGTCGAAGACATCGGCCCAGCGGGGGTCCTCCACCAGGTCGTAGCAGGACTGGGCGAACGCGGCCGGGTTCTTGGCCGCCTCGCCGAAGCCGCCGGACCAGGTCCAGCCGCCGAAGGACCACAGCACCTTGATGTTCGGGTACTTGGCCTTGAGCTGGCGGAGCTGGTTGAAGTTGCCGCGCAGCGGCTGGTCCCAGGTGTCGGCGGTACCGCTGACGGACTGGTCGGCGGTGAACGCCTTGTCGTAGTCGGCGTAGGAGTCGCCGATCGCGCACTTGCCGCCGGTGACATTGCCGAAGGCGTAGTTGATATGCGTGATCTTGGAGGCGGAGCCGGACGTCACGATGTTCTTGACGTTGTAGTTCCGGCCGTAGATGCCCCACTCGGTGAAGTAGCCGAGCTTGACCTTGTCGCCGGTGGCGGGTGGCGGGTTGGTGCCGCCGCCGGTGGTGCGCACGGCCGTGGCGGCGCTCGCCGGACCGGTCTGGTCGGCGGTGTCGCGGGCGCGCACGCTGTAGGAGTAGTCGGTGCCGGCGGTGAGACCGGTGTCCGTGTACGAGGTGGTGGTGACGGTGGCGACCGTGGCGCCGTCGCGCAGGACGTCGTAGTTCCTGACGCCCTTGTCGTCGGTGGCGGCCGACCAGCTCAGCTTGACCGAGGTGTCGGTCACGGAGGAGGCGGTGGGCTTGCCGGGGGCGGAGGGCGCCGCGTCACCGGGCGCCGTGGTGCCGTCGCAACTGTCGCCGTTGAGCCTGCAGTTGCCCGGGGAGCCGGAGCCCGCGCCGTTGAAGGCGAAGGAGATGGAGGCGCCGGGGGCCACCGAGCCGTTGTAGGACTTGTTCTTCGCCGTCCAGTGCGTGCCGGAGGAGGTGACGTCGGCGTCCCAGGCGGAGGTGACGGACGTGCCCGAGGGGAAGTCCCACTCGATCGTCCAGGAGCTGATGGCGGTGGTGCCGGTGTTCTTGACGGTCCACTTGCCTTCGAAACCGCTGCCCCAGTCCTGGGACTTCACATAGCTCGCGGTGACGTTGGTGGCCGCCTGGGCGGGGGCGGCGAGGCCGACGAGGCCGGCCAGGGGGAGCAGCAGGGTCACGGCACCCGCCGCGACTCTGTGACTGAAGCGCATGTGCGCCTCCCTCGATGTCGGGGGAACTTCACGAGGCATGGGGGACATGACTGAGCCTTCACGTCCATGCTGCCGCGAGAATAGGAAAGGTCTGGACCAGCGGTCAATAGGTCTGGACCATTTGTTCCGCAACTCGACTTAACCTCAACTCCATTACCAGCACGGGGGTTTGAAAGATCACCAGGAGGAAGCGTGAGTGACTCGGCAAGGCCCGGAACCGTCCTGGTGGTGGACGACGACGCGGCCATCCGCCGCTCCCTGGAGCGCGGCCTGCGGCTGAGCGGCTTCACCGTGCGCACCGCCGCCGACGGAACCGAGGCGCTCGCCGCCGTCGGGCGGGAGCAGCCTGACGTGCTGGTGCTGGACGTGTCGATGCCCGGCCTGACCGGCATCCAGGTCTGCGCCCGGCTCCGCGACGAGGGCCGCGAACTGCCCGTGCTGATGCTGTCCGCGCTGGACGAGACCACCGACCGGATCGCCGGGCTCCAGGCGGGCGGCGACGACTACCTCGTCAAGCCCTTCGCCCTCCAGGAACTCGTGCTGCGGCTGCGCGCCCTGCTGCGCCGCAGCCCACCCGCCGGCCGGGAGGTGCTGCGCGAGGCCGGGATCGAGCTCGACCCCGGCGCCCGTACCGCCCTGCGCGACGGCCGCGCACTCGACCTGACCCGCCGGGAGTTCCAGCTCCTGGAGGTGCTGATGCGCAACGCCGGGCTCGTCCTCACCCGCGACCAGCTCCTCGAACGCGTCTGGGGCTACGACTTCGAGGTCCGCACCGACGCCGTCGACACGTTCGTCAGCTATCTGCGCCGGAAACTGGAGGCGGACGGCGCCCCCAGGCTCGTGCACACCGTGCGCGGGGTCGGCTTCGTGTTCCGGGAGGCGCGGTGAGGCTCTCCGCCCGTGTCGGCCTCGCCGTCGGCTGCACCGTCCCGCTGCTGGTGCTGGCCTCCGGCTGGCTGCTGACCCACCTGGTCGCCCGGGACCTGCACCGGGCCGGCGACCAGCACCTGCGCCGGCGTGCCGCCGCCGTAGCCCCCGACGCCCGCGCCCTGCTGCGGGCCTCGGTGGGCGACCGTCCCCGCGTCGCCGACCAGCGGGAGCGGCACCTGTTCAGCTCCGCGCTCGACGTCGGCGTACGTGTCCAGGGACCGGGCGGCGTCTTCAGCGGCGGCCCCCAGCCCGGCCCCTCGGCACGGCTGCCCGAGCGGACCGGCGTGCCGGTGACCATCCGCGACGGCGCCCGGAGCTGGCGCGGGCTGGCACGGCCGGTGCGGGGCGGCACCCTGTGGGTGTTCGCCCCCGACACCGCCGACCGCGCCCAGATCCTGCTGGTCCGGCGCCGGGTGGTGTTCACCGCGCTCCTTGCCGCGCCCGTCTCCGGCGCCCTCGCCTGGGCCCTGGCCGCCGGGGCCGGCGCCCCGCTGCGCCGCCTCACCCGGCGCACGGCGGGCCTGGACCCGCGCACCAGCGGCGTACGGCTCGAACCGGAGCGGACCGGCGTCACCGAGGTCGACGAACTCAGCTCCACCCTGCGCACCGTGCTCGCCCGCTACGACGAACAGGCCGCCCGCACCGCCGAGGCCCTGGACACCGCCCGCTCCTTCTCCTCGGCCGCCGCGCACGAACTGCGCACCCCGCTGATGAGCATGGGCACCAACCTGGACGTCCTCGGCATCCCCGGCCTGCCCGCGCCCGACCGCGACGAGGTGCTGGCCGACCTGCGGCTCGAACACGCCCGGCTGCTGCACCTGCTGGTGATGCTCCGGGAGCTGGGCCGGGGTGATCTGGTGGAGGCCGAGACCTTCGCCGCCGTGGACCTGGGGGACCTCGCCGACGCCGCCGTGGCCGAGGTGCGGCGCCGGGACCGGGGCGCGGATGTCGCTCTGGTCGCCGAGCCGGGGGTGACCGTGCCGGGCTGGGAGCCGGGGCTGCGGCTGCTGCTGGACAACCTGCTGGCCAACGCGCTCGCCCACGGCCGCGATCCGGCGGGGGTCGCCCGGATACGGGTGGCCGTGGGACGCGCGGGGGAGCAGGCGGTGGTGGTCGTGGCCGACCAGGGGCCCGGCATACCGGCCGAGTCCCGGCAGCGGCTCTTCGAGCGGTTCCAGCGCGGCCCGGACAGCACCGGCTCCGGGCTCGGGCTCACCCTCGTCGCCCAGCAGGCCGCGCTGCACCGGGGCAGCGTCGGTGTCACCGACGGCCCGCACGGCACCGGCGCCCGCTTCGAGGTTCGGATGCCACTGGACGGCACCGGGAGGCCGGGGCGGCGGGACTGGCTGATCGGGACGGCCGGGGCGAACCGGTCACAGGGTTTCCCCAAAGAGACCTCCTAGCCTCCGGGGCGACGGACGGCACCACGGCCCGTCCCGGACCTGAAAGGGAGACGTACATGGACGCACGACGAAGCACCCGCACCCTCCTCGCGGGCCTCGCCACCGCGGCGCTGCTGGCGGGCTCGGCCGGTGCCGCCTCCGCCGCCGACGCCTCGTCGGGGGCGAAGCCCGCCGCCAAGGCGGCCGGTGACGGCGCACGGGCCCTGTGCAAGCGGGCCCCGAAGGCCGGCAAGCGCATCGACCGCGCCCTGAGGCGACTCGACGCGGGCAAGGCCCGGCGCGGCTCGGTGGCCCGGCTCCAGCAGCGTGTCGACAACGCCAGGAAGGCCGGCCACACCGAGATCGCCACCTTCCTCCAGGGCCGCCTCGACACCCGCGAGTCCCTGAAGAAGGACCTGCAGGAGCGCAAGAAGGACCTCGCCGGGGTCAAGACCTGGTGCGCCGCGAACGACGGCGGCAAGAAGGACAGCGGCAAGTGAGGCGCGGCACCCGGCGCGCGGCGGCGGCCGTCACCCTGGCCGCCCTCGCGGCCCTGACCACGGCCTGCGTCCACGACGGCGCCGCCACCCGGTCCAGCACGCCTCCGGGCTACTCGGACATGAAGAAGAAGGTCGACGCGGCGGAGTCGGCGGCCGCCGCGGCCGACCGCGACGCCGCCGGCGACGCGGACCGGTAGGGGAGGGGGCGCCCGAGAAGGGGCGCCCCTAAGGGCTGTCCCGTAATCCCCGGCGGGCGCGCGACGACAGCCACGGTGCCTCGCCGCGTTGTCGGATCGCCCACGTACGCCCAGTACGAGGACGACCCTCCGCCTTGCGATGCACCGCATCCGCCGCCGCGCGCTCATCCACCGGGGATTACGGGACAGCCCTTAGACCCCCAACTCCTGTGCCAGCACCGCCGCCTGCACCCGGCTGCGCAGCCCCAGCTTCGCCAGCAGCCGGCTGACGTGGGTCTTCACCGTGCCCTCCGCCATCGCCAGCCGGTCCCCGATCTCGGCGTTGGACAGCCCCTCGCCGACGCACGTCAGCACCTCCCGCTCACGCGGGGTCAGCCCGTCCAGCACGCTCCGGTCGGCGGTCCGGGCGGGCTGCCCGGCGAACTCGGCGATCAGCCGCCGGGTCACCGCCGGCGCCACCACACCCTCGCCGCGCGCCACGGTCCGTACCGCGGCCAGCAGTTCCGCCGCCTCGGCGTGCTTCAGCATGAACCCGGCCGCCCCGGCCCGCAGCGCCCCGAAGACGTACTCGTCCAGGTCGAAGGTGGTCAGCACCAGCACGTCCGCCAGCCCCTCGGCCACGATCTGCCGGGTCGCGGACACCCCGTCCAGCAGCGGCATCTGCACGTCCATCAGCACCACGTCCGGCCGCAGCTCCCGCGCAAGCTCCACCGCGCGCACACCGTCCGCGGCCTCCCCGGCCACCTCCACGCCGGGCGCGCTGCCCAGGATGAGCACGAGGCCGGCCCTTACGGCCGACTGGTCCTCGGCGACCACGACCCGGATCACGCGGCATCTCCTTCGGTGAGCGGAAGCACGGAACGGACGGTCCAGCGGGCGCCCTCCGGCCCCGCCTCGAACTCCCCGCCCAGCAGCACCGCCCGCTCCCGCATCCCGGTGAGTCCCGCGCCGGAGCCGGGGGCGCGCGGAGTGTCACCGGGCCGGTAGGGGCTGTCCACCCGGACGTCGAGCCGGCCGTCGCGCCGGCGCAGCCGGACCTCGACGGGCCCCTCGGCCGCGTGCTTGAGCGCGTTGGTGAGCGACTCCTGGACGATCCGGTACGCGGCGAGGCCGACCGGCGCGGGCACCTCGCCCTGCCCCGCCTCGAGACGGACCTCCATCCCGTTGGCGCGAGCGCCCTGAACCAGTGCGGCCAGCCCGTCCAGGGAGGGGATCGCGGCGGGCTCCCGGTCAGCCGACCCGGCCCGCAGCACACCGATCAGCCGCCGCATCTCGGCCAGCCCCTCGACGCTGTTCTCCCGGATCACCGCCAGGGCGTCCTTGGAGGTCTTCGGATCGTCCAGGGAGAGGGCGGCCGTGGAGTGGATGGCGATGGCGGAGAGGTGGTTGGCGACCAGGTCGTGCAGCTCCCGCGCCATCCGGGCCCGCTCGGCCGTCACCGCCTGGGCGCGGTCCGCCTCCGCCAGCAGCGCGGTCTGCTCGGCCCGCAGCCCGGCCGCCTCGGCCGCGTCCCGGTGGTTGCGCACCACCCAGCCGGTGGCTGCCGGGGCGAACGCGACCACGCCGACGGCCACGCCGACCAGCAGCCACCGGGGATCGCGTCCCACGGCGGCGGGTACCACCCCACCCAGCACCGTGAGCATCCCGGCGGCCCACGGCATCCGGCGGGCGGTGGCGGGACTGCCGTACAGGACGGTCGCGTACACCAGGTCGGTGTACAGCACGACGGTGACGATGCTGCCGACGGTCGCCGTGTCCAGCGCCAGCGCGGCCGTGCCGATCAGCAGGCCCGTACGCGGGCGGGTGCGGCGCAGCAGGGCGCATCCGGCGGTCACCGCGAGCGGGACCAGCGCGACCCAGGACGCCCGCCACAGCACGAGGGACTCGGCCGTTCCGCGCGGGTGGGTCCCGAGCGCCCACAGCAGCAGCCCGCCCAGCAGCCCGCCGACGGCTATGCGCACGTCGTCGCGGTGGGGGCGGGGCGTCCGAAGATCCATGCCCCCATCCAACACCGCCCCCGTACCCCCACGCCCCCACCCCGGGGAGGGTTCCGGATCCCTCTTTCGTTTACGCCGGTCTCGTCGCCGCCGACGATGCCCCGCGACCGGGCGGCAGGAAGGCTGGTCAGGGTGAACGACAAGAGGAGTGAAGCGTGATCGTCGGACTCGTCATCGCCTGCGAGGTGGCGTTCTGGGTACTGCTGGCCGCCGGCCTGGTCTTCCGGTACGGCCTGCGCATGCCGCGCACCGGGCTCGCCCTCCTGCTGTGCGAACCGCTGCTCGAACTGGTGCTGTTCACGGCCACCGCGATCGACCTCAGGAACGGCGCCGAGCCCGACTGGCGCCACGGTCTCGCCGCCGTCTACATCGGCTTCACCGTCGGCCTGGGCCACTCCACCGTCAAGTGGGCCGACGCCCGCGCCGCGCACCGGTTCGCGGGCGGCCCGCCGCCGGTCAGACCCCCCAGGTACGGATGGGCCCGCGCCGTCCACGAGTGGAAGGTGGCGGGCCGCTGGATCCTGGCCTCCGTGGTCGCCGCCGCCCTGCTCCAGGCCGCCGTCTGGTACGTCGGTGACGCCGGGAACACCGGCGCGCTGCGGGACTGGCAGCTGCGGATGGGCTGGCTGGTCGGCGCCAATCTGGTGATCGCCGCCAGCTACACCGTGTTCCCGAAGAGGAAGCCGGCCTAGGCAGGGGCGTCCGGGGCCTCTCGCCCGGACCGTGCCGGGCTCGCGGGGGCTGCCCGGCACACACCCCGATCAGCCGCGTCAACAACCCTCCGGGTCAATACACCTAACGCTCGCCGCCCGGCACCCACAGCACGTCGCCGGTCTCCTTGTTCGCGGTGCGGGCCAGGATGAACAGCAGGTCGGAGAGGCGGTTGAGGTAGGTCGCGGTGAGCGGGTTCATCGTCTCGCCGTGCACCTCCAGCGCCGCCCAGGTGGAGCGCTCGGCACGCCGGACCACCGTGCACGCCTGGTGCAGCAGGGCCGCGCCGGGGGTGCCGCCGGGCAGGATGAACGAGCGCAGCTTCTCCAGCCGCTCGTTGAACCGGTCGCAGTCCGCCTCCAGACGGTCCACGTAGAACTGCTCGACCCTCAGCGGCGGGTACTTCGGGTTCTCCACCACCGGCGTCGACAGGTCGGCGCCCACGTCGAAGAGGTCGTTCTGCACCCGGGTGAGGACCGCGACGACCTCCTGGTCCAGCCCGCCCAGCGCGACCGCGGTACCGATCACCGCGTTCGCCTCGTTGGCGTCCGCGTACGCGGAGATCCGCAGATCGGTCTTGGCGGTCCGGCTCATGTCGCCGAGGGCGGTGGTGCCCTGGTCGCCGGTCCTGGTGTAGATGCGCGTCAGATTGACCATGCCACCAGCGTAGTTGCCCCAAAGAACGCGAGACGGTGCGGATTTGACGGACCGGAGCGACACGACCGGAACGTGACGGGTGTCTCACGCCCTGAGACCGTGACACGCATTACTTACGGTCCTCAACGCCCCGCCCGACCGCTAATGTCCGCCGAGAGGAACCATAAACAGCGTGTAAGGGGAGTCGGAGTGGCAGGGAAGCTCGCCGTCATCGGGGCCGGTCTCATGGGGTCCGGCATCGCCCAGGTCGCCGCGCAGGCCGGCTGGGACGTGATCCTGCGCGACGTCACCGACGAGGCGCTGAAGCGCGGCACCGACGGCATCCGCGCCTCCTACGGAAAGTTCGTCGCCAAGGGCAGGCTGGACGCGGCGGACGCCGAGGCGGCCCTCGCCCGGATCACCCCGACCACCGACCTGGACGACGTCGCCGACGCCGACATCGTGATCGAGGCCGTCTTCGAGAAGCTGGAGGTCAAGCACGAGATCTTCCGCGCGCTCGACAAGATCGTGCGCCCGGACGCCGTGCTCGCCTCCAACACCTCCGCCATCCCGATCACCAAGATCGCGGCCGCCACCGAGCACCCCGAGCGCGTGGTCGGCGTGCACTTCTTCTCGCCGGTACCGATGATGCAGCTCGTCGAGCTGGTCCGGGGTTACAAGACCAGCGACGAAACCCTCGCCACCGCACGCGAGTTCGCCGAATCGGTCGGCAAGACCTGCATCGTCGTCAACCGTGATGTCGCCGGGTTCGTCACCACCCGCCTCATCTCGGCCCTCGTGGTCGAGGCCACCAAGCTCTACGAGTCGGGCGTGGCCACCGCCGAGGACATCGACCTCGCCTGCAAGCTGGGCTTCGGGCACGCCATGGGGCCGCTGGCCACCGCCGACCTCACCGGGGTCGACATCCTGCTGCACGCCACCGGCAACATCTACACCGAGAGCCAGGACGAGAAGTTCGCCCCGCCGGAGCTGATGCGCCGGATGGTGGACGCCGGTGACATCGGCCGCAAGAGCGGGCAGGGCTTCTACACGTACTGATCGCGACCGGATCACCCGCCGATCCCGTGCGCGTCCGTACAACCGCTCAGGGGGTTCACCCCCGAGGGTGAATTCGGTATCGGTTCGCTTACAACCAGCAACCGCGCCGACACCCACACAGTCAGACGTTGCACAGCACCGTCACGGAGAACGCCACTCGCACTCAACGGGGAGCGCATATGTACATCAGGGGCGACCACGCCGAGCTGGTCGTCGGGGGGCGCCTCGACGTCCGCAGCGCGGCGGACGCCCGTACGGCCCTCCACGCCGCGGTCGACGACGGGATCGGCGATCTGGTGCTGGACCTGTCCGAACTGGACTCCTGGGACGCCACCGGACTCGGCGTCATCATGGGCGCGCACCGGCGCGCGGGCCGCTGCGGCCGGCGCCTGGTGCTGCGCCGGGTGCCGCCGCAGATGCAGCGGCTCCTCGTGGCCACCCGGCTGCACCGCATTCTCGCCATCGAGGGCGGAGTCGGCGTGGAGTCGCTGCCCCGCGTGTGAGGTCCCCGAAGCGGGGCAGGCTCCAAGTCGTCCCGAACGGCGCGTCGCGCACATTCCTCACCGGAAGGTGATCTCCCGGATCTCTCGGGCCGTCCGGCACCCCGCCCTGTCGGGGACCCCTGCCGACGGTTTAGGGTTCGGTCGCCCGCCGCCTCGTGTAATCCGCGAGCGGGCCCGGACCAGAAGCGACAGCGCGATGTGCGGCAGGCCGGGAGGGGCCGAGATCGGCACACGACGCTTTTGGGGGCTTTGAACCCATGGACCCGATACTTCCGGGAACCGAGGACCACGGTCAGGCACTGAGCCGCCGTCCGCCGCGGGACCCCCTCACCGCCGACTTCGCCCCGAGCGGACCCGTGCCCGCCCGCACCACCCGGCTGGTGTGCGGCGACTTCCTGCTCACCGTCAACCCGGTCGACGGCAGCGAGATAGAGCCCTGCCCCCCGCACGAGCGTCCGGATACCCCCGCCAAGCGCACCCCGGCCGCCCGCGCCGAGTACGAGCGGGCCGCCCTGCCGCCCGCCCCGCCCGGACACCGCCCGCCCGTCCCCGAGCTGCTGGAGCGTCAGGAGATACGCGAGCGGCTGGTCCGGCTGCTCACCCGCGGCCGTACCGTCCGCCTCACCGGCCCCGGCGGCTCCGGCCGCACCGCCCTGCTCGACCTCGTCGCGGAGGACTGCGCCGATCTCGCGCCCGACGGCGTGGTCCGGCTCGACGGCCTCCACCGCACCCCCGACGACCTGCTGCGCGACCTCTTCCACACCGTCTACGACGCGCCCCGCCATCGCCTCCAGCCGGACGAACTGCGCGAGACCGTCAAGGAGATCGGCGCCGTCGTCCTCATCGACGACCTGGAGTTCGGCGGCGCCGCCCTGACCGAAGTGCTCGAAGCCGCCCCCGAGTGCGCCTTCCTCCTCGCCGCCACCCCGGACACCCCCGCGGCCGCCGGAGACGTCGAGGAGATCGGCCTGCCCGGCCTGGACCGGGCCGCCGGAGTGGAGATCCTCCAGCGGTCGGTGGGCCGCGACCTCACCGAGGAGGAGGCCGTCTGGGCCGGCGACCTCTGGTTCGAGTCCGAGGGCCTGCCGCTGCGTTTCGTCCAGGCCGGGGCCCTGCTCCGCCAGCGCGAGCAACTGCGCGCCAGCGGCGGCGTGGTGGACGAGTACGGCGTCTTCGAGGACGTGCGCGGCCCCGCCGACGCCGTGGTCGGCCTGCCCTTGGAGGACGAGGAGGCCGAGGAGGTGCCGCTGCCCTCCCTCGCGGAGGCCGCCGCGCCCGCGCCGCTGCTCGCCTCCCGGCTGGGGCCCTCCGCCCGCGCCGCGCTGCGCTTCGCCGTCGCCCTGGGCGGCGAGCTGCCGCACCCGGCGCATCTGCCGGCCCTGGTCGGCGACACCCACGCCGACGCCGCGCTCGGCGAGCTCCTCGGCTGCGGGCTGGTCTCCCCGGCCGGCTCCCGCTACCGCCTCGCGGCCGGGGTGCGTGCCCAGCTGGAGGCCGCCGGATACGACGAGGACGCCCCCGGCGAGGCCCGTACCGCCGCCCGGCACTACGCCTGGTGGGCCGCCCACCCCTCCGTCACCCCGGAGCGGGTGTGCGCGGAGGCCGCGGCGGTGCTGACCGCGCTGGAGACCGTGCTGCCCGGCACCGAGCCGGCCGCCGGGGGCGAGGACGAGCAGGCGACCGCCGTCCGGCTGGCCCACGCGGCCGGCGCCGCCTTCGCCGCCGGGCTGCACTGGACCGCCTGGGAACAGGCCCTGAGCGCCGGGTCCGAGGCCGCCCGCCTCGCCCAGGACACCCCTGAGCGCGCCTACTTCCACCACGAGCTGGGCATCCTCGCCCTGGTCCGTGGCGAACTGGACCGCGCACGCTCGGAGTTGGAGGTCTCGCACGGGATGCGCACCGCGCTCTCCGACATGCGGGGCACCGTCGCGGGCCGTCGCGCGCTCGCCCTGGTCGCGGACCGCAGCGGCGACCTGCCGGGCCTCGCCGCCCTGATGGCCGCCGAGGAGCCCGTGCCCGCCCGCACGGCACCGCTCGCCCCGGTCCCGGCCGCGTTCACCCCGTCGCACGGCCCCGGACCGGAGACCGTCGCCGCCCGGCGGCCCGGCGCGGCGAAGGAGCGCGCCGGGGTACGGGCCATCGCCCGGCGCAACCTGGTGGCCGCCGGGTCCGGTGCGCTCCTGGTCGCGGTGCTCGGCACCGTCGTCACCCTCGGCATGACCTCCGACGAGGGCGCCGGACGCAACCCGGCGAGCGATGTGGGCGGCAATCCGGCCGCGACCCAGGACCTGGACGACGGCACGCTGGGCGCGGTGCCGCAGCGGGACGAACCCACCCCCGCCGGCGCCGCCACCACCCGCCCCGTGGGCCCCGGCCCGGACGGCACCCCCGGCACCTCGGACGACCCCTCGCCGTCCGCCACCACCGGCAGCCCGAGCCCCGGTCCGACGGACACACGGGGCACCGGCGGCGAGAGCAGCCCCGAACCGACGCCCGGCGGCGAATCCGGCGGGCCGTCGGGACAGCCGACCGGCACCGGCAAGCCGTCGACGTCCCCGACCGGACCCACCGGCGACCCGACCACGGCGGAGCCGACGGACCCCGGCGGCCCCAGCACCTCCGCCGACCCCACCACGCCCCCGACGACGTCCACCTCCGCCGGCGGCCCGGCCGGCGGTGCCACGGCGTCAGCGCCCGCCTCCACCGAGGTCACGGAGAACGCGAGCACCGAGCCGACGGTGATCTGAGAGGCGGGGGACTCAGAACAGGCGGAGCTTGTCGTCCTCGATGCCGCGCATGGCGTCGTAGTCGAGGACCTTGCAGCCGATGCCCCGGTCCGTGGCCAGCACGCGGGCCTGGGGCTTGATCTCCTGGGCCGCGAACACCCCGCGCACCGGAGCGAGATGGGGATCGCGGTTGAGCAGCTCCAGATAACGGGTGAGCTGCTCCACGCCGTCGATCTCGCCGCGCCGCTTGATCTCGACTGCGACCGTGCCGCCCTCGGCGTCCCGGCACAGGATGTCGACCGGACCGATCGCCGTCATGTACTCGCGACGGATCAGGGTGTAGCCCTCGCCCAGCGTCTCGATCCGGTCGGCGAGCAGCTCCTGGAGGTGCGCCTCCACGCCGTCCTTGATCAGACCGGGGTCCACGCCCAGCTCGTGGGACGAGTCGTGGAGGACTTCCTCCATCGTGATGATCAGTTTCTCGCCCGCTTTGTTGATGACGGTCCACACGTCCGCCTCGTCACCCGTGCCCTCCTTCAGGGTGCAGGGCGGCGACATCCAGTTGAGGGGCTTGTAAGCCCGGTCGTCCGCGTGGACGGAGACGCTGCCGTCCGCCTTGACCAGGATCAGGCGGGGGGCCGAGGGCAGGTGGGCGGTGAGCCGGCCGGCGTAGTCGACCGAGCACCGGGCAATGACGAGACGCATGGTCGGCAACGCTACTCGACACGCACCCGTGCACGCGATTCGCCCGCGTCCCGCCACCTGACCGCCACCACGCCCGACCGGCGGGCCACCCCAATTGTCCCCGATAACTCTTGTTCATCCCTGGCCGATTGTGACCGAAGGGCGACCGTTCCATATACGCATTCTGCTGGTGTGGTCACCGACGGTTGCCTACCGTAGGAGCAGGGAGGCCGCGTGGGGGTACGGAGCGTCTCCGGTGTCGCGCACTCCCTTATCTGTCCGGCAACCCCCGTCCATCGGGGGTGCGAGAGGAGAACCCATGTCGCTCGACGTCTCACCGGCCCTACTGGAACAGGCCGAGCGAGGCGAGGTCGACGAAGCAGAATTCGTCGACTGCGTCCGGACCTCCCTGCCCTTCGCGTGGGAGATGATCAGCTCCCTGGTGGCCCAGCTGAAGGTGGACGGCGGACCCTTCGCCGACAACCAGACGCCTCCGCCGGACGAGCAGGCGCGCGGCCAGTTGCTGCGCGCGCTCGCCAGTGACGCCATCCGCGGCGCTCTCCAGCGCCACTTCGGCGTACGCCTGGCCTTCCAGAACTGCCACCGGGTGGCGGTGTTCCCGCTGGACTCGTCGGTGGACGAGCGGCTGGCCCGCTTCACCTCGGTGCGCGCCCAGCTCCTCAACCAGTCCCCGGAGATGCGGGACTGCTGACGCACACGCGCGACGTCGGCTCCACGAGCCGCCGGCTTGCCGTTCCCGTCCGGGGGAGGTGCATGCGGGACGGGTACGGCGGGCTCTCCCGGCGGCCGGGGAGCCGGTGGCGGTCAGCGCAGACGCGGCAGCACCTCGGCGCCCAGGCGCCGCAGGTTCTCCTCGGTCGCGTCCAGATCGCCGGAACCCTCGACCAGCAGGGCGAAGCGGGAGATCCCGGTCCGCTCCGCGGTGGCCGCGAGGCGATCCGCGGCCAGCCGGGGCGTGCCCACCGGGTGCAGCCCGCAGAGCAGTTCGGTGTAGGCGTACGGGTCGCGCATCGCGCGCGCCCGGCCGTCCACCGTCACATGGGCCTCAAGGCCCTGTTTCAGCCAGCCCGGCATCGCCTTCAGCAGCACCTCCACGGCGTCGCTGCGGCTGTCCGCGAGCTGGCAGACCCCGGCCGAGACATGGCCGGCGGCCGCGACCGCCTCGGGCGGGTGACCCGACTCGCGGGCATGACGCCGCCACAGGGCCACCATCTCGGCCTTCTCCTCGTCCCCGACGTGCATCCCCAGCAGCATCGGCAGACCCCGCTCCGCCGCGAGCCGCACGCTCTTCGGCGAGGTGCACGCCACCACCACCTCCGGCCCCGGCGCCTCGGTCAGCGCGTCCGCCGGGCGCGGCACCACCGGTACCTCGCGGAACGCGTACCGCTCGCCCGAGGCGCCGACCGACGGCTCGCGCAGCCAGCGCAGCAGCAGGTCCAGCGACTCCGGGAAGCCCCGCTCGTACGCCCCGAGCCCGGCGCCGAACACCTCCAGGTCCACCCAGGGCCCGCCCCGGCCGACGCCCAGGGTGAACCGCCCCCCGCTGGCGACGTGCAGCAGCGCGGCCTGCTCGCCGAGTGCCACCGGGTGGACCGTGGGCAGCACGCTGACCGCGGTGCCGACCCGGACCCGGCGGGTGCGGCCCAGCAGCAGCGCGGCCAGGGTGACGGCCGACGGACAGGTGCCGTACGGAACGAAGTGGTGCTCGGCCAGCCACACCGTGTCGAGCCCGGCCTCGTCGGCCACCTCGGCGGAGCGCACCGCCCGGTGCAGAGCCTCTCCGGCGCCCTGGCCCGGATACTGGGCCGCCAGCACAAAACTTCCAACGCGCATCGCATTTCCCGCTTCCTTGGCTCCGACCGGGAGCTCCCCCGACCGGCATAACCACATGACACGTGCCCAGGACACGGCTTGGTGGAGGGATTTGCGGATTGTCTGCAGAATGGTCGCTTCTCTGCTGGAATGGATCGGCCTGGAGGGGGACTTGTACGGGTCGGCGCCCTACGCGTCCCCCCGGCCGGTCCCGCGTAGGCTGGACGCGGTTCGTGCTTCCTGTATAGCCCCAAGAGGTGTCCCGTGTCCCCGCGTCGCAACCGACCCAAGGTGGCAGGCTCGTCCGGCCGAGGTGCCGAGGACGACCGGTCGGGCCGGTACGGAGGATGGCAGTCCACCGAGTCCTGGCAGGGCGAGGAGTGGAGCGTCCGCCATGTCGCCGGGGCGAGCGCCGACGGCAAGACCTACCGCTGCCCCGGCTGCGACCAGGTGATCCCCTCCGGCGTCCCGCACGTGGTGGCCTGGCCGGAACACGCGGGCGTCGACGACCGGCGGCACTGGCACAAGGCGTGCTGGAACGCACGGGACCGCCGCACCACACGGGTACGGCGGTCCGGGAACGCGCCCAGGTTCTGAAAGGCCGGCGCGGCTACACGTCCCGGCTCTGCAGCAGCGCGTACGCCCCGGCGAACGCCGCCGCGGTCACCCCCAGAATGATCCACAGCGGCTCCCAGCCCGAGGGCCCGGAGCGGCTGAGGGTGTTGTCGTAGAACACGCCCATCTGGCTCGGGATCGAGTACTCCAGCAGCGCCTGCTGCACCTTCTCCAGCGAGCGGGCGCTCATGAACAGCGCGATCACCAGCGGGGCCAGCACGGCGCCGATCATGATGGTGATGGCGCCCGCCGAGTGCCGGATCATCGAGCCGACCAGCAGCGACAGCAGACCGAGCAGCGCGGTGTACAGGCTGATGCCGAGCGTGGCCTTCAGCCATTCCCCGCCGGACGGGGTGCGGGTGCCGTTGCCCTCCAGCATCGAGGTCTGGATCAGCGCCACCAGCGACACCGTCGCCAGCGTCACCACGAAGGCGACCACGAAGAACACGATCGACTTCGCCGCCAGCACCCGGCCCCGGCTCGGGCACGCCGTCATCGTCGTACGGATCATGCCCGTGCCGTACTCGGAGGCCGTCGTCAGCACACCCAGCGTCATCACGCACATCATGCCGAGCAGCAGCCCGAAGAAACCGAGGGTCAGCGGGTTCTGGCCGTCCAGCTCACCGGCGCCCCGGACCGCCACGGCGGCCAGCACGCCGATCCCGACCACGAGCAGCACGAACACGCCGAGCGTCCACATCGTGGAGCGCACCGACTTCATCTTCGTCCACTCCGAGGCCAGCGCGTGCCCGAGATGCGCGGACGTGACCGGGATCGGTGAGCTGTAGCCGGACTGGAGGCCGCCGGACGCGGGGAACGCCTCGGGCATCGGGGGCTGCTGGGTGCTCATCGGGAGTCCTCGGGCTTCGTCGGTTCGGCGGGCGCGGCGTACGGGTTCGGCGTCTGGGGGCCGGGAGCGGTGGGCGCCGGCGGGGCGTACGGGGCGCCCGGCTGGGGCGGCGGCGGGGCGTACCAGCCCGGCTGGCCCTGACCCGGCACCGGCATCGGGGGCTGCACCCCGGGCGGCAGCGGCTGCTGGAGGCCGGAGCGCTGGTCGGCGGTGGAGCGGTAGTCGACGACGCCCTGCGTCATCCGCATGTACGCCTCCTCCAGCGACGCCTGGTGCGGCGACAGCTCCCACAGCCGTACGCCCGTCTCGTGCGCCAGGTCGCTGATGCGGGGGAGCGCGAGCCCCGTCACCCGGAGCGCGCCGTCCAGCTCGGGCAGCACGTGCCCGCCCGCCTCGGTCAGCGCCGAGGTCAGCTTCTCCCGCTGCTGCGGCTCGCCGTCCGGGGTGCGCACCCGCGCGAAGTCGGCCGAGTTGGCCGAGATGAAGTCGGTGACGCTCATGTCGGAGAGGAGCCGGCCCCGACCGATCACGATCAGATGGTCGGCGGTCAGTGCCATCTCGCTCATCAGGTGCGAGGAGACGAAGACCGTACGGCCCTCCGCGGCGAGCGCCTTCATCAGGTTGCGGACCCAGAGGATGCCCTCGGGGTCGAGGCCGTTGACCGGCTCGTCGAACAGCAGCACCTGCGGGTCGCCCAGCAGGGCCGCCGCGATGCCGAGGCGCTGGCCCATGCCGAGCGAGAAGCCCTTGGAGCGCTTGCGGGCCACTTCCTGCAGCCCGACGACCCCGAGCACCTCGTCCACCCGGCGGGCCGGGATGCCGGAGAGCTGGGCGAGGCTCAGCAGATGGTTGCGGGCGCTGCGGCCGCCGTGCACCGCCTTGGCGTCGAGCAGCGCGCCGACCTGGCGGGGCGCGTTGGGCAGCTTGCGGTACGGGTGGCCGCTGATGGTCACCGAGCCGGCGGTCGGGTTGTCCAGCCCGAGGATCATCCGCATGGTCGTCGACTTGCCGGAGCCGTTCGGCCCGAGGAAACCGGTCACCGCGCCGGGGCGCACCTGGAAGGAGAGGTCGTGCACGGCGGTCTTGTCGCCGTACCGCTTGGTCAGGCCAACAGCCTCGATCATGCTCCGCACCCATCGGAAGGTTCAGGACAGCGGGGCGCGTGCCCCCGTAAGGGTTAGGAGGATAACCGGGCGTGCCCGGTTCCGCTCAAGAGAAAGTAAAGCCAAAGGATCACCGTGTGTGTCCGGTCGGCGCCGAAAGCGGGCGAAGCCCCCTGCCGCACCGGCGGCAGGGGGCTTCGCCCGCGCTCAGCTCAGACGCTCCCGGACGTCACCGGGTCTGCTGCGCCGGCACCCCGCGGCCGGCCGGCTCGTCCTCCACCGGGGAACCGGCGGCGGCGACCGCGGCACCCGTCAGCGTGGCGAGCATCTCGCGGACGTTGGTGAGCTGGGCGTTGATGCTGTCGCGGCGGTTGGTCAGCGCCGCCAGCTCCCGCTCGGACTCCGAACGGATGCGGTCCGCCTTGGCGTTGGCGTCCGCCACGATGTCCTCGGCCTGGCGCTGCGCCGTCTCCACGGTCTGGCGCGCACGGCGGTCGGCGTCGGTGCGCAGCTTCTCCGCCTCCAGACGGAGCTGCTCGGCGCGGTGCTCGATCTCCGCGAGCCGCTTCTCCGCCTTCTGCTGGCGCGACGCCAGGTCCCGCTCGGACTGCTCGCGGCGCTTGGCGAGGTTGGTCTCGAAGTCGGCGGCGGCCTGCGCGGCCTTGGCGCGGGTCTCCTCGAAGAGGGCGTCCGCCTCCTCGCGCTTGGACTGCGCGTCCTTCTGCGCGTCGGCGCGGAGCTGGGACGCCTCGCCCTTGGCCTTCTCGACGATCCGGACGCCCTCGTCCTCGGACTTGGCCTTGCGCTCCGCGGCGAAGGACTCCGCGTCGTTGCGCACCTGCTGGGCCGCCGACTCGGCAAGCTCGCGGTGCTGCTCGGAGGCGCGCCGGGCCTCCTCGCGCAGGTCCTTCGCCTCCTCCTCGGCAAGGCGCAGGATCTTCTCGACCCGCGCGCCCAGCCCCGCGTACGACGGCTCGGCGTCGGTGATCTGGGCCTGGGCGTTCTGCGTCTCGAGGTGGAGCTCCTCGATGCGCTTCTCCAGTGCGGTGATCCGGGAGAGCGCGCTGTCACGGTCGGAGACGAGCTTGGAGATGCGTTCGTCCACCTGAGCGCGGTCGTATCCACGCCGCACTAGCTCGAAGCCGTAGGGGGAAGTGTCGCTCATGGGGTTCCTGTCGAATGAGACCGGTGAGGTGATAGAAGGAATCCTAGGCGCCGAAGCGGTGTGTCATCGAGCGGATACGTGTTTGGTCTGGAGAATGACACCTCTTTCGGGTGGCTGACCCCCCGAGAACTTGCCATGCCCGGTCCTAACCGTCGGAGTTCTTGCCACCCGACCGGGGCGGCCCCACCGTCGCGCCCGCCTTGACACCGCCGTCCTTGCCCGCCGGGCTCTCGAACGACTCCAGCGCCTCCAGCACGTCCTGGACGCGCGAGATCTCGGTGTTGATGTCCTCGCGGCGGCGCACCAGGATCTCCAGCTCCCGCTTGCCCTCGTCGACCGTGCGCCGCGCCTCGCGGATCGCCTCGGCCTTCAGGTCCTCGGCCTCCTTGACGAGCCTGGTCTTCTTCTGCTCGGCCTCCTTGAGCAGACCCTCCGCCTTCTTCACTGCGGCGATCCGCACCTTGCCCGCCTCGGAGTTGGCCTCCGACACCAGCTCCTTGGCCTTCGCCTGCGCCTTGGCGAGCTGCTCCTCGGCCGCCGTGATCAGCGCGTCGCAGCGGTCGCCCGTCGACTTCATCGTCTCGGCCGCCTCCCGGCGGGCCCGCTCGTGCAGCTCCTCGATCTCCGAGGTGACCCGCTCGCGCAGCTCCTCGGCCCGCTCCCGGATCGCGGTCGCGTCCCGGCGCGCCCCGACCAGCAGCTCGTCGGCGTCCGTACGGGCCTTCTCCACACGGGAGTTGCCCTGCACCGTCGCCTCGGACACGATCCGCTCCGCCTCGGCCCGGGCCGCGCCCACCATCGAGTCGGCCTGGCCCTCGGCGTCCGTGGTGGCCTGCTGCGCCTGCTGCCGCGCCTCCGCGAGCAGCTTGTCCGCCTCGGCCGCCGTCTCCGAGATCAGGGTGTCGACCTGCTCGGCCGCCTCCGAGCGCCGCTTGTTGGCCTCGCCGCGGGCCTCGTCCAGCGTCCGTTCGGCCTCCTCGCGCGCGGAGTTGGCCAGCCGCTCGGCCTCCGTCTCCGCCTCGGCCCGGAGCCGCTCGGCCTCGGCGCGCATCCGCTCCGCCTGCCGCTGCGCCGTACCGACCGTCTCCGCCGCCTCGGCGCGCAGCCGCTCGGCGTCGCCGGTCGCGTCCGCGATCAACTGCTCGGCGCCCGCGACCGCTTCGGCGCGGACCCGCTCCGCCTCCGCGGCCGTCTCGTGCTGGAGCCGCTCCGCCTCGGAACTCGCCTCGGTGATGAGGGTGTCGGCCTGCGTCGCCGCGTCCGACCGGATGCGGTTGGCGTCCTCGCGGGCGTCCGCCCGGGTCCGGGACGCGGCCTGGTCGGCCTCCGCCAGCTTGTCCGAAGCCTCGGTACGCACCCGCTGCGCGTACTCGGCGGCCTCCGAGCGCAGCCGCTCCGACTCCTCGGCCGCCTCGGCGACCGTGTGCTCCGCGAGCGCCCTGGCCGCCTCGGACTCCTCGTTGGCCTCCCTGCGCAGCCGCGTCGCGTCCTCGCTCGCCCGCTCCCGCTCCGCGTAGGCGTCGGTGCGGACCCGGTCCGCCTCCTCCTCGGCCTCGCGCCGGGTGCGGTCCGCCGCGTGCTCGGCGGCCGAACGCAGCCCGGCGATCTCCTCCTGCGCCTGCTCGTGCAGTCCGCTGACGGAGTCCCGAACCTGCGCCGCGTGGGTCTCGGCGGCGGACACCATCTCGGTGGCCCGGCGGTCCGCCTCCTGAACCAGCCGGGTCGCCTCGGCCTGCGCCTCCTCCACGCGCGTACGTGCCGCGGCCAGCAGCTCCTCGCTCCGCTCACGAGCCCGCTCGCGCTCCTGGTCCGCCTCCTCACGTGCGGCACCGAGCAGCTCCTCGGCCTCGCGGCGGCGCCGGGCGGCCTCCTCCTGGGCTGCGGCCAGCGTCTCCGACGCCTCCGTTCCCAGCCGTTCGGCGGCGGCCTGCGCCTCCGCGCGGACCCGGTCCGCGGTCTCCTGCGCCTCGGCCTTGAGCCGCTCGGCCTCGGCCGCGGCCTCCGACCGCAGCCGCACGGCGACCGACTCGCCCTCGGCGCGCGAGGCGGACGCGTCCGCGGCGGCCTCGTCGCGCAGCCGCTCGGCCTCCGTCGCGGCCTGCTCCTGGAGCGCACGGATGCGCTCGGCGGCCTCCGACCGCAGCCGCTCGGCCTCCTCACCGGCCTCGCGCCGGACCCGGGACGCCTCCTCGCGGGCCTCGGCCAGCGCCTGCTCAGCCGACTCGAGCCGCTCCTGCGCCTCGGTCTGCAGCCGGGTCAGCTCACCGGCGGCCTCCTCGCGGCGCGCCTCGGCGGCCTTCTCGGCCTCCTCGCGCAGCTCGCGCGCGGCCTTCTCGGCCTCCGCCCCGACCGTCTCGGCCCGCTCCTCGGCCTCGGCCTTGAGCCGCTCGGCCTCCTTGCGGGTGCGCTCCAGCGTCTCCTCGGCCTGCCGGCGCAGCGCGGTGGCGCGCTCGATGGCCTCGGTGCGTACCTTCTCGCTGTCGGTGGTGGCGGTCTTGCGCAGCTCGTCCGCGTCCGCCTTGGCCTTGCCGAGGAGCTCTTCGGCGGACTTGGCCGCCTCCTCGATCTGGGTGACCGCCTCCCGGCGGGCCTCGGCGCGGATGGAGTCGCCCTCGGCGACCGCGTCGGCGCGGAGCTGCTCGGCCTCGCCGCGCAGGCGCCGGGCCTCCTCCTGCAGCTCGACCGTCTTGGCCCGGTACTCCTTGGTGTCGTCCTTCGCCGTGCCCTTGAGCTCCTCGGCGATGTCGTGCGCCTCGGCACGCAGCCGGTCCGCCTCCGCCTCGGCCTCCGAGCGGATGCGCTCGGCCTCCTCGGTGGCCGCCTTGGTGGTCCTGCGGGCGTCCTCCGATGCCTTGTTCAGGACCTCCTCGGCCGTCCGGGCCGCCTTGGAGAGCTGACTCGCGGTCTCCTCGGCGGTGGCGCTGCGGGCCTTCTCCCCGGCCTCGGTGAGGATCTTCTCCGCCTCGGCACGGGCGTCCGCGACGATCTGCTCGGCGTCCGCCTTGGTGGACTCGGCCTCCTTGGTGGCCTCGCTGACCAGCCGGGCGACCTGCTCCTTGGCGGTACGCGTCCGGGTCTCGTTGGCGGCCTCGGCGCTTGAGAGCGCCTTGGCGGCGGCCTCCTTCGCCTCGGTGACCAGCTTCTCCGCCTCGGAGCGGGCGCTGCGCAGCGCCCGCTCGGCCTCCGCCATTCGCTCCTCGGCGGTACGGCTCAGCTCGGCCGCCTGCCGGCGCGCGGCGTCCGACTCGCTGGCGGTTGAGGTGCGGAGCTGCTCGGCGTGGTCGGTCGCCTCCTGCGCCTGCGAGGAGGCGGCGTTCAGCAGCCGCTCGGCGTCGGTTCGGGCCCGGCGCAGGATCTGCTCGGCCTCGGTACGGGCCGCCTCCGCGTCGGTGCGCAGCCGCTCGCGGGCCTCGTGGGTCAGCCGCTCGGCCTCGGCGCGGGCGGCGGCCATGGCCTGCTCGGCCTCGGCGCGCGACTCGTCCAGCAGCCGGCGGGCCTGCTGCTCGGTGCGGGCGCGGAGCTGCTCGGCCCAGGCCACGTTCTCGTTGACGTGGGACTCGACGGTCTGCCGGCGTTCGGCCAGCTCCTGGTCGAGCTGCTGGCGGCGGGTGACCGCCTCCTGGTGCAGCTCCGCCTGGAGCCGGGCGGAGTGCTCGGCGTGCTCCTGGAGGATGCGCTGGGTCTGCGCGCGGGCCTGGCTCAGCTCGCGCTCGGCGTCCTGCCGCAACTGGTCGGCCTGCACCTGGGCGTTGCGGAGCATCTGCTCGGCCTGGTAACCGATGTCACCGCCGTCGTAGGCGGGACGGGTCATCAGGGTGCGGCGCGCCTCGTGCAGCTTGGCGCGCAGCACCTCGACCTGGTAGCCGAGGTCCTCGGCGTGCTGGATCGCCTTTTCCCGCTCGGTCTTCAGCCGCTTCATCTCGGCCTCGAACCGAGAGAGGTGGTCGACGTCAGCCGCCGGCTCTCGCTCCTGGCTCTCGTAGCCCCGCACTGCGCGGTCCCATCCGTCCCCTGGTGAATTTCTCCGACGAGCACCGTCCATCCGCCGGACGGGGCCCTCCGGGGAATGGTGTCAGATCAACGGCGGAGCACGGGCTGCTGCCCCGACGCTCGTCCCCCGAAACCCGGACCCCGGCATCGGTCGTCACCGCGTTCGGGGACGACCGCCCCCAACCCTACCGGCCCTTATGTACGGGAGTCAGTGCTCAGGTGACTCAACTGCCGCCGATGTGACCAGTTCTGTCAGGACTCCGTGGCAATCCTTGGGGTGCAGGAAGGTGATCCGGGACCCCATGGAACCGACCCGGGGCTCGTCGTACAGGACGCGTACGCCCTTGCCGCGGATGTCGGCGGCGTCCGCGTCCACGTCCGCGGTGCCGAAGGCGATGTGGTGGACCCCCTCGCCGTTCTTGGCCAGCCACTTGCCGACCGCGGAGTCCTCCCGCGTCGGCTCCAGCAGCTGGAGGTAGGAGGCGCCGCCGTCCGAGGTCTCGTTGATCTTGAGCATGGCCTCCCGGACGCCCTGCTCCTCGTTCACCTCGGTGTGGAACACCTCGAAGCCGTAGGTCGTCCGGTAGAACTCGACGGTGGTGTCGAGGTCGTGGCAGGCGATCCCGATGTGGTCGATTCGCGTCAGCATGGTTTCAGTGCAGCGCCTGGGCGGTGGTTACGCAACGTGCGCGCGATCACACCGCGATGGCGATGACGGGCTCCGGTAGCGGTCAGTACATTCGAAGTAAACCCTCGTTCACTCCTCGGCTGTGCAGGCCGGTAAGGGGATCGCAGCTCATGTCTTCTGGAAAGACCACCTCTGTGATCGTCGCGGGCGCGCGGACGCCCATGGGACGGTTGCTCGGTTCGCTGAAGTCCTTCTCGGGGGCCGACCTCGGCGGATTCGCCATCAAGGCGGCCCTCGACCGCGCCGGGATCAGCGGCGACCAGGTCCAGTACGTGATCATGGGCCAGGTGCTCCAGGCGGGTGCCGGCCAGATCCCGGCCCGCCAGGCGGCGGTCAAGGCCGGCATCCCGATGAACGTGCCGGCGCTCACCGTCAACAAGGTCTGCCTGTCCGGTCTCGACGCGATCGCGCTGGCCGACCAGCTCATCCGTGCGGGTGAGTTCGACATCGTGGTCGCGGGCGGCCAGGAGTCGATGACCAACGCCCCGCACCTGCTGCCGAAGTCCCGCGAGGGCTTCAAGTACGGCGCGGTCGAGATGCTGGACTCGATGGCCCACGACGGGCTGACCGACTCCTTCGAGAACATCGCCATGGGCGAGTCCACGGAGAAGCACAACACCCGCCTCGGCATCGGCCGGGCCGCGCAGGACGAGATCGCCGCGCTGTCCCACCAGCGGGCCGCCGCCGCGCAGAAGAACGGCCTGTTCGAGGCCGAGATCACCCCGGTGGAGATCCCGCAGCGCAAGGGCGACCCGGTGCTGTTCAGCAAGGACGAGGGCATCCGCGGGGACACCACCGCCGAGTCGCTCGGCCGGCTCCGGCCCGCCTTCACCAAGGACGGCACCATCACCGCCGGATCCTCCTCGCAGATCTCCGACGGCGCGGCCGCGGTGGTCGTGATGAGCAAGGCGAAGGCGGAGGAGCTGGGCCTCCAGTGGCTGGCGGAGATCGGGGCGCACGGCAACGTCGCCGGTCCCGACAACTCCCTCCAGTCGCAGCCGTCCAACGCCATCAAGCACGCGCTCGGCAAGGAGGGGCTCCAGGTCGCCGACCTGGACCTCGTCGAGATCAACGAGGCGTTCGCGGCGGTCGCCGTGCAGTCGATGGACGACCTCGGTGTGTCCACGGACAAGGTGAACGTCAACGGCGGTGCCATCGCGCTGGGCCACCCGATCGGCATGTCCGGCGCCCGGCTGGTGCTTCACCTGGCGCTGGAGCTCAAGCGCCGGGGCGGCGGGGTCGGCGCGGCGGCGCTGTGCGGTGGCGGCGGTCAGGGTGACGCGCTGATCGTGCGGGTACCCAAGGGCTGAGCTGTTCCTTTTCCGGCGGTGAGTGAGCGATGCGAGTGAACGGAGCTGTGTGATGCGGGACGTCTCCTCTCTGGTGGCCGAGGCCAGGGAAGGCCGGCCCCGGGCCGTGGCCCGGCTGATCTCCCTGGTCGAGGGGGCGTCCCCGCAGCTGCGGGAGGTGATGGCGGCGCTGGCCCCGCTGACCGGCAACGCCTACGTCGTCGGTCTCACCGGCTCGCCCGGCGTCGGCAAGTCCACCTCCACCTCCGCGCTGGTCACCGCCTACCGGAAGCAGGGCAAGCGGGTCGGCGTGCTCGCCGTCGACCCCTCCTCGCCGTTCTCCGGGGGCGCGCTGCTCGGGGACCGGGTCCGGATGTCCGACCACGCCTCCGACCCCGGCGTCTACATCCGTTCCATGGCCACCCGCGGTCACCTGGGCGGTCTCGCCTGGGCCGCACCGCAGGCGATCCGGGTGCTGGACGCGGCCGGCTGCGACGTGATCCTGGTCGAGACGGTCGGCGTCGGCCAGTCCGAGGTGGAGATCGCCTCGCAGGCCGACACCAGCGTGGTCCTGCTCGCGCCCGGCATGGGTGACGGCATCCAGGCGGCCAAGGCCGGAATCCTGGAGATCGGCGACGTCTACGTCGTCAACAAGGCCGACCGCGACGGCGCCGACGCCACCGCCCGCGAGCTGAACCACATGCTCGGCCTCGGCGAGGCCCGCGGCCCCGGCGACTGGCGCCCCCCGATCGTCAAGACGGTCGCGGCCCGCGCCGAGGGCATCGACGAGGTGGTGGAGGCCCTGGAGAAGCACCGCGCCTGGATGGAGGAACACGCCGTCCTCGCCGAACGCCGCCGCGCCCGGGCGGCCCGCGAGGTGGAGACCATCGCGGTCACCACCCTGCGGGAACGCATCGGCGACCTCCACGGCGACCGCCGTCTCTCCGCCCTCGCGGACCGCATCGTCACGGGCGACCTGGACCCGTACCGGGCGGCGGACGAACTGGTCCAGGGCCTCACCCGGAGCTGACGCCGGCTGCCGGGGCCTCTCGTGGCGCTGCCCGGCACCCGGACGGCAGAACGCCCCGCCCTCCCTCGCACCGGTGCGGTGTGTCGGGTGGGCGGGGCGTGGCCTCCGCGGTGGTCGAGGCCCGGGCCCGGCGTGCGCCCGGCGCGGGGTCGCCGTTCGGCGGGCGCGGTACGGACCCGTGCAGCCGGAGCTACGGGCGGCCGCGCTGGTCCCTGAGGTGTTCCGCGATGGGCTTCAGGGACTTGTCGAGGTCCTGGAGGGCGTCGGGGGAGAGGAGGTCGATGAAGTTGCGGCGGACGGAGGCCACGTGGTGCGGGGCCACCTTCCGCATCGTCTCCAGCCCGTGCTCGGTCAGGACGGCGAAGAGGCCGCGCCGGTCCGACTCGCAATTCTCCCGGCGGACCAGGTCCGCGTTCTCCATACGCGTGATCTGATGCGACAGGCGGCTCTTGGACTGCATGGTCGCACCCGCCAGGTCGCTCATCCGCATCCGCACGTCCTCCGACTCGGACAGATTGACGAGGATCTCGTAGTCGTTCATCGTCAGGCCGAACGGCTGCAGATCCTTCTCTAGCTGGTACGTCAACAGCCTGTTGACCTCCAGGTGGGTGCGCCAGGCGCACTGCTCCGCATCGGTCAGCCAGTGCGTGGCCGTCTCGGTCTCCATGAATGAAGTCTACCTAAGAAGTTGAATGGCGAACTACTGTGGGTGATGTGACTGTGCGCATGCGTTCGACGTCACACTCCGCAGACTACCGCTCACAGCCCGAAGCGACGCTGGAGGTCTCCCAGCTGTCCGGGAAGGCGCGGTACCCCGGAAGCCCCCGTTCCGGGCCCCAGCGGCCCTGCCGCGCCCCCTCCGGGTACCCCCGCCTCGGACGGAACGGCGCCCGTGGGCCGCTCGGCCATCAGCGTCTCGCTGGACTGGATCAGCACCGTCCCCGCGCCGGTGAACTCGAACTGGTGCTCCTCCCCGGAAGCCCCGCCGATCCCGGTCATCGCACGTAGACCGCCCATCACACCGGTGAGATAGGAGTGGTCGTAGTGATGGCAGGGGGAGGGGCAGTCGGCCCAGCCGACCAGTGCCTGCGGGTCCACCCGGATCGGCGGCTCCATGAAGACCACCGGCCCGTTGGAAGCGGCGACGAACTTTCCGGTTCCGATGAGCGTCAGAAAGCCCGGCACGATCGACTGTTTGAGTGCCAAGCTTGGCTGAAAAGCTATCAAGTTGCCCGCGCGAACGGTCAGGTTTCCCTCATCCAGGTCGTACGAATTCACATCGAAGGCCCGGTCCGCGAGCAGCATCTTGCCCGAGCCCTCCGCCACCACCCAGTCGCTCGCGTGCATTGGCGAATGGAAGGAAGTCCGTACCAGCCGGTCCAGCCGGCCGTGCCCGATGCCGTTGAAGTCGATCGCCCCGTAGTAGGCGATCATCTTCCCCTTCTGCAGGAACCACTGGCTGCCCTTGAGCTCCACGCAGAAGGTGTACGGGTTCACGTTGTCGTCGGCGGGGAGCGTCGCCGGGTCGAGGACGACCGGCCCGCCCGCGCTCGCGTAACCGCTCACAGCTTCTCCTCCGACGCCTGGACGTACACCGTGCCGTGACCGCTCAGCTCCAGCTGGAACGCCTCGCCCGAGCCGCGCCCCACCATGTCGCGCCAGCCGAGCGCGGTGGACAGCCTGTTGCGCACCTCGCCGTGATGGGCGACGTACGCCTGGGGGTCCACGTGGACCGGGCGCTGCGGGGTGATCGGCAGCTCGAAGATCCCGCCGTGCGCCATCACCGCGACCGCGCCGTGGCCCTGGAGGGTCGTGGTGAACAGCCCCTGCCCGGTCGCCTGGCCGCGCACCAGCCCCATCACCCCGCCCTGCGAGCCGAGGAACATCGTGCCCTGCCGCAGCGACCCCTCGAAGGCGAGCAGCCGGTCCGCCTCCACGTACAGGGTGTCGCCGGTGAGGGCGATGACGTGCACGTGATGGCCGCCGTGCCCGAACAGGACCGTGCCGCTGCCCTCGACCGTCATCAGCGGAGCCGCCTCTCCGGCGACCCGGCGCCCGAGCATCGACATCACCCCGCCCTGCCCGCTCTGCATGTTCGGGGTGAAGGACACCTCGCCGGTGTACGCGAGCATCGCCCCGCGCTGACTGAACAGCCGCTGTCCCGGCGCCAGCCGGGCCTCGACCATCTTGGAGTTGATCTCCCGGAAGCTCATGTCACAGGTCCCCCGCGATCGTGTTCCGCTCACTGGGCTGCACATAGACCAGCCCGTCGCCCTCGAAGCGGATCTGGAACGCCTCCCCACCGCCCTCGCCCATCAGGGTGCGGAAGGTGACGCCGGACTGGAAGGACTGCCGTACGTTCCCCTGGTGCGCGATGTAGGCGCCCGGATCGACGGTCAGCGGGTACTGCGGGCTGACCCGGAGCACCACCGCCGGACCGTCGGACAGGATCGCGGCCTGCCCGGTGCCCTCCACGGTCGTGGTGAACAGCCCGTTGCCCTGCGAGGCGCCGCGCAGCCCGGTGAAGGTGGTGCCGGTGCGCAGCCCCGCGTCGGTCGCCAGCAGGTTGCTGGACTCCACGTACAGCGTGTCGCCGCGCAGGGCGACGAGATTGATCTCGGACGCCCGGTCCGCGAACCAGCAGGTCCCCTGTCCTCTCACCTCCATCACCGTCATCTGCTCGCCGGTGAGCCGCCGCGTCACCATCCCGCGCAGCCCCTCACCGCCGCCGCTCAGCTTCTTGAAGGCCATCTGCCCGTCGTACGCGACCATCGAGCCGTTCTTCGCCTTCACGGCGTCCCCGGTCACGTCGACGGCGAGGACCTTGCTTCCCTGCAGTCGGAACATCGCCACACCGCGAAAGTAGCGGGCGGCCGGGTGGAGAGAACAGGCCCCCCGGGTGGAGAACGACCCTGAGCACACCCCTAGGGGCGCCGTTTGCCACAATGGGAGAACGCTTGTGCTTCCGTTCACAAAGCGGATCATGAGCCGGCCCCTCCACCGGCCGGACCCCGCCCCGCAGCAAACGCTCCCCCGAAGGTGACCAGTGGACCTCAAGACCGCATCCGCCCTCCGCCGCCTCCGCCTGATCTCGGCGCCGGAGGCCGTGTCCTTCCTCGTCCTGCTGCTGTGCTCGGTACTGAAGCGGACCACGGACTTCAACGCGGTCCCCGTGATGGGCGCGATCCACGGCGTGCTCTTCGTCCTGTACGTGGTCTTCTGGCTGGACGCCTGGAACCGGACCAGGTGGGGCTTCGGCACCGCCGCCTTCTACTTCGTCCTCTCGGTGCTGCCCACCGGCGGCTTCTTCGCCGAGCGCAAGCTGCGCCGGGAGTCCGAGAGCGCCGTCATCGCGGCCCGCGCCCGCCAGGAAGGAACCGTGAACGCATGATCGTCGCCTTCTCCGTGACACCCCTCGGTGTCGGCGAGGACGTGGGGGAGTACGTCGCCGACGCGGTCCGCGTGGTCCGCGAGTCCGGGCTGCCCAACCGCACCGACGCCATGTTCACCTCGCTCGAGGGCGAGTGGGACGAGGTCATGGACGTCGTCCGGCGCGCCGTCGCCGCCGTCGAGGCCCGCGCGCCCCGCGTCTCCCTGGTCCTCAAGGCCGACATCCGCCCCGGTGTCACCGACGGCCTCACCTCCAAGGTCGAGACCGTGGAACGGCACCTGGGAGCCTGACGCCACCGCGCGCGCCCCGGTCCCGTCCGGACCGGGGCGTTCGCATGTCCGGCGGTGGGCACCCGCGGCACCCCGCCCGGCGCCGGCCCGCCCGCCTCCCGTCAGCCCCCGGACGCCAGCGCCATCCCCAGCGGCGTCCGCTCGTACAGCACCTGGTGCCCGTACCGGCGGGCCGTCAGCAGGCCGCTCCCGCGCAGGACCGACAGGTGGGAGGAGACCGAGGACGCGGCGAGTCCGAGGCGGTGGGCCAGGGCCGTGGTGGACGCCGGGTCGTCCAGCGCCGCGAGCACGGCCGCACGGTTGCGGCCCAGCAGCCGCACCAGCGCCTCCGGGGTCCGGGCGCCCGGCTCCGCCCACAGGCCGCCGACACCGCGCGCCGGATAGACGAGGGCCGGCTGCCACGGCGGGTCGAACCCGGTGATCACGTCCGGCCAGCAGAACACGCTCGGCATCAGCACCAGGCCCCGCCCGTCCAGCCGGCGCTCGTACACCCCGCCCGGCAGGGTCAGCGTGCGGCCGTCCCAGCTCAGCCGGGCGTCCAGCTCGGGCAGCAGGGTGCCGAGACCGACCTCGGCGAGCCGGCGCGAGTGGAAGGCGACGTCCGCCTCCAGCAGCGCCCGCAGCCGGGGCCACTCCGGTTCCACCAGGACCCGCCAGGCCGCATCCAGGGCGTCCGCCAGCTCCCGCACCATCCGCACCGGATCCGCCAGCCAGGCGCGTCCACGCTCGGAGGCCGACGCGCCCGGGGTGCAGGCCAGCGAACGGGCGGTGTCCTCGCGGGCCGCCTCCGGATCGGCCGCCCGGACCGCCGCGATCTCCTCCTCGAAGGTGGCCGCAGGGCCGATCGGCGGCGGCCCGAGCCAGTCCGGCGAGTGGCCCCGGCGGGGCATCAGCAGCCACAGCGGAGCGAGATCCAGGCCGGCCGCGGCCTTGCGGATGCGGCGCAGCCACGGCGCGTGGTAGCCCTGCCGGTCCGGACGGCGCAGCGTGCGCACCGCGTCATGGGTCTCCCACAGCGGGGAGACCGCGAACCGGCAGTTCAGGAAGTCGTCCTCACAGAAGTGCAGGTGCGAGGCCACGGCTGCTCCCCCTGACATTCGGCCGGAGCCGAAACTCTACGCCGCGCGGCTCCGCCCCCGTCAGGCTGCCCGGCATGTCCGCACCGCCCACGGCCCCGGTGGCTCCCCGTACCGGCTACCGCCACGTCCTCGCCGTCCCCGAGTTCCGCGCCCTCTTCGCCGCGCACGTGCTGTCCCTGCTAGGGACGGTCGTCAGCGAGATCGCGCTGTCCGTCCTCGTCTACGACCTCACCGCCTCGCCCCTGATGAGCGCGCTCGCCTTCGCCGTCGGCTTCCTGCCCTACGCCCTCGGTGGCATCCTGCTCGCCCCGGTCGCCGACCGGTTCCCGGCCCGGCGGGTGCTGGTGGCGTGCGACCTGGTGTGCGCCGCGTGCGTGGCGGTGATGGTGGTGCCGGGGACGGGGGTCGCGGTGCTGCTGGCGCTGCGCTGCGCGGTCGCCGTCGTCTCGCCGGTGTTCTCCGGCACCCGGATGGCGACCCTGGCGGACGTGCTCGGCGACGGTGACGCCTTCGTGCTGGGGCGGTCCCTGATCCGGATCGTCTCGCAGAGCGCGCTGCTCGCCGGGTACGGGACCGGCGGGCTGCTGCTGACCGCCGTCAGCCCCCGGCACGCGCTGCTGATCACGGTCGCCACCTTTCTCGCCTCGGCCGCGCTGCTGCGCTTCGGCACCCGGCGCCGCCCGGCGCGGCGGCGGGACCGCGAGCGGGGCGGCGGGACCCGCGCGCTGCTGGCCGACCGGCGGGTACGCGTGCTCCTGCTCGTCTTCTGGGTGCCCGCGATGTTCTTCGTCTTCCCCGAGGCGCTCGCCGCCCCCTACTCCGACACCCTCGGCGCGGGCCCGACCGGGCTCGGGCTGCTGATGTGCGCGCTGCCGGCCGGCACGGTCGCCGGGGAACTGTTCGCGGGGGCGCGGCTCGGGACGGCGGCGCGGGAGCGGATCGTGTTGCCGCTGCTCTGCCTCGCGGTGGTGCCGTACCTCGGCTACGCCCTCGCTCCCGGACTCTGGCCGTCGCTGCTGCTCCTGGTGCCGGCCGGGGCCTGTTCGGCGTACACCCTCGGGCTCGACCAGTGGTTCGTGCGCGCGGTGCCGGAGGAACTGCGGGGGCGGGCGATGACGCTGCTGAGCGCCGGGCTGATGACGATCCAGGGGGTCGGCATGGCGCTGGCGGGGGTGGTGGCCGAGGCCGTGGGGGTGCGGTCGGCGGTCGTGGCGGCGGGGGTCGTGGGTACGGCCTGCTGCGTGGCGCTCGCCGCGGGGTGCCGGGTGACCGAAAGCCGAGACGGGGCTGCCCACGATATGACCGGCCGGTAGGGTCTGATGACGTGCCCAAGCCTCTCAGTCTCCCCTTCGACCCCATCGCCCGTGCCGACGAGCTCTGGAAGCAGCGCTGGGGAAGCGTGCCCTCGATGGCCGCGATCACCTCGATCATGCGGGCGCAGCAGATCCTGCTGGCCGAGGTCGACGCCGTGGTGAAGCCGTACGGGCTGACCTTCGCGCGCTACGAGGCGCTGGTGCTGCTCACCTTCTCCAAGGAGGGGGAGCTGCCCATGTCCAAGATCGGCGAACGGCTGATGGTCCATCCCACCTCCGTCACCAACACGGTCGACCGCCTGGTCAGGACCGGCCTGGTCGCCAGGCGCCCCAACCCCAAGGACGGCCGCGGCACCCTCGCCGTGATCACCGGCAAGGGCCGCGAGGTCGTCGACGCCGCGACCCGGGACCTCATGGCCATGGACTTCGGCCTCGGCGCCTACGACGCGGAGAGCTGCGGCGACATCTTCACCCTGCTGCGGCCGCTGCGCGTGGCGGCGGGGGATTTCGAGGACGCCTGACCTGGGGGAGGCTTCCGGGGGCCACCCTGGGGCAAGATCTCCCGGAACGCGTGGTTACGCTCGTACCCATGAAGAAGAGCGTGCTGACCCGCTACCGGGTGATGGCCTACGTCACCGGTGTGCTGCTGGTCCTGCTGACCCTGGGCGTGATCGCCAAGTACCTGCTCCACCTGGACGGCGCCGGCGACTTCACGCGGATCATCGGCATCGCCCACGGCTGGCTGTACGTGGTCTACCTGGTCTTCGCCTTCGACCTGGGCTCCAAGGCGAAGTGGCCGGTCGGCAAGCAGCTCTGGGTACTGATCGCGGGCACCATCCCGACCGCGGCCTTCTTCGTGGAGCGGAAGGTCAGCCGCGAGCTGGAGGCCAAGGTCGCGCAGCCGTCCCCGGCGGCCGTCAAGGCGTAACCGGAACCGCCGTACGCATCCGTACGGCGGTTTCCCATCGACATTTACTAGGACGTCCAAGTAAATTCGGGGGTATGGACGCTCACGCGATCGAAGAAGGCCGCCGGCGGTGGCAGGACCGGTATGACCGCGCGCGGAAGCGCGACGCGGATTTCAGCACGTTGTCGGGGGACGCGGTCGAGCCGGTGTACGGGCCGCGGAGCGGTGACGTGTACGAGGGGTTCGAGCGGATCGGGTGGCCGGGGGAGTACCCGTTCACGCGAGGGCTGCACGCCACCGGGTACCGGGGGCGGACCTGGACCATCCGCCAGTTCGCCGGGTTCGGGAACGCGGAGCAGACCAACGAGCGGTACAAGATGATCCTCGCGGCGGGCGGCGGCGGCCTGTCCGTGGCGTTCGACATGCCGACCCTGATGGGCCGCGACTCCGACGACCCGCGCGCGCTGGGCGAGGTCGGGCACTGCGGGGTGGCCATCGACTCGGCCGCCGACATGGAGGTCCTCTTCGGGGACATCCCGCTCGGCGACGTCACCACCTCGATGACGATCAGCGGCCCCGCCGTCCCCGTCTTCTGCATGTACCTGGTCGCCGCCGAGCGCCAGGGCGTCGACCCGGCGGTGCTGAACGGCACGCTCCAGACCGACATCTTCAAGGAGTACATCGCCCAGAAGGAGTGGCTCTTCCAGCCCGAGCCGCACCTGCGCCTCATCGGCGACCTGATGGAGCACTGCGCGGCCGGCATCCCCGCGTACAAGCCGCTCTCCGTCTCCGGCTACCACATCCGCGAGGCCGGGTCCACGGCCGCGCAGGAGCTGGCGTACACCCTCGCCGACGGCTTCGGGTACGTCGAGCTGGGCCTGTCCCGCGGCCTCGACGTGGACGTCTTCGCACCCGGCCTCAGCTTCTTCTTCGACGCCCACGTGGACTTCTTCGAGGAGATCGCCAAGTTCCGCGCCGCCCGCCGTATCTGGGCCCGCTGGATGCGGGACGTGTACGGGGCGAAGACCGACAAGGCGCAGTGGCTCCGCTTCCACACCCAGACCGCCGGGGTCTCGCTGACCGCGCAGCAGCCGTACAACAACGTCGTCCGCACCGCCGTGGAGGCGCTCGCGGCCGTGCTCGGCGGCACCAACTCGCTGCACACCAACGCTCTGGACGAGACCCTCGCCCTGCCCAGCGAGCAGGCCGCGGAGATCGCGCTGCGCACGCAGCAGGTGCTGATGGAGGAGACCGGCGTCGCCAACGTCGCGGACCCGCTCGGCGGCTCCTGGTACATCGAGCAGCTCACCGACCGCATCGAGGCGGACGCCGAGAAGATCTTCGAGCAGATCAGGGAGCGGGGCCTGCGGGCCCACCCCGACGGGCAGCACCCCATCGGCCCCATCACCTCCGGCATCCTGCGCGGCATCGAGGACGGCTGGTTCACCGGCGAGATCGCCGAGTCCGCGTTCCGCTACCAGCAGTCGCTGGAGAAGGGCGAGAAGCGGGTCGTCGGCGTCAACGTCGCCACCGGATCCGTCACCGGGGACCTGGAGATCCTCCGGGTCAGCCACGAGGTCGAGCGCGAGCAGGTCCGCGCCCTGGCCGACCGCAAGGCCGCCCGCGACGACACGGCCGTACGCAAGGCGCTCGACGCCATGCTGGCCGCCGCCCGCTCCGGCGCCAACATGATCGAGCCCATGCTGGAGGCGGTCCGCGCGGAGGCCACCCTCGGCGAGATCTGCGGGGTGCTCCGTGACGAGTGGGGGGTCTACACGGAGCCGGCGGGCTTCTAGACCCCGTCAACTCGCCACGTCCCCCGGCGGGGTGAGGTCCGGCGCCGGGGTGGTGAGGCCCAGGAGGAGGATGTGGGTGAAGCCGCGCGCCCACTCCTCGTCCGCCGGTTTGCCGCTGACCAGGGTGCGGTGCACCACCGCGCCCGCCGCCATGTCGAAGATGAGGTCGACCGTGCGCGCGGACTCCTCCGGGTCGGCCTCCGGCGGGAGTTCGCCCCGCTCCTGGGCCCGTGCCCGCCCGGCCAGCACCAGCCGCTTCTGCCGCTCCACGATCGAGGTGCGCACCCGCTCGCGCAGCGCGTCGTCCCGCGTGGACTCCGCGACCACGCCCATCAGTCCGCACTTGGTCTCCGGGCGGTCCAGGATCGCGGCGAACTGGAGCACCACGCCCTCGATGTCGGCCGCCAGCGAGCCCCGGTCGGGCAGCGCCAGCTCGTCGAACAGCTCCGCCACCGCGTCCACGACCAGCTCGTGCTTGCCCGACCAGCGGCGGTAGAGCGTCGTCTTCGCCACCCCGGCCCGCGCGGCCACGTCCGACAAGGTGAGCCCGGACCAGCCCAGTTCCACCAGTCCCTCCCGCGTCGCGGCCAGGATCGCGGCATCCGCGGTGGCGCTGCGCGGGCGCCCGGTACGGCTGGCGGGGGTGCGGCTCTGCATGAGGAGGACCCTAACCGGGCGCCTCGGCACGTCGTGAGGGAGATCACCGGAAACCGCTGTCGCGGAGCCTCTCACTGCTATTACGCTACGACTCGTAGCGAAAGCTCGTGACGGACGTACACGGGCGACGACCACAGGCGCGGGTGGGGACCCGGCGCCGGCCGCGATCGCCGACCACGATCGTGTTTTTCCTTCATGCGCCGCGACGGGGGAGGATGTACGCATGCAGCCACGGAACATGTCCATGAGCGGCGTCGTCGACCTCGCCGCGGTGAAGGCGGCCCAGGAGGCCAAGGCCAAGGCGGAGCAGGCGCGCGCCGAAGCCGCCCGGCACGGCGGTGCGGGCGCGGTGTCGCCGGCCGACCTCGTCATCGACGTCGATGAGGCGGGCTTCGAGCGCGAAGTCCTCCAGCGCTCCGCCGAAGTCCCGGTCGTCATCGACTTCTGGGCCGAATGGTGTCAGCCCTGCAAGCAGCTCAGCCCGGTGCTGGAGCGGCTGGCCGTCGAGTACGACGGGCGCTTCCTGCTCGCCAAGGTCGACGTCGACGCCAACCAGATGCTGATGCAGCAGTTCGGGGTCCAGGGGATTCCCGCCGTCTTCGCGGTCGTCGCGGGACAGGCGCTGCCCCTCTTCCAGGGCGCGGCCGACGAGCAGCAGATCCGGGACACCCTCGACCAGTTGGTCCAGGTCGCCGAGCAGCGCTTCGGCCTGACCGGTCTGACCGTCGACCCGGACGCCGCGCAGGGCGCCGCCCCCGCCGAGGCGCCGGAGGGGCCTTACGACGCCCTGCTGGCCGCCGCCGTGGCGGCGCTGGACGCGGGCGACCTCGGTGGTGCCGTCCAGGCGTACCGCAACGTGCTGAGCGACGACCCGGCCAACACCGAGGCCAAGCTCGGGCTCGCGCAGGCCGAGTTGCTCCAGCGGGTGCAGGGCATGGACCCGCAGGCGGTGCGCAGGGACGCGGCCGATAAGCCCGCCGACGCCGAGGCCCAGATCGCCGCCGCCGACCTGGATCTGGTGGGCGGTCACGTCGAGGACGCCTTCGGCCGGCTCACCGACACCGTGCGGCGTACCGCCGGTGACGACCGGGACGCGGTGCGCCGACGGCTGCTGGAGCTGTTCGAGGTCGTCGGAGCCGACGACCCGAGGGTGGTGGCCGCGCGCAGGGCCCTGGCGCGGGCACTGTTCTGACGCCGCGTCGGGGCGTGGTGCCGGGCTCGCCGGATGGCCGGTCCGGTGCGTGAGCGATCACGCTTTACCAAAACTTGGTAAACCGACCTCCTGTTACTCCGAGTAAGTCAAGGCCGTTGATCTGTCCGGCTTCGCCCGAGGATCAACGGCTTTGCTCTGCCCATTGATGGCACGGTCCGTCGCGCTCCGAGACCACTGGGTCGTTGTTCGGTTATCGCGCCGTTACTAGCCGGTAACGGCGCCCCTTGTGCGGGCGGCGAGAATGCACCACGATCGGCCACGCTCGGTCCATTTCCGCACCCCGGCAGCCGGCCGGGAAGCGGGAGACTCTGGGTCCCCACCGAGCAGAGCCGGCGGCAGTGGCGCCGGCTCTGGGGCAGGGGGGTCTTCGCCGTCCCGGTGAAGCCTGTCCCGAAGGTTGTGCGTGATGTGCGTCAGGCGCGACCAGTGGTTGTCGCTCGGGGGTGAACGCCGGTTGTTCGGGCGCGGATTCGTGCCGCCGAGCACGGGCGCTCCCCTTCCCGAGGACGTAGCACTTCTCCCATCCCTGCCCGGCCGAGCCGCCCGTTGGGCGATTCCGGGACAGGAGATGTACGTCCGAGAAGGAGGAATTATGGAGTCCCAGGTGCGTGGCGGGACCAGATGGAAGCGCTTCGCTGTGGTCATGGTGCCCAGCGTCGCTGCCGCAGCATGTGTGGGTGTGGGTCTCGCGCAGGGTGCCCTCGCGGCGTCCTTCAGCGTCTCCGGCCAGGAGTTCAAGGTCGGCGCCCAGCACCTCCACGGTGAGGGCTTCGCCCAGTACGGCGGTATCGACAGCGGTTACACGACCACCGAGGGCAAGGCCAAGACGGTCCGCCCGGTCGCGATCTCGTCGTTCGACAACGCCGAGATCACCAAGATGTGCCAGTCGGTCAAGACGGAGATCCCCCTCATAGGGAAGACGATCTACCTCCGTCTGGACGCCGGTCCGGATGCCGGCCACAAGGTCACGGCGAAGAACCTCTACATCGACGTCGCCCAGCTCGACGCCGACGCGGAGTTCAAGAACATCGACATCGGTGTCGCCGTCAAGGACAAGACCCGCGGTCCCGAGGTCAAGGACCAGTCCACCCTGCCGGGCGGCTTCGCCCAGCAGGCCGAGTCGGCGGACCTCTACGGTGTCAAGCAGACGGCGTGGGCGACCACGGCGGGCACCTTCAAGCTCAACGGCCTGAAGATGCGCCTCGGCACCGATCCGCAGATGGAGTGCTACTGACGGCTCCGGTCCCGGGGTCATCCCCGGTCGGCCGAGCCTGACGGGGAGGGGCGGGGGAGCGCGAGCTCTCCCGCCCGCCCCGGCCCTCCATCGATGTCCGGTGCCGCGCACCGGACATCCCCCACGCAGACTCAGACCTTCCGGCTTCTCCACGCATACGGCCTAGCCGGTATGAACTATCACCGGACCCAGGGAGCTGTTTTCCATGAGTGCCGAGACTCCGGTCCAGAGCGCCGGGACCTTCACCCGGCTGCGCCTGCGCTTCCGTGACTGGCGGGGCGTCCGGCCTTTCTGGGCGGGTCTGTTCACCTTGCTCGGCGGAGTGCCGATCGCCTACTTCCCCTACGCCACGCTCAAGCTGGGCACCATGGCGATCTCCATGTCGACAACCGCGGGCGCGGGTTCGCTCATCATCGGGATTCTCCTGTTCACCCTTGGCCTGACCATGTGGTTCCAGCAGGCGACCCGGATCTTCGCGGGTGTCGCGGCAATCCTGCTGGCGCTGGTCTCCCTGGTGGTCTCCAACATCGGTGGCTTCATCGTCGGCTTCGTGCTGGCGATGCTCGGCGGCGCGCTGTCGATCGCCTGGGCGCCGGCCAGGAACACGGCCGCGGAGCCCGCGGGCGTCCCGGCCGACAGCACCACGGAGTACGTACCAGCTCCGCACGCGGGTGACGAGTACGCCCCACTGCCCGAGGGCGCAGCCACGCAGAGCGCCCGGACCGACGACTCCAACGGGGGGTACCGTGTCGGCTGACGAGGCTCGCGGCCGGATCGCGGAGACGACGCCGGAGCAGGGGAGAACCGGTCCCCGCCACGCCGCGCAGCGCAAGCCGCTGCTGACCCGGCTGCACATGCCGGCCGGCAAGGCGATAGCCATGGCCGCCATGCCGACGGCCGTGCTGATGGGCATGGGGTTCACGCCCACGCTGGCCGTCGCACGGGACCAGCCGCCGAACGCGAAGCTGGCGGACGAGTACAAGGACTGCGTGGCCGCCCTCGGCGGCGACCTGGCCGACGACTCGGCCAGCCCCTCGCCGTCCGCCAGCGGGACCGGTGACGCCAAGGACGGCGCCGAGGACAAGGACTCCGCGAGGAGCGGCGGCGCCAAGGGCGAGGACACCAGGAGCGACAGCGGCAAGGCAGCGGGGAGTACCGCCCCCTCCTCGTCGGATTCAGGTTCCGACGACAAGGCTGAGCCCGCACCCGTGCCCGCCTCCTCCGCACCCGCTGCCGCGTCCTCCGCGGAGCCTTCCGCTGCCGCCGGGTCTCCCTCGGCGGGCGGGACGGGCGGCGTGGGAGGAGTGCTCGGCTCGCTCGGGGACACCATCGGCGACGTGCTGACCGGCGGCAAGCAGCCTCCGGCGCCGTCGGCGAGCCCTACGCCGTCCGCATCCGAACCCGCACCCTCGTCCTCGGCGTCCTCGGCGCCCTCCGCCACTGCGGCCGACAGGGAGAAGCCGGCCGCCGAGCCCGGTGCCAAGGCCACCGGCACTCCGGCCCCCAGCACCGACGAGGGCGGGGAGAAGGCATCGGAGAGCCCCGAGGCGTCCCCCTCCGCGTCCGCGACCCCCAGCCCCTCAGCCAGTGCCTCCGGCGGCGCGGAGGACTGCGAGAAGGCCACCGAAGCCGTCGGCGGTGTGGACAACAAGGTGCTGCTCCCGGACGACCCCTGGACCCTCAACGCCAGCTCGTTGCTGCTCAAGGGCGCCGACTACCAGGGTGTGGTCCAGGTGCGGACCGCGAGCGGCAAGTTCAAGAAGGTGCTGAAGTACGTCATCTCCGACGGCACCGACATCGGCGACCTGCACCAGACGGTGAAGGACAAGGCGTCCGGCAAGACGTACCACGTCCAGGCCGGCAAGGGCACGACGTCCACGATCCGCGACGGTGACACCACCATGTACACCGAGAGCATCTCGGGCAAGCTGTTCGGACTGATCCCGATCACCTTCAGCCCGGACAGCCCGCCGCCGCTGAACATCCCGCTCATCTACTTCACCGACGTCACCGTCAAGCAGGCCGGCCAGTTCGGCGGCACGCTGACCATCCCCAAGCTCCACCAGTTCGCCGACTGAAGCACCACCACGAGCCCGCCGGGAGCCGCACGACAGCGTGGCCCGGCCCCCCTCGCCGAGGGGGACCGGGCCACGGTGCTGTCCGGGTGGGTCAGTTGCGGTCGCCGCCGCCGACGTGGTGCACGCGGACCATGTTGGTGGTGCCGGGAACACCGGGGGGCGAACCCGCGGTGATGACTACCGTGTCGCCGACGTTGAACCGGTCCAGCTTGGCCAGCTCCTGGTCGACCATGTCGACCATCTCGTCCGTGGTGTTCACGAACGGCACCACGTGCGACTCCACGCCCCAGCTCAGCGTGAGCTGGTTGCGGGTGCCCTCGTCCGTGGTGAAGGCGAGGATCGGCTGGGCCGCGCGATAGCGGGAGAGCCGGCGGGCGGTGTCACCCGACTTGGTGAAGGCGATCAGGCCCTTGCCGCCCAGGAAGTCGGCGATCTCGGCCGCCGCGCGGGCGACCGAACCACCCTGCGTACGCGGCTTCTTGCCCGGCACCAGCGGCTGGAGGCCCTTGGAGAGCAGTTCCTCCTCCGCCGCCTTGACGATCTTCGACATCGTCTTGACGGTCTCCACCGGGTACGCACCCACGCTGGACTCGGCCGACAGCATGACCGCGTCCGCGCCGTCCAGGATCGCGTTGGCCACGTCGGACGCCTCGGCGCGGGTCGGCCGGGAGTTGGTGATCATCGACTCCATCATCTGGGTCGCCACGATCACCGGCTTGGCGTTGCGCCGGCACAGCTCGATCAGGCGCTTCTGCACCATCGGGACCTTCTCCAGCGGGTACTCGACGGCGAGGTCACCACGGGCGACCATCACACCGTCGAACGCCATCACGACGTCCGCCATGTTCTCGACCGCCTGCGGCTTCTCCACCTTGGCGATCACCGGGACCCGGCGGCCCTCCTCGTCCATCACCTTGTGGACGTCCTGCACGTCCGTGGCGTCCCGGACGAAGGACAGCGCGACCATGTCGCAGCCCATGCGCAGCGCGAAGCGCAGGTCCTCGACGTCCTTCTCGGACAGCGCGGGCACGTTGACGGCCGCGCCGGGCAGGTTGATGCCCTTGTGGTCGGAGACGACACCGCCCTCGATGACGATCGTCTTGACCTGCGGACCCTCGACGTCCACGACCTTGAGCTCGACGTTGCCGTCGTTGATCAGGACCTGGTCGCCGCGCGACACGTCACCCGGCAGGCCCTTGTAGGTCGTGCCGCAGATGTGCTTGTCGCCCGGCACGTCCTCGGTGGTGATGACGAACTCGTCACCGCGCTCCAGCTCCACCGGACCCTCGGCGAAGGTCTCCAGCCGGATCTTCGGGCCCTGGAGGTCGGCCAGGACGCCGATGGCGCGTCCCGTCTCCTCGGCGGCGGCCCGGACGCGGTCGTACCGCGCCTGGTGCTCGGCGTGGGTGCCGTGACTGAAGTTGAAACGGGCCACGTTCATCCCCGCCTCGATCATGGCGACGAGCTTGTCGTGGGAGTCGACCGCGGGGCCGAGAGTGCAGACGATTTTCGAACGGCGCATGAGGCGATCCTATCGGTTTGTTTCACTGCGGAATATTCCGGCCGGCGGAAGATACAGGCGATGCAAATGGGCGGACAGGCGCTCAGGCGTGTTACTGCGGTGTAATGCTCAGCTCTTCTTTCCGACCAGCGCATAGGTCTGCGTCGCGATCTCCAGTTCCTCGTCGGTCGGCACCACGGCGACGGCCACCCGCGCGGACTCGGGCGAGATCAGCCGCGGGTCGCCGGACCGTACGGCGTTCAGCTCCTCGTCCACCGCCAGGCCGAGGCCCTCCAGGCCCGCGACCGCCGCGGAACGCACGGCCGGCGCGTTCTCCCCGACGCCGGCCGTGAACGCCACCGCGTCCACCTGCCCGAGTACGGCGTAATAGGCGCCGATGTACTTCTTGATGCGATGAATGTAAATGTCGAAGGCGAGGGCCGCCGCTTCGTCGCCCTCGTCGACGCGGCGCCGGATCTCCCGCATGTCATTGTCCCCGCACAGGCCGAACAGGCCGCTCCTCTTGTTGAGAAGAGTGTCGATCTCGTCCATGGACATATCCCCGACACGGGCCAAATGGAAGATGACCGCCGGGTCCAGGTCACCGGACCGGGTGCCCATCACCAGCCCCTCCAGCGGGGTCAGTCCCATCGAGGTGTCCACGCACCGGCCGCGCTCCACCGCGGAGGCGGACGCGCCGTTGCCCAGGTGCAGCACGATCACGTTCACCTCCTCCGGCGCCTTGCCGAGCAGCCGCGCGGTCTCCCGCGACACGTAGGCGTGCGAGGTGCCGTGGAAGCCGTAGCGGCGGATGCGGTACCGGTCGGCGATCTTCGGGTCGATCGCGTACCGCGCCGAGGACTCCGGCATCGAGGTGTGGAACGCGGTGTCGAAGACGGCGACCTGGGGCAGGTCCGGGCGCAGCGCCATGGCGGTACGGATGCCGGTCAGGTTGGCCGGGTTGTGCAGCGGGGCGACCGGGATCAGCCGCTCGATCTCGGTGAGCACCGAGTCGTCGACGACGGTGGGCTCGGTGAAGAACATGCCGCCGTGCACCACCCGGTGCCCGATCGCGGCCAGTTCGGGGGAGTCGAGGCCGAGGCCGTCGCGGGACAGCTCCTCGGCGACCGCCTTCAGCGCGGTCTCGTGGTCGGCGATGGGCCCGCTCTGCTCGCGGGTCTCGCCGGAGGCCAGCGGGGTGTGGCGCAGCCGGGAGGTCTGCTCGCCGATCCGCTCCACCAGGCCCACCGCGAGACGGCTGCCGTCCCGCATGTCCAGGAGCTGGTACTTCAGCGATGACGAACCGGAGTTGAGGACGAGTACACGAGTGGCGGTCACGCGGGGGAGGCCTTTCCGGTCGGCGCCTGCGCCTGGATGGCGGTGATGGCGACGGTGGTGACGATGTCCTGCACCAGGGCGCCGCGCGAGAGGTCGTTGACCGGCTTGCGCAGGCCCTGCAGGACCGGTCCGACCGCGATGGCGCCGGCCGAACGCTGGACTGCCTTGTAGGTGTTGTTGCCCGTGTTGAGGTCCGGGAAGATCAGCACGCTGGCCTGGCCGGCCACCTCCGAGCCGGGCAGCTTGGTCGCGGCCACGGCGGCGTCCACGGCCGCGTCGTACTGGATCGGGCCCTCGATCTTCAGGTCGGGCCGGTGTTCGCGGGCCAGCTCGGTGGCCTCGCGCACCTTGTCCACGTCGGCGCCGGAGCCGGAGGTGCCGGTGGAGTACGACAGCATGGCGATCCTCGGCTCCACGCCGAACTGCGCGGCCGTCGCCGCCGACTCCACCGCGATGTCCGCGAGCTGCTCGGCGTCGGGGTCGGGGTTGACCGCGCAGTCGCCGTAGACAAGCACCTTGTCGGCCAGGCACATGAAGAAGACCGAGGAGACGATCGCGGAGTCCGGCTTGGTCTTGATGATCTCGAAGGCCGGACGGATGGTGGCCGCGGTGGAGTGCACCGAGCCGGAGACCATGCCGTCGGCCAGGCCCTCCTGCACCATCAGGGTGCCGAAGTAGTTCACGTCGGAGACCACGTCGTAGGCCAGCTCCACCGTGACGCCCTTGTGGGCGCGCAGGGCGGCGTACTTCTCGGCGAAGGAGTCGCGCAGCCCGGAGGTCGCCGGGTCGATCAGCTGGGAGTCGGCCAGGTCGATGCCGAGGTCGGCGGCCTTCTTGCGGATCTGGTCCACCGGGCCGAGCAGGGTGAGGTCGCACACGCCCCGGCGCAGCAGCACCTCCGCCGCGCGCAGCACGCGCTCCTCGGTGCCCTCGGGCAGCACGACCCGCCGCTTGTCGGAGCGGGCCTGCTCCAGCAGCTTGTGCTCGAACATCATCGGGGTGACCCGGCCGCCGCTGGGCGCGGAGACCCGGCGGACCAGGTCGGCGGTGTCCACGTACCGTTCGAACAGGCCGAGCGCGGTCTCCGCCTTGCGCGGGGTGGCGGCCGTCATCCGGCCCTCCAGGGAGAAGAGCTGCCCGGCGGTGGGGAAGCTGGTGCCGGCCACCGACAGCACCGGGGTGCCGGGGGCCAGGCGGGCGGCCAGGGTGAGGATCTCCTCGCTCGGCACCTCGTTCAGGGTGAGCAGCACACCGGCGATGGGCGGGGTCCCCGCGCTGTGCGCGGCCAGCGAGCCGACGACCAGGTCGGCGCGGTCGCCGGGCGTCACCACCAGGCAGCCGGGGGTGAGGGCGGCGAGGAAGTTGGGCAGCATGGCGCCGCCGAAGACGAAGTCCAGCGCGTCGCGGGCGAGTCCGGAGTCGTCGCCGAGCAGCACCTTGGCGCCGAGGGCGGCCGCGATCTGCGAGACGGTCGGCGCGGAGAGGGCGGGCTCGTCCGGCAGGACGTAGCAGGGGACCGGCATGCGGTCGGTGAGCCGCCCGGCCATCTCGTCGCGGTCCTCGCGGGCGGCGCGGTTGGCGACCATGGCGAGGACGTCGCACCCGAGGCCGGCGTAGGCGCGGTAGGCGTTGCGGGTCTCGGCGAACACCGACTCGGCGGACTGCCCGCGGGCACCGACCACCGGGATCACGGACGCGCCGAACTCGTTGGCGAGGCGGGCGTTGAGTGCCAGCTCGTCGGGGAGCTGGGTGCCGGCGAAGTCGGTGCCGAGGACGAGGACCACGTCGTAGTCGCGGGCCACCCGGTGGAAACGGTCGACCAGGGCGGAGACGAGTTCGTCGGTGCCGCGCTCGGCCTGGAGCGTGGACGCCTCCTGGTAGCCCATGCCGTAGACGGTGGCGGGGTCCTGCTGGAGGCGGTAGCGGGAGCGCAGCAGTTCGAAGAGGCGGTCGGGGCCGTCGTGGACGAGGGGGCGGAACACCCCGACCCGGTCGACCTGCCGGGTCAGCAGTTCCATGACGCCCAGATCGACGACCTGCCGGCCGTCGCCCCGGTCGATCCCGGTCACGTACACGCTGCGTGTCACGCGTGCTCTCCGATCCTTGCTCGCATGGCGCCCGCCTCAGCCGGCGTCGCTTTACGCCTGCACAGAAATCGCCCACCCGAGGTGAGCGGAACCCTCTTGACAATACCCGCGGCTCTGGATAAGGCGCCCGTCAGCCTGACGGGGGATCGAACATGCTGGTGAGGGCGGTGGTCGTCGGCCGTTCGGCGGCCGTGAAAGAATCGGAGCGGCTCACCGGTACCCACAGCGAGCAGGAGACACAGCACGATGCGCATCGGAGTTCTCACCGCAGGCGGCGACTGCCCCGGCCTGAACGCCGTGATCCGGTCGGTCGTGCACCGCGCCGTGGCGCACTACGGCGACGAGGTCATCGGCTTCGAGGACGGCTACCGGGGACTGCTGGACAGCCACTACCGCACCCTCGACCTCGACGCGGTCGGGGGCATCCTGGCGCTCGGCGGCACCATCCTTGGCTCCTCCCGCCTGGAGCGCGACCGGCTGCGCGAGGCGTGCGAGCGGGCGACGGACATGGCCGAGGAGTTCGGCATCGACGCGCTGATCCCGATCGGCGGCGAGGGCACGCTCACGGCGGCCCGGATGCTGTCCGACGCGGGTCTGCCGGTCGTCGGTGTGCCGAAGACCATCGACAACGACATCTCCGGCACCGACCGGACCTTCGGCTTCGACACCGCGGTGGGCGTGGCCACGGAGGCGATGGACCGCCTGAAGACCACGGCCGAGTCGCACCAGCGCGTCATGGTCGTCGAGGTCATGGGCCGCCACGCGGGCTGGATCGCGCTGGAGTCCGGCATGGCCGCCGGCGCGCACGGCATCTGCCTGCCCGAGCGGCCCTTCGACCCGGCCGACCTGGTCAAGATGGTCGAGGAGCGGTTCGCCCGCGGCAAGAAGTTCGCCGTGGTCTGCGTCGCCGAGGGCGCCCACCCGCTCGACGGCACGATGGACTACGGCAAGGGTGACATCGACCAGTTCGGTCACGAGCGCTTCCAGGGCATCGGCACGGCCCTCGCCTTCGAACTCGAGCGCCGACTCGGCAAGGAGGCCCGCCCGGTCATCCTCGGCCACATCCAGCGCGGCGGCACCCCCACGGCCTACGACCGCGTCCTCGCCACCCGCTTCGGCTGGCACGCCGTGGAAGCCGCCCACCGGGGTGAGTTCGGCGGCATGACCGCCCTGCGCGGCACGGACATCGCCATGGTCCCCCTCGCCGAAGCGGTCACGGAACTGAAGACGGTCCCCGTCTCCCGCATGGACGAGGCGGAGTCGGTCTTCTAGGGCCTCTCGTTCGGATCGTGCCGGGCTCGCGGGGGTCGGCCCGATCCGGACGGCCGCACCCAGCCGCCACGCTCACCGCTCGGGCAGCCAGTGGTACCGCAGTTCCGGGCGTCCCACCTGGCCGTACTGCGGGCGCCTCGCCGCGCGGGCCGCGTCCACCAGGTACTCCAGGTAGCGGCGGGCCGTGATGCGGGAGATGCCGACCGCCTCCGCCACCTCCGCCGCCGTGCGGCCCGCAGGGGTCTCGCGCAGGACGCCCGTGACCCGTTCCAGCGTGGGCGCGCTCAGCCCCTTCGGCAGGGCCGCCGGAGCCGGGGCGCGCAGGGCGGCCAGCGCGCGGTCCACCTCGTCCTGGCCGCTCGCCTCGCCCGCCGCCGCGTGGTACTCGGCGTAACGGAGGAGACGGTCGCGCAGGGTGGCGAAGGTGAACGGCTTCAGGACGTACTGGACCACGCCCAGCGAGACGCCCTCGCGGACCACTGCCAGGTCGCGGGCCGAGGTGACCGCTATGACGTCCGCCTGGTGGCCCGCCGCGCGCAGGGAACGGGCGAGCTGGAGGCCGTGCACGTCGGGGAGGTGCAGGTCGAGCAGCAAAAGGTCGACCGGGGTGCGGTCCAGGACGCGGCGGGCGGCGGCCCCGGTCCCGGCCCGGCCGACGGCGACGAAGCCCGGCACCCGGCCGACGTAGAGGACATGGGCGTCCGCCGCCACGGGGTCGTCCTCGACGACCAGGACACGGACCGGTGGCCGCTCGTCGGTCATACGTCCCCTCCCCGCGCACCCAGCGGCAACCGGGCCTCGAACACCGCGCCCCCGCCCTCCGCCTCGGCGACCGTCAGCGTGCCGGTGAGGCGGGTGACCGTCTGCCGGGCCAGCGCCAGGCCGAGACCCCGTCCGCCGGGCCCGGCCGGCTTGGTGGTGAAGCCGCGCCGGAACACCAGGTCGGCGTGGGCCGGATCCACGCCGGGGCCGGTGTCCGCCACCCGCAGCAGCAGCGCCTCCCCGGCCGCGTACGCCGTCACCGTGACCCGCGCCCCCGCGCTGCCCTGCGCCGCGTCCACCGCGTTGTCGATCAGGTTCCCCAGGATGGTGACGAGGTCGCGCACCGCGAGGCCGGGCGGCAGTACGCCGTCGTCGATCCGGCTCTCGGGCGAGACGACCAGCTCCACGCCCCGCTCGTGCGCCTGCGCCGTCTTGCCCAGCAGCAGCGCGGCCAGTACCGGTTCGCCCACCGCCGCGACCACCTGATCGGTGAGCGTCTGGGCCAGCTCCAGCTCCGCCGTGGCGAACTCCACCGCATCCTCCGCCCGCCCCAGCTCGATCAGCGAGACCACGGTGTGCAGCCGGTTCGCCGCCTCGTGCGCCTGCGAGCGCAACGCCTGGCTGAATCCGCGTTCGGAGTCCAGCTCACCCGTGAGCGACTGGAGTTCGGTCACGTCCCGGAGCGTGACGACCGTACCCCGGTGCTCCCCGCCGGACACCGGCGAGGTGTTGACCACCAGCACGCGCGACGCGGTCGGATGCACCTCGTCCACCCGGGGCTCCGAGGACAGCAGCGCCCCGGTGAGCGGCCCCGGCAGCCCCAGCTCGGCGACCGGGAGGCCGACGACCTCGCCGCCGACCCCGAGCAGCTCGCGTCCTCCGTCGTTGATCAGCGCCACGCGGTACCGCCCGTCCAGCATCAGCAGCCCCTCGCGCACCGCGTGCAGTGCGGCCTGGTGGTAGTCGTGCATCCGGCTCAGCTCGGCCGCGTTCATCCCGTGGGTGTGCCGCCGCAGCCGCGCGTTGATCACGTACGTGCCCACCGCCCCGAGCAGCAGCGCCGCCCCCGCCACCCCGAGCAGCGCCGTCACCTGGTCCTGGACCCGCGCGCTGATCGCCTCCACCTTGATCCCGGCGCTGACCAGCCCGACCACCCGGCCCCCGTCCGTCACCGGCGTCACCGCGCGCACGGACGGGCCCAGCGTGCCGGTGTACGTCTCGGTGAAGGTGTGCCCCCGCAGGGCGGGCCCGGTCCGGCCGAGGAAGCGCCGGCCTATCTCGTCCCGCGTCGGGTGGGTCCAGCGGATGCCCCGCGGGTCCATGATCGTGACGAAGTCGACGTCGGCGTCCCGCATCACCCGCAGCGCGTACGGCTCCAGCTGGGCGGAGGGGTCCGGCGCGGCGATCGCCGCCCGCACCGAGGGCGCGTCCGCGATGGACCGGGCCACCGCCGTGACCTGGCGTTCCGCGGCGTCCCGTGCCTGGCGCTGGTCGCTGACATAGGTGAACAGCGCGTACCCGGCCACCACCACCGCGACCAGCACCGCCTGCATGGCGAAGAGCTGGCCCGCCAGGCTGCGGGGTCGGGGGAGGGCGGGGGCACGCATGTCAGCAGTGTGCCTGTCCGTTCGGGCGTGAACTAAATGAACGGAAGGGTGACCGCGCTCACACGGCGGGAGATAGTCTCCGCGATCCCCTGCAAAGCCCGGACGTGAGCCGCACTCCGGTCATGCCGACGAAGACGTCAAGGAGAGCAGTCGTGGCCGCCAGCACCCCCGGTACGGCACCAGCCGCCCCCGCCGTGAAGCGGGACCGTACCCATTACCTGTACATCGCCGTCATCGTGGCGGTCGCGCTCGGCATCGCCGTCGGCCTGATCTGGCCCGACGCCGGGGTCGAGCTGAAGCCGCTCGGCACCGGGTTCGTGAACCTGATCAAGATGATGATCTCGCCGGTCATCTTCTGCACGATCGTGCTCGGGATCGGCTCCGTACGGAAGGCCGCGAAGGTCGGCGCGGTCGGCGGCATCGCGCTCGGCTACTTCACCGTGATGTCCCTGGTGGCGCTCGCCATCGGCCTGGTCGTCGGCAACGTGCTGCACCCCGGCGAGGGCCTGCACCTGACCGCCGCGCTCCGCCAGAGCGGCCACGCGCAGGTCTCCGCGGAGGCGCTGCCCCCGGTGGACTTCGTGCTGTCGATCATCCCGGTCACCTTCGTGTCCGCCTTCACCGAGGGCCAGGTCCTCCAGACCCTGCTGGTCGCCCTGCTGGCAGGCTTCGCGCTCCAGGCGCTGGGCCCGGCCGGCCAGCCCGTACTGCGCGGCATCGAGCACGTCCAGCGGCTGGTCTTCCGCATCCTGGCCATGGTCATGTGGGCCGCGCCCATCGGCGCGTTCGGCGCCATCGCGGCCGTCGTCGGCTCGTCCGGCCTGGACGCGCTCAAGAGCCTCGCCGTGCTGATGTTCGGCTTCTACGTCACCTGCGTGCTGTTCGTCTTCGTGGTCCTCGGCGCACTGCTGCGGATCGTCTCCGGGCTGAACATCCTCCTGCTGCTGAAGTACCTCGCCCGCGAGTTCCTGCTGATCCTGTCGACCTCGTCCTCGGAGTCCGCGCTGCCGCGGCTCATCGCCAAGATGGAGCACCTCGGCATCAGCAAGGCGGTCGTCGGCATCACCGTGCCGACCGGGTACTCCTTCAACCTCGACGGCACCATGATCTACATGACCATGGCGTCCCTCTACATCGCGGACGCGCTCGGCACCCCGATGTCCCTCGGCGAGCAGATCCCGCTGCTGCTGTTCCTGCTGCTGGCGTCGAAGGGCGCGGCGGGTGTCAGCGGCGCCGGCCTGGCCACGCTCGCGGGCGGTCTCCAGTCGCACAAGCCGGCTCTGGTGGACGGGATCGGCCTGGTGGTCGGCATCGACCGGTTCATGAGCGAGGCGCGGGCACTGACCAACTTCGCTGGCAACTCCGTCGCCACGGTGCTGATCGGTACGTGGACGAAGGAGATCGACCCGGAGCGGGTGCGGCGCGTGCTCGCGGGTGAACTGCCCTTCGACGAGACGACCTTGCTGGACGAGGGGCGCGAGGGCGAGCCGGCTTCGTCCCCGGCCTCGCCCGAGGAGGACGGGAAGGAACTCGCCAAGGCGTGAAGAGCCTCCAGGGCCCCCAGTTCGGATCATGCCGGGCTCGCGGCCTGATCCGAACGAAGAACCCCGGCCGAGGTGCCCTCCGGGGCCCCGCCTGAGGGACTTCTGACGCCGGCCGCCCGACCCCGCCTGAACCGGGGCCGGGCGGCCGGTCTTTCATGCCGTGCCGCTCGCTCGGGCCACCAGCTCCGCCGCCGTCCCGCTCGGTACGCCCGCCGCCGTCAGCGCCGTGACCGCCGCCGCGTGTCCCGCCTCCTCGGGCGGGAGCAGCCCCTCGTTCACCGCCTCCATGACCGCGAAGAGGAGCTGCTCGTGCACGAAGGCCAGCGCGGAGGCGGGCAGCGGTGAGGTGAACACCCCTTCGTCCAGGCCGCGTTGGAGCACCCGCGTCTTCTGCTCCCGCAAGGGGGCGAGACGGTCGCGGATGCCCTGCACGGTCACCGTGCGCTGGGCCAGTGCAATCAGCAGACGGTAGCGGTCGGCGATCTCCCACACCGCGAGCACGGACCGGGCCACCGCGTCCGCCGGCCCGGTCCCGTCGTCCCGGGCGCACAGGTCCGCGTCGGTCAGCACCTGCACCGCCTCGTCGACGAGCGTGCCGATCAGCGCCTCCCGGCTCGGAAAGTGCCCGTACACCGTGCGCCGTACGACACCGGCGGCGCGCGCGATCTGGTCCATCGAGGCGTCCGGGTCGCGCAGCAGCTCGGCGAGGGCGACATCGAGGATGCGGCGCCTGTTGGTGTCGGCGCGGCTGGCGTTACCCGTGGTCATGGCAGTCATTGTGCACACCTTCTCGACTTGCACGGCACTGTGCAAGGTCGTACATTGCACATGGTTGTGCAATTGCACGCCACTGTGCAAGTACCAATTGTGCCTGTTGCCGAGGAAGGTCAGCCGCTGTCATGCGACTCGTCATGAACGAACCGGTCGAGAGGATGGAGCGCCCGTACGCCCGGCGCTGGTGGGCGCTGCTCGTGCTCTGCCTCAGCCTGCTGATCATCGTGATGGCCAACACCGCCCTCACGGTCGCCGCCCCCGACATGACCCGCGACCTGGGGCTGTCCAGCGCGGACCTCCAGTGGGTCATCGACGGGTACACCGTCCCGTACGCCGCGCTCATGCTGCTGCTCGGCGCGATCGGCGACAAGTACAGCCGCCGCGGGGCGCTGATCCTCGGCCTCGTCGTCTTCGGCGGCGGCGCGGTGTTCGGCAACCTCGCGGACTCGTCCGCCACGGTCATCGCGGCCCGCGCGGTCATGGGCGTCGGTGCGGCGCTGATCATGCCCGCGACGCTCTCGCTGCTCGCGGCGACCTTCCCGCGCGCCGAGCGGGTCAAGGCGATCACCCTGTGGACCGCCACCGCGGGCCTCGCCATCGCGGCCGGCCCGGTCGTGGCGGGCGCGCTGCTGCGGAACCACGGCTGGGCCTCGACGTTCCTGATCAACGTGCCGGTGGCCGCCCTGGCGATCGTCGGCGCGCTGGTCCTCGTACCGCCGTCCAAGGCGGGCCACCACGACCGCATCGACTACGTCGGCGGCCTGCTCTCGGTCCTCTGGATCGCCGCGCTGGTGTACATGATCATCGAGGGGCCGCACTTCGGGTGGGGCGTCAAGGCGGTGGCGGCGGCGGTCGTCGCGGGCGTCGGCCTGATCGCCTTCGTCCTGTGGGAACTGCGCCACCCGCGCCCGGTGCTGGACGTACGCCGCTTCGCCGACCGCCGCTTCGCGGGCTCCAACCTCGCGGTCGCCCTCTTCTTCCTGGCCGTCTTCGGCGCGTTCTACTACCTCACCCAGCACCTCCAGTTCGTCCTCGGCTACGACGCCCTGGAGACCGGCGTCCGGATGCTCCCGCTGGCCGGCGCGGTGTTCGTCGGCTCGGCCCTCACCGGCTACCTCACCCCGCGCGTCGGCATGCGCTGGACGGTGGGCGCGGGCATGGTGGCCGGCACGGTGGCGCTCGCGCTGCTGACGGGGGTGGACGCGGGGTCGACGTACGGGGACTTCGTCCCCTCCCTCGTGGTGCTGGGCCTCGCCATCGGCCTCGCCCTGTCCCCCTGCACCGACGCGATCATGGGCGCCTTCCCGGAGTCCGAGCTTGGCGTGGGCGGCGCGGTGAACGACACGTCGCTGGAACTGGGCGGCTCGCTCGGCATCGCGATCCTGGGCTCCCTGCTGGCCACGTCCTACGACGACCACCTGACGTCGGCGACCAAGGGGTCCGGCCTCCCGGCCGACGCCCTCGCCACGGCGCAGGACTCGGTGGGCGCGGGCTACGCGGTGGCCCAGGCCATCGGCGAGAAGGCCCAGTCGCTGGCCGCGAAGGCGGCGGGGGCCGGGGACCCGCAGCAGGCGGCCCAGCTCAAGCAGCAGGCGTCGTCCTTGGCGACCGGCGCCCACCGGATGGCCGACGCCGTGGGGTCGTCCTTCTCGGACGCGGTGGCCCATACGAGCCTGATCGGTGCGGTGATCCTGGGGATCGGGACGGTCGTGGTGGCGGTGCTGCTGCCGGGGCGGGAGGCTTCGCCTGCGGCGGAGGCCTCCGAGGAGGCGGACGAAATTCCGGAGAAGACCCCGGCCGAGGCGATCACCCGCTGACTTCGGCGACTTCGGCTGACGTGCCGCTCCAGGGCTTGACGGAGCGGCACGTTCGCATGTGCGCCCAGCGCCCGGCCCTCCACCACCCCCTGGGCGACGGAACCGACGCGGCGGCCTGGACATCGCTCCAGGTGCTCTCCGGCCACCTCAGGGCCGGTTCCCCCGCCTGACCGCCTTGCCCTGACGCCCACGTCACCCCCTACCGTCGCAGCCATGCGAATCGGTGAGCTGGCCGAGCGTGCCGGGACGACCGTGCGGGCGCTGCGGTACTACGAGACACGGGGGCTGCTGTCCGCCCGGCGGGATGCCAGGGGGTACCGCGACTACGACGAGCGGGACCTCGCACTGCTGAAGCAGATCCGCACCCTGCGGGACTTCGGGTTCGGGCTGGAGGAGACGCGCCCCTTCGTGGAGTGTCTGCGGGCCGGGCACGCGGAGGGGGACGCGTGTCCGGCGTCGCAGGCGGTGTACCGGCGGAAGCTGGATGAGCTGGACGGGCTCATCGGGGAGCTGGTGGCGGTGCGGGAGACGGTCGCGGGAGAGCTGCGGCGGGCCGAGGAGGCGCGGGCCGGGCTGGCCGCCGATGCGCTGGTTCCGGGGGGTCCGGAACCCGTGTGCGAACTGGGAGGGCGAAAGACTTGAGTGTCATCAGCGGTCTCGACGAGGTCACGGACGCAGATTTCGAGGCGGAGGTGCTCGGCTCCGATCTGCCGGTGCTGGTGCAGTTCACCGCGGACTGGTGCGGGCCCTGCCGGCAGCTCGCGCCGGTGCTGAAGGACATCGCCCTCGCGGAGGGCGACCGGCTGAAGGTGGTCCAGCTCGACGTGGACCGCAATCCCGGCACCACCATCGCCTACCAGGTGCTCTCCACCCCGACCCTCCTGGTGTTCCGGGGCGGTGAGCCGGTGCGCTCCATGGTCGGCGCCCGGCCCGAGCGCAGGCTGCTGGAGGAGCTGGCCGACCTGCTCTGAACAAGGGGTGCCGCGAGCAAAGAAATCCCCCGGGCATTGGCGTCCGGGGGATTTCTTTAGGTATATTGGGCTGTTCACGACTTCTTTTCGAAGAATTCGTGCAGGACCTGATGAGCACAGTATATGCGGGCGGGAGTGGAATTGTCAAACACCGAATTTCCGGACGATGAATTGCGGTCCGAGCAGGAATTCATCGACGGACTCTACGAGCGCGTGGACGAGCTGCGCGGCGACGCGGAGACCGGCGTCCAGGACGCCCTCGCGCAGGGCGACAAGCCCCAGCAGGCCCGCCTGGAGCGGGACATCCTGGTCGCCGAGCGCTCCGGGCTGCTCGCCGCGCTGAACTCCGTCGACGGCTCGCTCTGCTTCGGCCGGATCGACCTCGCCGACGGCACCACCCACCACATCGGCCGTATCGGGCTGCGCCGCGAGGACGCCGAGCGCACGCCCGTCCTGATCGACTGGCGTGCCGACGTCGCCCGCCCCTTCTACGTGGCCACCGGCCACACCCCGATGGGTCTGCGCCGCCGCCGGCACATCACCAGCGAGGGCCGTACCGTCACCGCGCTGCACGACGAGATCCTCGACCTCGGCGACGACACCCGCACCGGCCACGAGGACCCCACCGGCGACGCCGTCCTCCTCGCCGCGCTGAACACCGCCCGCACCGGCCGCATGAACGACATCGTGCAGACCATCCAGGCCGAGCAGGACGACATCATCCGGGCCCCGCACCGGGGCGTGATGGTGGTCGAGGGCGGCCCCGGCACCGGCAAGACCGCGGTCGCCCTGCACCGCGCCGCCTATCTGCTCTACGAGCACCGCGACCTGCTCGCCCGCCGTGCGGTGCTCATCGTCGGCCCCAACCCGGCCTTCCTCGGCTACATCGGCGAGGTGCTGCCCTCGCTCGGCGAGACCGGCGTCCTGCTGGCCACGGTCGGGGAGCTGTTCCCCGGCGTGAAGGCCACCGCCACCGACACCCCCGAGGCGGCCGTGGTGAAGGGCCGCGCGGAGATGGCCGACGTGCTCGCCGCCGTGGTGGCCGAGCGGCAGGCCCTGCCGGACCCGGTGATCGCCGTCGAGCACGACCGCGAGGTGCTGATGCTGGACGAGGGCCTGGTCGCCACCGCCCGCGACCGCACCCGCGCGGCCAAGCTGCCGCACAACACGGCCCGCGAGCACTTCGAGGGCCACATCCTCAACACCCTCACCGACCTCTACGCCGAGCGCGTGGGAACCGACCCCTACGACGGCAGCAGCCTGCTCGACCCCTCCGACATCACCCAGATCCGCGACGAACTCGCGGAGAATCCCGAAGTCTGGTCCGCCATCGACCAGTTGTGGCCCCGGATCACCCCGCGCCGGCTGGTCGCGGACTTCCTCGCCGAGCCCGACGGCCACCTCTCGCCCGAGGACGCCGACGCGGTGCGCCGCCGGGTCACCCACGCCTGGACCGTCGCGGACGTGCCTCTGCTGGACGAGGCCGCCGAACTCCTCGGCGAGGACGACAGGCTCTCCCGCGCCCGCGCCGACCGGGAGCGGGAGACGCAGATCGCGTACGCGCAGGGCGTGCTGGACGTGTCGTACGCGTCCCGCACCTACGAGTTCGACGACAAGGAGGAGGACGACCCGGAGTCCTCCGAGGTGCTCTCGGCGCACGACATCATCGACGCCGAGCGGTTCGCGGAGCGGCAGGAGGAGGACGACCACCGCAGCGCCGCCGAGCGCGCCGCCGCCGACCGGACCTGGGCGTTCGGGCACATCATCGTGGACGAGGCGCAGGAGCTGTCCCCGATGGCGTGGCGCCTGCTGATGCGGCGCAGCCCGACCCGCTCCATGACCCTGGTCGGGGACCCGGTGCAGACCGCCGAGGCGTCCGGGGTCGGCTCCTGGTCGGAGATCCTCCGGCCGTACGTCGAGGACCGCTGGGAGCACACCCGGCTCGGGGTCAACTACCGCACCCCGTCGGAGATCATGGATCTGGCCGCCGCCGTGGTCCGCGCCGAGCACCCGGACTTCGAGCCGCCCAGCTCGGTCCGCTCCACCGGCGTACGGCCCTGGGTGCGCGACGCCTCCGGCGACCTGCCCGGCGCCCTCGCGCGGGCGGTGGCCGAGCTGACCCCCGCCGAGGGGCGGCTCGCGGTCATCGCCCCGCGCGCCCTGCACGAGACGCTCGCCGCCGGACTGGACGGTGTCACGGCGGGCGGCGAGCCCGACCTGACCCGGAACGTGGTCCTGCTCGACGCCCGCCAGTCCAAGGGCCTGGAGTTCGACTCGGTGCTGGTCGTCGACCCCGCCGCCCACGGCACCAGCGACCTCTACGTGGCCCTCACCCGCGCCACCCAGCGCCTCGGTGTGCTGCACACGGGTGAGGTCCCGGCGGCGCTCGAGGGATGACCGTGGTCCGTCCGGGGGCCGCCGCCGTCCAGGCCCCCGGACGGTCGGGGTCTCAGGCCGGCCGCAGCCACACCGTGGCCAGCGGCGGCAGGGTCAGGCGGATGCTGGCCGTGCGGCCGTGCCAGGGCTGGGGCTCCGGCTTGACCGTGCCCTGGCACGCGACGTCCCCGCCGCCGTAGCGGGCGAGGTCGGTGTTGAGGGTCTCGTGCCAGGCGGGGACGTCATCGGGGACGCCGAGGCGGTAGTCGTGGCGGACCAGCGGGGAGAGGTTGGCGACGCACAGCAGCGGGCCGCCCTCGGCGTCGCGGCGCAGGAAGGCGAAGACGTTGTCCTCCGCCGCGTCCCCCACGATCCACTCGAACCCCGCCGGATCGGTGTCCCGCTCCCACAGGGCCGGGGTCGCCCGGTAGGCGGTGTTCAGGTCACGGACCAGCTCCCGTACGCCCCGGTGCTCGGCCTCGGCGCCGTAGGCCGGGTCCAGCAGCCACCAGTCCGGGCCGTGCGCCTCGGACCACTCGGCGCCCTGCGCGAACTCCTGCCCCATGAAGAGGAGCTGCTTGCCCGGGTGGGCCCACATGAAGGCCAGGTAGGCCCTCAGTCCGGCCCGCTGCTGCCACCAGTCGCCCGGCATCTTGGAGACCAGCGACCGCTTGCCGTGCACGACCTCGTCGTGCGAGATGGGCAGCACGTAGTTCTCGCTGTACGCGTACACCATCGAGAAGGTCATCTCGTGGTGGTGGTACTTGCGGTGCACCGGCTCGTGGCTCATGTACGCCAGCGAGTCGTGCATCCAGCCCATGTTCCACTTCAGCCCGAACCCCAGCCCGCCGAAGCCGCTCGGGCCCTTGTGGTGGGTCGGCCGGGTGACGCCGTCCCAGGCGGTGGACTCCTCGGCGATGGTGACCACACCGGGGCAGCGCCGGTAGACGGTGGCGTTCATCTCCTGCAGGAAGGCGACCGCGTCCAGGTTCTCCCGGCCGCCGAACTCGTTCGGCGTCCACTGGCCCGCCTCGCGCGAGTAGTCGAGGTAGAGCATCGAGGCGACCGCGTCCACACGCAGCCCGTCGATGTGGAACTCCTCGCACCAGTACACCGCGTTGGCGACCAGGAAGTTGCGCACCTCGCGCCGGCCGAAGTCGAACTCCAGCGTGCCCCAGTCCGGATGGGCCGCCCGCAGTGGATCACCGTGCTCGTACAGCGGGCGCCCGTCGAACTCGGCCAGCGCCCACTCGTCGCGCGGGAAGTGGGCGGGCACCCAGTCCATCAGCACCCCGATGCCCGCCTGATGCAGCTTGTCCACCAGGTACTTGAAGTCGTCGGGCGTGCCGAGCCTGGCCGTCGGGGCGTAGAACCCGGTGACCTGGTAACCCCAGGAGCCCCCGAAGGGATGCTCGGCCACCGGCATCAGCTCGACGTGGGTGAAGCCCAGATCGCCCACGTAGGCGGGAAGCTGCTCGGCGAGCTGCCGGTACGTCAGTCCGGGACGCCAGGACGGCAGGTGCACCTCGTACACCGAGAAGGGTGCCGCGTGCACCGGGCGGTCCGCGCGGTGGGCCATCCACTGAGCGTCGCCCCACTCGTGGCGCGAGACGTCCACGATCGAGGAGGTCGCCGGCGGCACCTCCGTACGGCGGGCCATCGGGTCCGCGCGCAGGGTGCGTGAGCCGTCCGGGCGGGTGATCTCGTACTTGTACAGCTCGCCCTCCCCGACCCCCGGCAGGAACAGCTCCCACACCCCGCTCGAGCCGAGTGAACGCATCGGGAAGCCGGACGCGTCCCAGAAGCCGAAGCCGCCCGCGACCCGCACCCCGAGCGCGTTCGGCGCCCACACCGCGAACCGGGTCCCCATCACGCCCTGCCGGGTGAGCACCCGCGCCCCGAGCGCCCGCCACAGCTCCTCGTGCCTCCCCTCACCCAGCAGATGCAGGTCCAGCTCGCCGAGCGTGGGCAGGAAGCGGTACGGGTCCTCGGTCTCGTGCACCGTGCCGTCGTAGGACACCAGCAGCCGGTAGGCGGGGACGCCGGTCAGCGGGAGCAGGCCGGAGAAGAATCCCTGCCCGTCGTCGCGCAGCTCCGTCCGCACGTCCTCGAGGACGACGGTGACCGCCTCCGCGTACGGCCGGAACACCCGGACGGCGACCCCGCCGGGCACCGGATGGGCGCCCAGCACGGCGTGCGGGTCGTGATGCGTGCCCGCGAGCAGGCGCTCACGGTCGGCCGGGTCCAGGGCCGCGGACACGGCAGGCGCCGCGGGCGCCTCGGGCCCACGCGCCTTCGGGACGGCGGGCAGGTCCTCCGGTGAGTCCGCCTGCCTGCCGGGTTTCGCCCGGACCTGCTGCACCGGTGCCGCCTGCGAGGACTTGGCCTGCTTCTTGCCGGATTTGCTCTTCGGGCCGGCTGGCTTCTTGGACGTCACGGACGAGTCTCCCGGTCGGGGTCGGGTCGGGCTCAAGACAGGTCGGGCGTGGCGAGACGGCGCACCGCCGACATCGGGACCGCCAGCCACTCGGGCCGGTGCCGGGCCTCGTAGAGGACCTCGTAGATCGCCTTGTCGGTCTCGTACGCGCGCAGCATCACCGGGTCGGTACGGGGGTCGCGGCCGGTGACCTCGGCGTACCCGGTGCAGTAGGCGGCCCGGCAGGCGTGGGCCCACTCGGGCGCCGGGGTCTTCGCGGTGTGGGCCGCGTAGTCGAAGGAGCGCAGCATGCCCGCGACGTCGCGCACCGCGGGCTGCGGCATGCGCCGCTCGGCCAGCGGACGGGACGGCTCACCCTCGAAGTCGATCAGCGACCAGCCGTCGCCCGGCGAACGCAGGCACTGCCCGAGGTGCAGGTCACCGTGCACCCGCTGCGCGGTCCAGGTCCGCCCCTCGCGGGACAGGTCGGCCAGCGCCTCGAACGCCGAGCGTAACCCGGCCTCGTACGGCCGCAGCGCGGGCACCGCCTGCACCGCGGCGGCCAGCCGCTCGGTCATTCCGCCCGCCATCAGCTCCAGTTGGGCATGTCCCAGGGTGACCGTCGGCAGGGCGCGGGCGAGGGCGGTGTGCACCTCGGCGGTGGCCCGGCCCAGCGCACGCGCCTCGCGGGTGAAGTCCTCGCCCTTGGCGAGTTCGCGCAGGGCCAGATCCCAGCCGTCGGTCGCGCCGTTCATGAAGGGCTGGAGGACCGCGAGGACGTACGGTTCGGCGTCCAGGTCGGCGCGCAGCCAGGCCACCGGCGCGGGCACCCGCGCGCAGCCCTCACGGGCCAGTGCGAGCGGCAGCTCCAGATCGGGATTGACGCCGGGGGTGACCCGGCGCAACAGCTTGAGGATGAACGTATCTCCGTACACCACCGAGGAGTTGGACTGCTCGGCGGTCATCAGCCGGGCCACCAGCTGGTCCCGGATCTCGTGCGCCGGGTCCCGCTCGAAGCTCAGCGCGCCGACGCGGGCGCCGGTGCGCAGAGCCTCCAGCAGCACCTCGGCCGGCCGGGGGTCGTACAGGGCGTCGTAGACGGTGCGCCCGTCGAGCGGGCCGTCCACGACATGGCCGATCAGCGCGGGCGCCAGCCGGGGCGGCAGCGCCTCGCGCACGCCTATCAGCAACTGGTAGCAGTCGCCGGGCTGCGCGGGAGCGCCCGGCACAGGTGGCTGGCGAACGCGCAGGAGCAGATGGTAGAGCCCCAACCTGCCTTCAGGAGGCAGGAGTTCGGTGGCGGCCACCAGGTCGAAACCGGTGACCGCGCGGCCCTTCCCGGCGAACCAGCGCTGCCGGGGCAGCCATTCGCGCAGCAGGGGTTCGAGCGACTCGAGCAGTTCGGTCGTGGTACCTGACGTGCTGGAGGGGGTGACCGTTTCCGCCATGGGCGTCACGTCCTTTCCCCGGGTCGTCGGGGTGTTAGTGAACGGTGCCCCGAGCGGGGCGGCGGAAACCGGTGGCCGCCCCGCTCGCTCGCACCTAAACGGCGTCCTGGCGCAGCCGGAACCAGTAGAAGCCGTGGCCCGCCAGCGTCAGCAGGTACGGCAGTTCGCCGACGGCCGGGAAGCGCACCCCGCCGAACAGCTCCACCGGGTGCCGCCCGGTGAACTGGCGCAGATCCAGCTCGGTCGGCTGCGCGAACCGCGAGAAGTTGTGCACGCAGACCACGATGTCGTCCTCGTACTCGCGCAGGAACGCGAGTACCGCCGGGTTGGACGAGACCAGCTCGGTGTACGAGCCGAGTCCGAAGGCGGGGTTCTGCTTGCGGATCTCGATCATGCGGCGGGTCCAGTGCAGCAGGCTGGACGGCGAGGACATGGAGGCTTCGAC